>JAISPQ010000213.1 GCA_031274955.1 Rhodanobacter sp.
AAGTAATCCAGGCGATCCTTCAGTTCCGCCTTGATCGTTTCGATCGCGTTGAGCACGCTCTGCCGCGTGGTCGCATAGTGCGTCTTGGGATAGACCACGTAACGCGGCACCTTGCGCAGGGTCGCGCCGGTCAAGGGATCGAACAACGAGAGGTTTTCGATGTCGCCGTCGAACAGTTCGATGCGCAGCGCCTCGGTTTCCGACTCGGCCGGAAACACGTCGATGATCTCGCCGCGCACGCGATACGTGCCGCGGCGCAGTTCCATGTCGCCGCGCGTGTACTGCAACTGCGTCAGTTGCCGGATCAAACTGCGCTGATCGGTGTGCTCGCCGCGCGCGAGGATCAGGCGCATCTGCAAATACTCCTGGGGATCGCCCAGGCCATAGATCGCCGAGACCGTCGCCACGATCAACGTATCCCGCCGCGACAGCAGCGCCTTGGTCGCTGCGAGCCGCATCTGCTCGATGTGCTCGTTCATCGAGGAATCCTTCTCGATGTAGGTATCGCTCGCCGGCACGTAGGCTTCGGGCTGGTAGTAATCGTAGTAGCTGACGAAATACTCCACCGCGTTGTGCGGAAAGAACTCCTTGAACTCGCCGTAAAGCTGCGCGGCCAGCGTCTTGTTATGCGCCATCACCAGCGTGGGTTTCTGCGCGTGTTCGACGAGGTTGGCGATGGCGAACGTTTTGCCCGAACCGGTGACGCCCAGCAGCGTCTGCTGTGCCAGCCCCGCTTCAAAACCAGCAACGAGACTCGCGATGGCACTGGGCTGATCGCCGGCGGGGCGAAATGGCGCGACAAGCTGGAAACGGTCGGACATCGGAGCTCCTGTGGACTGCCGATTAAGGCCAATACTGTTCAGTTAATGATAATCAAGACCTGAAAATCATCTGTTTTTCCCTGGAAATGAAGATTGTTTCAATGGATTTTCATATCTAACTGAACAGTATTGCGATTAAGGCGGGAAAGGGGACAATGGGCACCGTACTTTCGCGCTAACTGTCGAGAATCCGCTCCAACTCGCCTGGCGACTTCCAGTGTTGCCCGCACACATAGCGCGGCAGCCGCCAGCGCGGGCTGTTGGAGACGACCGGTGTCGCTTCGACGCCGAATGCGGCATGCAGGTGGTGTTCGTGAATGAAGTTCGGCAGATAGTCGCGCACGAGATAATCGTTACTTTCGCCGTAGGGGTATGCGAATAGCGTCGTGGTGTGGTGCGGAGTGAGTCGGGTATTGAGCCAGTCACTGGCGTGGCGGATCTGCGTGTCCGCATCGGCGTAGGTGTCGATAACGCGGAAAGTGCCCTTGATGCCGTCGCGCTGTGCGGTCACCGGCAGCGTGGCATGGTTGTGATCCCAACTATGGTTCTCGATCGCGATCAAACCTTCGTGCTCCGCCTGTGTCCACCACTCATCGGTCCACCAGCCGCGGCCGACGAGGCAGGTCGTGTCGAGTATCTCGCGCGCATGCAGGGATACGATCACGAAACTCGTCGCATGCACGGATGCTCCGGTTTCGGCGGTGAAATCGCGCAGAATGCCGGCGAACCCACGTTGCGGACCGCAGGTCGGGTGGTCGATGTCGTACCAGTCGAACCATGATCCATCGTCGAAACTGAGCGCGACCGCGTTTTGCACATCGGTGGATGGCGCATCGCCCAGCAGCACATCCACGACCTTGGTGAGCGGGATGATGCGCCGTCCTTTGCGATGAATGATGCGCAAGTCTTCGGCCAGCGCGACATGGTTGTTGTTGGCGTAATCGTTGCCGTGGATGTTGTTCGAGTGATAGGTGAGGACTGGGACGCGCATAGGGATGAATGGGTCGAAAGTACCCAAGCATAAGGGAAACGGTGCTGGCACGGCCGACTGCATGCCGTCTGGCGACTCCCCGGCCTGCCGCTACAATGATTCTCTTTGCACGTAACGGCCCGCCCATGCCCGCGACAGCGCTCGATCCGACCGATCTTTACGATGTTCGTGCGCTGTTGAGCGAAGAGGAACGCATGGTGCAGAACGCGGTGGCGCGCTTCACCGACGAACGCATCGTGCCGATCATCGGCGATTGCTTCGACCAAGGGCGCTTCCCGGTCGAACTGATTGCCGAGATGGCCGAACTGGGTCTGCTGGGTTCTTCGTTGCCGGTCGACTACGGCTGCGCCGGGATGAACGCGGTGAGCTACGGACTGATCTGTCAGGAGCTGGAACGCGGCGATTCGGGCATCCGCAGTTTCGCCTCGGTGCAGTCGTCGCTGTGCATGTATCCGATTTACGCCTACGGCAGCGAAGAACAGCGCAGGCAATGGCTGCCGCAGATGGCGGCGGGCGAGGTGATCGGCTGTTTCGGTCTGACCGAGCCGCACGGCGGTTCGGACCCGGCCAATATGAAGACGCATGCCCGGCGCGATGGCGCCGACTGGATCCTCAACGGTGCCAAGATGTGGATCACCAACGGCCATCTCGCGCACATCGCGATCGTCTGGGCGCAGACCGCGGACGGCATCCAAGGCTTCATCGTCGAAAAGAACAGGCCGGGTTTCACGGCACAGGAAATACGCAAGAAGATGAGTCTGCGTGCGTCGGTCACTTCTTCGCTGTTCTTCGACGATGTGCGCGTGCCGGAAGCCCATCGCTTGCCCAACGCGAAGGGCCTGAAGGGGCCGCTCGGGTGTCTGACGCAGGCGCGCTACGGCATCAGTTGGGGAGCGATCGGTGCGGCCATCGCGTGCTTCAGCGAAGTTGTCGAATACGCGAAGAGCCGCGTGCTGTTCGGCCGCCCCATCGCCGCCACGCAGACCGTGCAGATCAAGTTGGCTGACATGGCACGCCGGATCACGCTGGCGCAGTTGCTCGCGCTGCGGCTCGGCCGTCTCAAGGAGCAGGGTACGATGCAGGCGACGCAGGTCTCGTTGGCGAAGTGGAACAACTGCCGCATGGCGCTGGATATCGCCCGCGAAGCGCGCGACATCCTCGGTGGCGCCGGCATTACGACCGAACATTGCCCGATCCGCCATGCGCTGAATCTCGAATCCGTCATCACCTACGAAGGCACGCAGACCGTGCATCAGCTCGTGGTCGGCCGCGAGGTGACCGGCATCAACGCATTTTGAGCGCCGATTCCAAGAAGGCTCGCGATGATTGCCGTTTATGGCATCTGGCTCGATCGCGTGCGCGCGCAGCCGGGTTTTGTGCCGATGCCGCCGCTCGCGACCGAGCATGCGTAGTCGATCGTTCGCTCAAACAATCATGGGCTCGGGTTCGAGTTCGATACCGAAACGTTCGCGCACCGTGGCACGTATCCGTTCGGCGAGTGCGAGAATTTGTGCGCCGCTCGCGCTGCCGTGGTTCACCAGCACCAGGGCGTGTTGCTCCGATACGGCGGCATCGCCCTCGCGCAGACCCTTGAAGCCGCAGGCTTGGATCAGCCAGGCGGCGGAGAGCTTGCTGTGCCCATCATGCGCCGGCCACACCGGCAGTGCGGGATGCGCGCGGCGTAGCGCAGCGGCCCGTGCCATATCGACCAGCGGATTCTTGAAAAAGCTGCCGGCGTTACCGAGCCGCGCGGGATCGGCCAGCTTGCGCGTGCGGATGCGCGCGATCGCTTCGGCGAGCGTGGGTGCGCTGGGCTTGGCGATGCCCAGCGCAGCCAGTTCTTCGCGCACGTCCGCGTAATCCATACGCAGTTCGTGGTGGCGTGGAAGATCGAACTCCACGGCGGTGACGATGTAACGGCCGCGTGTGCGCTTGAAGACCGAATCGCGATAGTCGAATGCGCAGTCCGCATGAGCGATGCGGACGAAGCGGTTTGCATCGCGGTCCCATGCTTCGACATGAGCGATGAACTCGCGTATCTCGGTGCCGTAGGCGCCGATATTCTGGATCGGCGCGGCGCCGACCGTGCCGGGGATCAGGATCAGGTTCTCCAGCCCGACAAAACCGCGCGCGAGCGACCAGCGCACGAAATCGTTCCAGTTCTCACCGGCTTGGACGCGCAGATGTGCGCGCTCACCGTCGTCGTCGAGTAGGCGGATGCCGCGTGAAACCATCGACAGCACCACGCCGGGCCAATCGCGTGTGAACAGGATATTGCTGCCTTCGCCCAGCACAAGCAGCGGTTGCGTCTTCAGCGCGGCGTGGCCGAACACTTCGGCCAGTGCTTGGGGTTCGCGCACATCGATCAGCCACGCGGCGCGCGCGGGCACATGAAACGTGTTGCGGTCTTTTAGCGAGGTGTTTTCCGCGATCGTATAGCCGTCGCCCGTGGCGATCGCCGCGTCGATGCCGGGGCCGCTCATGCCGGCCTCGGGCGTCGGCGGATCGCCTGGATGCATTCGCCGATCAGCGCCGGTCCACGATAGACCATGCCGCTGTAGAACTGCACCAGCGACGCGCCGGCGGCGATCTTGGCGGCCGCGTTCTCGCCGTTGAGGATACCGCCGACGCCGATCAGCGGAATCGCTCCGCCAAGACGCTGCGCCATGCCGCGCAGCACGGCGGTCGATTTTTCGAACAGCGGCTTGCCGGAGAGCCCGCCGGCTTGGTTGGCGAGGCGATGCCCGGCGATAGGCGTGCGGTCGATCGTGGTATTGGTGCAGATCACGCCATCGATACCGCTGGCGAGCAATACCTGCGCCATGCCGTCGAGTTCCGCCTCGGTAAGGTCCGGCGCGATCTTCAGCAGCATCGGCTTGCGCCGGCCGTGACGGCTCGCCAGATGCTCCTGCGCCTCGCGCAGCGTACCGATCAAGCGCCTGAGCGTTTCTTCTTCCTGCAAATCGCGCAGGCCCTGCGTGTTGGGCGAGGAGATGTTCACCGTCACATAACTTGCGCGTGCGTACACGCGTTCGAGACAGAACAGGTAATCGTCCATCGCGCGTTCGTTCGGCGTGTCCTTGTTCTTGCCGATATTGATGCCGAGTACGCCGCCGAAGTGCGCGCGTTCAGCGTTGCGCACGAGCACCTCGACGCCTGCATTGTTGAAGCCGAGCCGGTTGATGATGGCTTCGTGCTCGGGCAGGCGGAACATGCGCGGTTGCGGATTGCCGGCTTGTGCGCGCGGTGTGGTGGTGCCGACTTCGATGGAGCCGAAGCCGAGCGCTGCGAGCGCGTCGATATGGGCGCCGTTCTTGTCGAGTCCGGCGGCGAGGCCGACCGGATTCTCGAAACGCAGACCGAACACGTCGACCGGCAGCGGCTCCGGTTTGGGCGCGAGCAGCCCGTGCAGGCCGCTGCGATACGCCGCTTGGATCGATTTCAACGAGAGATCGTGCGCGCGCTCGGCATCGAGGCAGAACAGGAAGGGGCGGACGAGGGCGTACAAAACCGATCTGGCCTGGGCTTTATCTATTTGCCGGTAGGCGTGCTTGCCGTGCGCTACGTTTTTCCGCAAGTTCGACCAGAGTCTCGATGCGGACCAGGCGCTTGTCGATGTCGTTGGCGAGATTGGCGAGTTTGTCGACGTTCTTGGAAAGCTTGTCCACATCATCGCGCATGCGCAGCGCGTCCTTGAGCACGCTCACTGCGTCGGCGAGAACGCCCATCAACGTGCCCTTGACGGCTTATGCTGGCGCGCGGCGATGCTCGCGAGCGCGCGCACGACCGAGGCGTTGGCCTGGCGCACGCTCTTGCGCATCGCCGGAATCGCTTCGCGCAGTTCTTGGGTCAGGGTGGTGAGTTCGCGCGTGTCGTCGATCGAACTGACACCATAGGTGCGCACGGCCTCGCGCATGAGTTCGCTCATGTTCATCCCGCGTTCCTTGGCGAGGCTACGGTAACGGTGTTTGTCTTCGGGGGAGACGAGTAAAGTCAAACGTTGCGTTTTCATGGCGTTTGTACTTGAAAAGTGCAGTCCAAGGACTACTGTTTGGTGGCCGCGATCGAAGGCGAACTCAAGGATACGCACATGGTAATGTCATGTGAATGTCGATTCAACGTGCGCGTCGTGTCGCCTCACGAAGTCTGACACAGCCGGCACATGTACGAGGCCGGCCAAGTGAGGCCGCCGAGGCCGGAGACGGGGCTGACGATAGCCATGGTGCTCGTGCGTACCGGATTCGCCACCGCGCGATATAGTGATTCAACGGAACTCCAAACCCAGGTACAAGAAACATGATCCGATGGAAGGCGCGTTCGTCGTGGACGGTAGCGGTGGTCTGCACGCTGGCTTTGGCTGGCCAGACGTTGGCCGCTGATGAAAAAGGGCAGGGCGATGGTGGTCTGTTGGGCTTCGTGCCTGCCAGCGCAAAAGAGCAACTGAGCTTGGAACAACGCTTCGATGCGCTGCTGGATCCGGTCGAACAGCGCGCATGGCTGAAGGAAATGTCGTCCGCACCCAATCAGGTCGGCTCGCCGCACGACAAGGCCAATGCGGAGTTTGTGCGGGCGAAGTTCCGCGAATGGGGTTGGGACGCGCGCATCGAAACTTTCAGCGTGTTGTATCCCACGCCGAAGAAAGTGGCGCTGGCCTTGCTCGGTCCGCATCCCTACACCGCCGCGCTGCACGAACCGGCTGTGGCCGGCGACGTTACCTCCGGCATCACGCAAGGTGTGCTGCCGCCGTACAACGTCTATGGTGGAGATGGCGATGTGACCGCGCCGCTGGTCTATGTCAACTACGGCATGCCGGATGATTACAAGGCACTGGCACGACATGGCATCGACGTGCGCGGCAAGATCGTCATTGCGCGCTACGGTGGTGGCTGGCGCGGCCTCAAGCCCAAACTGGCGCAGGAACATGGCGCGGTCGGCTGCCTGATTTATTCGGACCCACGCGAAGACGGCTACGCCGCGGGCGACGCTTATCCGCAGGGCGGCTGGCGTCCGGCGCAAGGCGTGCAGCGCGGCTCGGTGGCCGACATGCAGCAGTACCCCGGCGACCCGCTTACACCCGGTATCGGCTCCACGTCCGGGGCGAAACGGCTGAGCATCGCGGACGCCAAGACCATTCTGAAGATTCCGGTGATCCCGATATCGTATGCCGACGCCACGCCACTGCTGCAAGCGTTGGAAGGGCCGGTGGTCCCACCGGGCTGGCGCGGTGCGCTGGCGCTGACCTATCACATCGGCCCCAGTACCGCGCCGGTGCATCTGAGCGTGCTGTCGGACTGGAAACAGCAGCCGGTGTATGACGTGATCGCCACGCTGAAAGGCGCGGTCGAGCCTGATCAATGGATCGTGCGCGGCAATCATCGCGATGGCTGGGTGTTCGGTGCGTGGGATCCGCTGTCCGGTCATGTCGCGCTGATGGCTGAAGCCAAGGCCATCGGCACGCTATACCGGCAGGGCTGGCGGCCCAAGCGCACCCTGGTCTATGCCAGTTGGGATGGCGAGGAAGCGGGCCTGCTCGGCTCGACCGAATGGGCCGAAACGCATGCCGAAGAGTTGCAGCGCAAGGCGGTGATGTATCTCAACTCAGATGCCAATGGCCGCGGTTTCCTCAGCGTCGGTGGCAGTCACTCGCTACAACATCTGGTCAACCAGGTGGCCGCGGGTGTCGAAGACCCGGAAACCAAAGTCAGCGTGCTCGAACGCATGCGCGCACTGATGCAGGTGACGGGCAACGAAAAGAATGCGCGGCCCGAGAAGAAACAGGAAGCCACGCTGGCCGCGCAGGGCGGTGATGTGCCGATCAAGGCGCTGGGCTCGGGGTCCGATTACAGTGCGTTTCTGCAACATCTGGGCATCGCCTCGCTTGATCTGGGCTTCGGCGGCGAGGACGACAACGCCGGCATTTATCACTCACTCTACGATTCGTTCGACCATTACATGCGTTTCGGTGATACCACGTTTGCCTATGGCGTGGCTCTGTCCAAGGTGGCCGGCCATCTCATGCTGCGCACGGCCGATGCCGAGGTGGTGCCGCTGCGGTTCGGCGATTTCAGCGACACCCTGGATCGCTACATCGCCGAACTCCATACACTGGCCGACAACCTGCGTAAGGATACGGAACAGCAGCACACGCTGCTGGATAGTCATGCGTTTGCGCTGGTATCCGATCCGACGCGACCGCTGGCCCCGCCGGAGCGTGAATCCGACGTGCCGGCCATCGATTTCGCGCCGCTGGATCAGGCCGCCCAGCAACTCAAGCAGAGCGTGCAGGCTTGGCAGGCCGCCTACGATGCACAGGCTGCCGCCGGCTTTCACATGCCCGAAACGCAACGGCATCGGATGAATGCACTGATGGGGCAGATGGAACAGGCGTTGGGCGACCCGGCTGGCCTACCCGAACGGCCGTGGTTCAAGCACATGATTTATGCGCCGGGCATGCTCACCGGTTACGGTGTGAAAACAGTGCCGGGCGTGCGTGAAGCGATCGAGGGACGCCGTTGGGACGAAGCCAGCCGCTGTATCGAAACGACGGCCAAAACGCTCGACCGCTACCGCGCCCGGATCGAGCGGCTGACCGTGTTGTTGGGCAAGCCCGCGTAACCGGAGCGGGGTGTGTTGTCGCCGCTGGCGTTAAACGGCGGTGGCAGCAACGGAATGTCAGGCTCTAAGCATCGACGCGCTGCATGCACAAGGCTGGAAACTGATATTGGATAAATAGTGAAAACCATGTTTTTGGCTATCGCTGCGCGATAAACCCAAGGAAATTTATTGCTTGCAAACATGGGGGGAAGCCCTTGTGGCAATGTCGGGCTTTTACTCGTAGTGCGACCACATGCGAAGAACACGGACAACATTCTCCTTGGCAAAAACCTCGTAGACCAAGCGGTGCTGGATGTTGATGCGTCGTGAATATGCGCCCGCCAAATCGCCCACAAGTTTTTCGTATGGCGGTGGGTTTTGGAACGGATTGGCAGCTAGAACAGCCAGTAATTCTAATGTCTTGTCCTTCAAGCCAGCGGCTGTCAGCTTCTTCGCATCCTTTTGTGCGTGCTTGGAATAGACGATATGCCAACTTACCACTGCAGTTCCTTGGCACTTTTTCCAAGAGGCTCAGCCATACCTTCCTTGATCGATTCACGCATACCAGGAATCGAAAGCAGATAGAGCGTTTCCTGGATTGCCTCCCAATCCTCTGTGGATAGGAGAACTGCGCTTGTCCTTTTCCCGGCAATGTGGATGGGCTGATGGGATTCAGCCGTTTGGTCAATCAAACGGTACAGGTTGGCGCGCGCTTTACTTGCGGTAAGAGTAGCCATGTTCGATCTCCTTATTGCAGAGTCTGCATGGTACGCATTAACGTACGTCACGTCAAGCAGCGATTCAAGATGTCTAACGCCCAAGCTAAGCGGCGGCGAAGCTGTCCGCCTTGAGCCTAATGTTAGCGAAGTAATCGGCCCGGACGTGCCGAAAACCGTTCCGAAAGAAAGTCGCTTGCATCTGATGCTACCTATACAAATCAACAAGTTAGGCGCGAGTTTCTTGAGAGGCACAACACTACATGCCTGCCGGTAATGCTTCATAGCTGTTACCTTTGCGACGACTAAACCAGAGTATATGCACCTTTCCCTCGCTACGTAGGTGGGATACGGCCGAGAGAAACAGCGGGTGTTTCAGATCAGAGTGTTTTAGAAAGCGTCTATTTCCATTTATCTCCGCCGAGCGAAATTCCGCTTGGTCTGGAGTATCAGTATAACTAGTCGCAAAAAAACAAATAGGACCATCTGTGAATCGATAAATGTCATATTCGTAGTAGTACTCGTACATACCTGATTCGTCCGGCTCGCTGGAATCAATGTGATGTGTTCGCTCAATTTGCATGGTAACGATGCCTAACGTCAAAGTTAACCGGCAGCGAGGCCGTTTGGGTTGAATGCAATATTAGGCCGCGTGGTGCTACCGAAATCCATAATACGCAGGGTTAGAAAGAATGGTCGTTGCTGTTTCATGTGCCTGCATGTCTGTGAATTTGGTTTGCCTCAGAACAGCAATTACTGCCGTTAAATTGCGAGATGAAACGGCGGAATCAAAAGCATCGAGAAGCCCGAAATGGGAGAGCCGTTCATTGACTGTCATGCCTGCTGCTTGATCATGCTCGCGCTCGGTGGTAACAAGAGTGGCACCCAGCGCGAGCGCGGCGGGCGGTGAGTCGGCCGCCGGGGCGGTCGTGGCCAGCGATCCGCCGAGGGAGCCCATCGCGCGCACCTGCTTGTCGCCGATGCAGGCGATAGCGACCGCGCGGTGTGCTTCGTCGAGCCCTTTTTCGAAGCGTGGTGCGGCGGCATTGGCCGTCATCAGTGCCACGACCTCGCGATGTAGATCCTCGTCTCCCGCGCACAGGCGTGCGAGGAGTTCGTCGCGTGTCTCCGTCGAGGCATCGGAGACTTCCTCGAATACCGCAAAAATGCGTTGCCAGCGTTGTGTATCCGAATCTGTGACCACGCCCAACTCCCGTCTCAACCTCCACGTGCAACACATTCAACCCGATGGGGTGTTGCGATAGAAAAACACTATCAGCATCTGAGGGTACGTTCACAAGTTCTCGCCAGCCCGCGCGGCGGGCAGAGCCTGCTCCTGACCTGATCGGGGCCTGTTCTGTACCATCGCGTCGGAATGGTGCGGGTATGCAGATACGGGCAAGGAGAAGTAATGGCAGCCCCGACACGATTCGAACGTGCGACCTTCCCCTTAGGAGTCTCCATACTACAAATTTTGTCAATTGTCAACAACACAAGACCACAAGAAATACAGGGATTCTGTGTTGGGTGTCATTGTCGAGATTGGTGGAAAGTAATGGTGAACTGTCCCTGTAGTGTCCCTGCGGTGGCATAGTGTTCCTTCGCTACGGCGGCGCATGCTTCCAGCCTACATCACAGCAGTGCGTCCGATAACGTCACCGCCATGCGTCGGGCCGGGTAAGCGGTGTGCCGGGAATCTTGTCCGGCAGTTGTGCGGCGGCTAGATGTGCTGCGCTCAAAACCTTGTGCCAGTGCGCATGCTGCTTCAAGTCTGCCGACACAAAGCGCGCGTCGCCGATGGGCGCGACAATGCCAATGCGCAACGCAGGATGATCACAGCGCACCGCTGCCAGTGCGCCGGCCAAGTCGGAATCGTTGCTGCAAATTACGGCCTGTTCCATTCGACCGCGCCACGCATCGCTTATCAGATTGGCAGCAAGATTCACATCGGTCTGCTTTTCGGAGAACTGAAAGACACGTACCGCCGTGCCCGCAGGTGTGCCGGGCAAGTCTTCGACCAAGCGCAGCGCGCGTTTTGTGCGCTGGATGAAACCTTCGTGGATCGTGATATGGTTGGTCCGGTAGGCGCATAGTGCCCGCACGTAGCGTTGTTGGCGAATCGGTGCTTGCTTGTCGTCCGCCGCTGATGCCTTGATTGGCGCGGTGTAGTAGTGCACCTGCTCCACGGTCGTGCCAGCGTCCAGAACGTGATCCTGAAACAACGCGAACAAGTCAAGCCATTTGTGAGGCGTGCCGCTCAAGGCTGCGTAGAAGAGATTGAAGCCGTCCACATAGACACGCGTGCGCATTTTCGATCCCCAGAAAAGGCAAAGCCGCCTTTCGGCGGCCTGCTTGGTGAAGCGTTTCCGCCCACCGCCCGAAACGCACCCGCGAAGGGTGAACGGATCGGGTGAGTCGTACAGTAAAGGATATAGGCGCACCCCAGTTTTCGCAATGCGTCAGATGCCAAGATCGTCCAGTACAGAGAGCATCTGTTTTTCGCACGCGGTAGGTTCATTGAACAGGAATGTCCCGCCGCGCGTGCCTGCCAACACAATCGGGCGCAGTATCTCACCAGCCGCATCCGGCGATAACTCCCCGCGACTCACAGCGCCGAAGATCATGAGTACTTTATCCTTCGCAGTACCGGCTTTTTCGAGCCCAGGCACGCTGACCGGCTCGGAAACAGGCCGTAACACTGGCAATGCTCTATTCAAAATCAGCTCCGCTGCACGCGTGTCGCCTTCCTTCGCTTTCAGGATCAAGCATTCCAAAATCTCAGGCACGGCCGCGTGCAGCTGCTCACGCAAGACGCTGCGCCGATCCGGAATGCCCTTCGGCCTTCCCCTCGGGTTTCCGCTTCTGCCTTTCTGGAACCGGGTTGTCTGAACAAGTGCTTTCATGGTGATTTCCCTTATATTTGCCTGATAAGAGCAGGCGATGAGATTGTACATTATGGACGGCTATCCGCCTTTACGGCCGTTCTCTCGAAACATCCACGGTTCGGCACTGCCAGCGACCGTTCTTTGCCTTGCGCCAACCGTGCACTTCCACGCGCCAGCCGGCACGGCGGATGTCGGCGAAGGCTTCGGCGTCGGTGAGCTTGCGCACGCGGTGTGATACGTGACTGGCGGAAGTCGTTTGCACGGCCAGAGTCTCGCCATCGCGGATCGCTAGAATGTCGATGCAGCCGAAAAGGTCTTGCCGAATGCGTGCATGCGGATTCCAGCGTTCCACCACGGCGCAGCGGTAACCGTCGGCTTTGAGCTTGGCTAGTGTGCGGGCTGCCGGTGTCATGCGGCGAAGCCGTTCGGTTTCGGTGTGACGGCTCGCTGTTCTGCGCATCGATAGGTCCATGCGCGGGCGGGAACAACGTACAGCCGGCAACCGCCCGCCAGATTGAACCGGCGCACGGTAGCAGCGCGAACGTTCCAGCCTTGCGAGCGTTCGGCGCTCGCCAGTGCGTGCAGCACGTCAGCGGGCAAAGCAGGCCTGTTCTTCGTGGTTCGCATGTTGTTCGCTTTGCGCCGCGCGCCAAAAACCAACATCAAGATCAAGAACTACATCAAGAGCAAGATCAAAAGCGCGCTACGCTTGGTAGATATATATAAAGCAGTACAGTTTCTGTATCTGAGGTTTTGTGAAAAAGCCGCTCTACAGATACAATTCCTGTATCTGTCATGCCGCTTTTTGGGCATCGCTGATACAGTTTATGTATCTATGCGATACAGAAACTGTACAACCCTTTTTAATTTTTTTGGTCCGCGCGAACGGCTCGCATTCTTGCCGCCAGAGCCGCGACGGCATCGCGGTATCGGCAACATCCAACTTGCCCTTGCATTCGTCGATGACGCGCCACGTCAGCGCATATAGGCTCGGTTCGCCGCACCGGCCACCTTGTCGCGTCAGCTCAATCATTCCGTAATGCTTAAGCTCGCGGATCGCGTGATGAAGCGTAACGGGCGAACGGATGCCGCACGGGCGCATAACCGTAAAGCTCGCGCCCAGGTCGCCATTGTTTCGGCCATTGTATTGCCGTGCAATCGTAAGTAGGACTTTCACGGCGCTACCAGATAATGCCTTGAAGTTCGGCGAATCCATTACCGAATGAGGCATCGCGAGAAATCCGCCAGTCTCGCGACGACCTTTCATTTTTTCTCGGCGGCGGCTCATTTTCGGTCCTTCAGCCCGTCCACAACACGGCCAGCTTGGCTGATTACACCTTGCAACCATGTGTTGCGCGTCGCGTAGCTGGCAGACCCCGCCATCTTTTTGAAAAGTTCTTGGGCTGTTTCGTGGACGGATCGGAGGCGCGAATAAGCGTTTTTGATCGCGGCAGCCCGCACGGTTTGGTCGCTACCGTTGGCATCGATCACTTGGATTTGCCGATCGGATTCGACGGCAATCTGGATGGCCGCGCTGGCAAGGATTTCAGCGCGCGAGTTATTTTGCGGGCAGCGCCACGTGATCTGCTTGCCGCGCGGCGTGGTAAACGATGTGATTACCTCGCCCTCGCGGTCAACGGTCCCGCCGTATGACGCGATCATGTCGGCAAGGTGGTCGGTGGTAACAGAGGTCATGCTGCCTCCTTTGCCGCCTTGGCGGCAGCGATGCACGACTTATTGCCACGATGGTCGCGCAACCAAGCGACGAACTCGGATTCGTCGATCAACGTGCGGCGGCCAATCTGCACGATACAGCGAGAAAATCCGTTACTCAGGCGATTAAATATCAACCACCTAATCGACGGTTCGGTGAAGGCTGGGTATTTCTGCGCGGTTTGTCGAACGGTCAAGAACTGCGTGGTGTTTACTTTTGATGCGTCCACTGTTGCGATCCTTTATCGCCACGCGATGGCGTGGCTTGTGGATCGCAGCATTGTGGTCCTGACCGCAAAAGTAAAGCCAAGCAGACGGGGTTTACCTACAGCGAACTAGTATATACGCAAGTAACACACGGGTAGCACGCTGTTGTTATTTATTCATTTTCTCTTCGCGATCCCATTTTCGCCGCCATTCCGCGACGGTTCTTTCTTTATTTCCACATTCCAATGAAACCCTACGATCGAAAAGTTCAATGGTTCGCTTTGCTCGACGCTCTTCGGCTTCCGCTAACCACTGTATCTTGTATTCGGCCCACTTTGCTCTCGCCTTCTTGCCAGACTGGCTTCCGGCATAAGCCTTGGCGTTAGACATCACGGCTTCAATACGTGATTGAATCACTTTGCTACTGAAGAAAGCATTCCTTTTTTGCCCAAGCATGTACACAGCATCAATGATGCTTTCCATCGCTTTAACAGGTTCAAGCGCGAGAATCAGTCCGGCAGCACGCAGCTTTTCATGCACTACGTCGAATGCTGAATCAGGTATTTCTTCCGCCTTTTCTATCCAATGCTTCAAAGCCTGATCCGCGAAGTCGCGCAGGCTGATGTGTTCTGGCTTCCGTCTGGGCTTGCTCATCCGAGTTTCCTAGAAGCCATGCGCTCCAAAACCCCGCGCGTATGACCTTCGGTTAAATGCGAGTATCGCTTGACCATTTGCAGGGTCTTATGGCCTAACACTTCGGCAATTTCAGCGGTCGTTCCGCCGTTCATGGCAATCCACGATGCGGCGGTGTGCCTCAGATCGTGAAACCGAAAATCAGCGATTTCCGCGCGTGTGCATGCGGCACAGAACATCCGACCGATTTCCAGCGGCCGGCCCTTGTATCCGGGAAAAACGAATTCAGTATTAATCCTCCGGACCTTGCCGTGCTCGGCCAGTAGCAAGCGAGCGATTCCGACGATAGGAACCGTTCGCCGTTCGCCGTTTTTCGTCTGATGGAACGTCATTAGGCCGCGTTGCATATCCACATCCTGCCAGCGCAAGCCAAGAATCTCGCCCTTGCGCGCACCGGTCGATAGCGCAAGGATGACAATGGCGTGGAGAGCTTCGGAATGTGCCTTGCACTCGCGCAATAGCGCATCGCGTTCGGCATCGCTCAGGAAGCGAATGCGTCCGCGCGGTTCGGCCAATTTGGTAATGCCGCAGCACGGGTTGCCCACGGCAAAGCCGAAGTTCTTGCGCGCGATGGTGAATACGCCGCTCAAACCGGCAACGTACTTGTTCGCGGTTGCCGGTGCGAAGCGTGCGCCCTTCATGCCCGGCCGTTCCAAGAGCTTCGCACGCGCCTCAGTAATACGCGCAGGCGTCACATCTGCTAAGGGGTAACTGCCAAGCTCGGCACGCCAAAATTTCAGGTGCTGGATGGTGTTGGCTTTCGTGCGAATACGGGATGTGGGCAAGTATTCGGCGAGGAAGCGATCAATCAATTCCGCCAGTGTGTGCTGTCGCGCCTCTGCGCGCTCGAAGTAGCGTCCCGCTCGAATGGCGGTTTCTGTCTCGGCAGCCCACCGCTTCGCGTCCGTGATCCGATCAAACGTTGCATCGGCCGGCGGGTGTCCGCGCAGTCGAACCTTCACGCGATAGACGGTCCCGCCATCCCTCTTGCGCTTCTCAATGGTTGCCATGAACTGTCCTCAACGGTCAAAAGTTGAGGAAAATTGTCCCTGTAGTGTCCCTATGAGTCAAATGTGGGTTGGATATAACTTGTAACTCATTGATTTTATGGCAGCCCCGACACGATTCGAACGTGCGACCTTCCCCTTAGGAGGGGGACGCTCTATCCATCTGAGCTACGGGGCCGTAAGGGTTTTTTGTTTTGGCTGTGCTGTTTTTGTGCTGTGCCTGCGCTACAGCCGAATCAGGTTCACCGCCTTCGTCTTGTCTTCTGGGGCAAGGTGGGCATAACGTTCGGTGACCGAATACGACGAATATCCTGCCAGCACTTGCACCACGCGCAATGATACCCCGGCCATCACCAGATGCGAGCAAAAGGTGTGCCTGAGCATGTGCAGTTGGCCCTTCACTCCGGCCTCATTTGCTGCATCACGGAACCACCGTGTCAGTGCATCTGATGTAAGCCACGAAAGCCTGTCATCACCGGGATGTTTCAATGCTTCCTTGGCTTCGCGGTTGAGTGGTACTTCGCGCCAGCGTCCGGACTTCGTGCGTCCGTCCTCGGTGCTCTCCACGCGTAACGTGTCGCCGACTACATCGCCGCGTTTGGCTTTGGCGAACTCGGCGCGACGTATGCGGCGGATCTGGCCGCGCAACTGGATGGATCGCTGACCGGTGTCTTCGTCGAGTCGCCACCCGCGCCCGCAGCGGAGATGTTCACGACCGCCTATCGGATGGCGGTCGATGACGAAGAACAGGCCGCACGCGCCGTGCTGCCGTTTTCGCATTGGGCCGCATTGATGGCCGCCATACCCGTGTTGCTTCGGCATTGAACGCAGCAATCCTGCCGCGAGCATGCGCTCACGATTTGTCGGTACGTATGCCCAGCAGACGATATAGCGGGCAGAACGAAACGATGGCGGTCAGTAGCGGCACGATACCGATCCACCCCCATGGCGTCTTCGGTCCGACGAAAACCAATGCAATCAAAACCAGGCCGATCACGATGCGCGCGATGCGATCGGCACTGCCTACATTCTTCAGCGACATGACGGTGAACTCCTTGGCGGCGTTGGCGAAGTCAGCGCAAAGCGCATGCTCTGCGATTTGAGTCATGCGCGCAACCCGATACAGGTTGGCGCCCGATACAGGCTGGCGGTAAGTATAAACAAGTACTAAAATAGTCCTAGTTAAACCGCGACACCTCCGCAAACGGGATACGTCCATGATCGCGCTTTCCGCATCGGCACAAGACCATTTCCGCAAGCTCATCACGCAGGAGAACCTGCCGGGGCTGGGCATCCGCATCGCTGCCGTGGAGGGAGGAACGCCCAGGGGCGACTGCCAGCTCGAACTGGCCGAACCTGCCGATCGCGACGGTAGCGAGCGCGAGGTCGAATACGAAGGCTTTTCGTTGTTTGTGGACGCGGACAGCGTGCCTTTTCTCGAAGGGGCGCAGATCGATTACATACACTCGCCGACCGGCGGCGAACTCACGATTCGCGCGCCCGCGTTGCGTGGCGCGGCGCCTGGAGAGGATGCCGACATTCTCGAGCGTGTGCGCTACGTGATCGAAGCGGAAATCAATCCGCGGCTCGCCGCGCACGGCGGTCGTGTGAGTCTTCGCGAAGTGACGCAGGAAGGTATCGCGGTCTTGCAGTTCGGCGGGGGCTGTCACGGGTGCAGCATGGTCAACGCTACCTTGCGCGGTGGCGTTGAGCGCACACTCAAGGAGCGCGTGCCGGAAGTGAAGGGCGTGGCGGATGCCACCGATCACGAAACCGGTAGCCGTCCGTACTACAAACGTGAGGCACGGGGTTAGGGGTTAACAAAGCGCGGGCTGGGAAAGCGGAAGGGGCTCTGGGCAGAGTGCCAAATACGCTTCTACGCATAACCCAACGCGTGGGCGAGCGGGAGTTTTCCTTTGACGAACACGCCGCTGCCCCGGCCGATTTCCTTGTCGTTCTCGTTATAGACGACGGCCTCGGCGATGAATTGTGTCGCGCTTCGACTGACGACCTTGCCGACCGAGCGAAGCTTGCCCATGGACACGGGCCGTATCAGGTAGGTCGTGAAGGTGGCGGTTAATACAAACACCTTCGTTTCGAGCGACTGCACGGCAAAAAAGGCCGCGTCATCGAGCATCTTGAAGTACACGCAGCCGTGCACCGCGCCGGCGGAGTGGTGGAACTTCTCCCCGAGCGTGATTTCGATGGCGGCTTCGCTTGCTTTGATGCTGATCGTCGGAGCGTAGAACCGGTTGATCGGTCCGGCCAGATACATGCGCTCAAGGGCTTGGAAATGCGGGTTGCTCATGGCGGCCCGGGCGCGCGAAGAAAGTTTTGAATCAGGTGTGCCTTCCCAGGTTCTGGTCGACGAACTTCTCCATGTTGAGTTGCTCGTCTCTTGCGCCCAGTTGCTTGACGGCGGTCACGCAGGCATCCGAAAACGCGGGGCTCCCGGCGATGAAGACGCTGTAGCCTGCCAGGTCAGGGAACAAACCGGGCAGGATTTCCGGGATATGCCCATTCAACAGGCCGCTGCGCTGCTCGCGCGTGAGCGTGACATAGGACTTGAAGTTGCGGTGCTTGAGCGTCCAGTACGCCAGCAGCCCTTGCCCATAAATATCATCGGCCGTGCGCGCGGAAAAGATCAGCGTGACCGGCGAACTGTAGCCGCGCCTGAGGGCGGCGTCGGCCAGCGACAGGATGGGCGCTTGTCCGGACCCGGCGGCCAGACACAGTACGGGTGTTTCGGCCTTGGGGTCACCGATGAAGGTGCCGTAAGGCCCGGAGATAGGCAAGGTGGCGCCGATGGCCACGTTCTCATGCAGCCAGGTACTGGTGACACCCCCGTCCACACGGGTGATCTGCAACACGATCAAACCGTCGGGGCGCGGTGCTCTGGCCAGCGAATAATGCCGCGGTTGGTTTGGCCGGCTCGGCGCCTTGATGGCGACATACTGACCGGGCCAAAAGCGCATGGGCGTGCCCAGTGGCATCAGGTGCAGCTCAACGATGCGTGGTGTACGCGGGATCCGGTCCACGACCAGATAGGGCATATCCACACGCGGAGGAAACAGCTTGGGTGCGGCATCGGCGGCACCCCATTCGAGGACTATCTGGTCGGAGATGGGTTTGGCCACGCAGACCAGGCGGTAGCCTTGCTGGCGCTCGGCTTGCGGCAGCGCCATGTCGAGAACGAAGCCTTGATCGACTTCGCCCTCGAGCACGCGCACCTTACACTCGCCGCACGTGCCCGCACGGCAATTGTTGGGCAGTGCATAACCACCCCTCTCCACGGCCATGAGCACCGTATCGCCTTCGTTGACAGGCACACTTTGACCGGATGGAGAGAGGGTGATGGTCTTCATAGTGGATTAAAACACCGGAATGATGTCTTTCATATCGACGTCGGAGATTTCCTGCCCCGAGATGCCCACTTCTGGAATCGCCGGGAACGGGATTTCATACTTATCGAGCACGCTCTTGAGGTTGATCATAGCATTGCGCCAGTTCTCTTTCTTGGGTTCGTACTCAGGAATGAAGAAACCGGCCTTGCGTGCCACGGCCTCGATCTCGCGCTGGTTCTTGATGAAGTCCGGGCCGATGTCCCAGAAATCTTCCGGCGGCTCGAACAGCACGCCCGACAGGAACAGGTAGCCCGCGCGCACCTGCTTGGTGATCAGCGGTTTGTTGGACAGGTCCATCTTCGGATAATCGCGTTCCATCAGCGCCATGCAGATCGCCATGTGGCGGCCTTCGTCGCGACCGATCTTGCGGAAGGCTTCCTGGAACACGGGCTCGGTGCACTTGGCTGCCATCTGGTGGAAGATGGTGGCCGCCGCGATCTCGCCCATCAGGAACGAGGTGAACAGCACGGCCAGCGGATACTTCGGCACGGCGGACTTGTAACCGGTCCAGTAGCGCCCGCCGTTGTGATACAGCCAGTGGGCGTTCTTCAGCGCCTTGCGACCGATATCGGTCTTCGGCTTGTAGGTGAGCGGATCGGGGTGTTCGAGCAGCTTGGTGATGGCCATGCCGCACATGGTTTCGTGGTTCTGCTCGTCGCGAGTGACCGAGAAGAAGCAACGACGCACTACGTCTTCTTCATGCGCTTCATAAGTTTTGATAAAGGCCTCGGCGAAGACCGGCGGCGCCGAAGCATCGAACACCGACAGGATGGTCCACCAGTAGGCGATGGCTTCGCGTTCTTCCCAGGAGTATTTCTTGGGATCGAACGTATCCCACGGCAGCTTCTTGGGATCCCAGTATTCACGAGTCGAAGCGTCCCAGACTTCTTCGAGCTTGGTGGTCTGGTTGTGCCAGCTCAACGGGTAGACGTTGGGCTGTGGAACGCTGGGTGGCATTTCCATCGTGCGAGCGAGTTTCTGATAGTCAGACATGCATACCTCCGTTAGGTTTAGTTGTGTTACGTGCAAAAAAGTAATACGGAAAAGCGATGAGTTCATCAATTTCTGTATCATATCGAATCGTCTCGAAGAAAACAAGCCTTCCTTTGCGCGTCGTGTCGACGATCCGTCAGATCAGACAACCCATCAGGCCAAAACGTTCAATAGGCCGCCGGCGCGTTGATGGAAGCGTTAATAGAAGCAGGGGGTGAGCGGCGGCACGCACCCGGACTGAGTCGTGAGCGCCTCGCGCACATGCGTGTTGAGCAAAGCAAGCCCTCTGTGTGCGTCGTGCCGAGGATCCGTCAGATCAGACGAGCCATCAGGCCAGAGCGTTCAACAGGCCACCGAAGCGTTGATAGAAGTAGGGGGTGAGCGGCGGCACGAATCCGGACTCGGCCGTGAGCGCCGTCAGCACGTATTCATTGGCGCTTTCATAAAGCAGACGATAGAGGTTTGCCGAAAGCAGGTAGGCGTGGTGGCCTGGCCAACCGGCCGGCAGCAGGGCTTGGGGCAGATGGGGATCGCGCAGTTGTACGCGCCGGAAGGAGTGAATCAGCAAGGTGCGCGCGATGAACGCGGATCGCGGTGACGGGGTGGCAGCGCCTTGCAGCGCCATGAGCAGAGGTTTGAAACGCTCCAGGAAGTGCATGTAGTTTTTCGCCAGCGCTTCCAGCGACCACGCATCCTTGGCGAAGTCGCTCAAGGGACGGCCCTGCGGCGGCGTGGTCTCACCGCCGGTCAACACGAGCACGTGCTCGCGCAGTTTCAAGCGGTCGATGATGTCGCTCACGGCATCCAGCCGCGCTGATGGATGCGCGAACAAGCCGGTTCCCAGTGGAACGAAACCTTCCCATTCCAGTTCGCGCTTGATCTGCGCGCGCGCAGGAGCGATCTTGCTGGAAGGCAGCACGACGAAGATCCAGCGACCATCCCAGTCGGATTCTCCGACCGAGTAGATGCGGCGATGCGCGTGTTCGAAGCGGCTGAAGCCTTGTCGCGTCAACCGATACTCGGCGCGGCGTCCCTCGCGATGGGACACGAGCCAGTTTTCTGCGGAGAGCCTGAACACGCTGGTGCGCACGAGCCGCTCGCTCAGGCCGAACGATTCGAGCAGCGTGACCAGGCTCTTGAACCAGGCATGGCCGCCCAGAGGCACAATCGAGTCGCCGAATACCGTGATGATCAGCGACTGTGCATCGAACCGTTCGGCCGATAGCACGCTTTTGATCCACTGCTGCAAAGAGGGCGATTTTTTTGATTTCACGTGGGGTGCGACGTTCCAATCAGTGCTCTGGTGGTCTGTTGCACGCTCGGTCTTGCTGGGCGACCTGCTGGAGGGCTTGCGGCGGTTCATCGTGTCTTCCTTGGCAGTGGTGACTGCGCTAATCGTTAGAGCCTGTCTGATATCTCCCTTCGTCCGTGCCGGAAGCTGTTTGTTCGCAGGTCAAGGAAGAGCGCAGAAGTGTACGAGTGTACTCGACCCAGCGGTGCCCAAGGCATGCGGACAAACAGCCACGGCCCCCCGATCAGAAGCATTTTGGGGGCAGGCCCTGCGGGTTGCACTCGCCAAAGCCGCCATGCGACAAGCATCCGTCCTTGGAGCGCTGCCGTTCCCACGTGCGGCCCGACGGCCGCCGGCGACCTGCCTCACCTATGTCACATGCGGTGCTCACGCCGCGTGTGGGTGAGCGCCGCATACGACCGCCCGACAACGTTGGCGGGTCAAGGCGGGCTGGGGGGAGATATTAGACATGCTCCCGCCGCTGGACGATCACGAAGCGGTCTGCGACGAAGGCTAAATGGGTATAGCTGGCGTTGGCTGATGGGTTACCGCCCGTACCGTGGTAGTCGGAGAACGAGGCGGACTGGTTTACGTAAACGTCTTGCGTGAGGTTGATCGACAGCGCCACCCGGGCGCGTCGGCTGACGCTGATCATTTGCTCGATATAGTGAGCATCGATCGAGTACACGCCCAGCGTCATCGCGCCATGTTCGCAGATCAGCGATTGCGCCAGCAGGGCGGCGTCGTCGCGCGATGAGGTCGCTACCAGATAGGACACCGGGCCGAAACATTCGTGGGCGTACACGGCGCTGTCGGCTTGTTCGAGTGCGATCACGGTGGGGGTGCGCACGTGCGCCTGCGGGTAATCCGGATGCACGAGTGGTTTCGCGGCAAGTATCGTTGTGCCGACCTTGCTCGCGGCCTCGATGCGGGCCAGCGTGTCGGGAGAACCCACGGCGCCGAGCACGGCGGTGGCGACTTTAGGATCGGCCAGCCAGGTTTCGATGGCGGCGGCAAGATCGTGTCCCACCTGAGCGAACGTCTTGTGGCCTTGGTCGGTTTGAATGCCTTGCCGTGGAACGAGGATGTTCTGCGTGGTCGTGCACATCTGTCCGCTGTACAGCGACAGCGAGAACGCGATGTTGCGCAGCATGGCGGCGTAATGGTCGGTCGATTCGATCACGATGGTATTGACGCCCGCCATCTCCGCATAGACCCGGGCTTGCTTGGCATGGGCGAGCAGCCATTGTCCGAAAACGTTGCCGCCGGTGAAATCGATCGAGGCGACGGCGGGGTGGGTGGCGAGCGTTTGTGTGACGGCGGGGTCAACCGTTGCGGCGAGTGTAACCACGTTCGGATCGAGCCCCTGCTCGCTCAACACGTCGCGCAGGATACTCACCGTGAGCGCCGCCGGAAGTATCGCATTCGGGTGTGGTTTGACGATCGCCGGATTGCCTGTGGCCAGTGTGGCGAACAGACCCGGGTACGTGTTCCATGTCGGGAACGTGGCGCAGCCGATCACCAGGCCGATGCCACGACCGATGATCTCAAAATGCTTGATCAGCACGGCCGGCGGCTTTTTGCCTTGGGGCTTTTCCCAGCGCGCCTGTGCGGGGACATCGGTCATCGCCTTCCAGGCGTAGGCGATCGCTTCGAGCGCGCGTTCCTGCGCGTGCGGTCCACCGGCCTGGAACGCCATCATCGGTCCTTGGCCGGTGGTCAGCATCACGGCATGTGCGATCTCATGGCTGCGGCGGTGTATGCGCACCAGCGCTTCCAACAGCACGCCGATACGTCCGTGCGGGCCGAGCGCGGTCCATGCCGGTTCGGCGACTTGGGCTGCGGCGATAAGCGCGGCCGGATCGCACTGGGGGTAACGGATATCCAGCGTGACGCCGTAGGGCGAACGCTCCGGCGCCACGCGCGCACGCTCGCCGGGTTGCTGTAACGGGTAATTTTTTCCGGTCAGGGCCATGACGGCAGCCTGTCCATCTGCCGCGGCGGTTTCGCCATAGACCTTGGGCGAGGGCAGTTCCGGAAACGGGGACCAGTATTGGCGTGAAGCCACTGCCTTGAGCGCGCCGTCGAGCAGGGGCTGGTGGGTATCGAAAAGAGACATATAGCGGACCTCGTCTTTACATTGTAACGGGACATCGGTGCTTTACCCGATGATGGAGCGTGTTAGGATACGATAGTAGTGAAATTAATTAAATTTCCGTATCAAATACGAACATCCGGCCGAAGGAGACATCATGTCTGAACCGCTGATTCAGTCATCACAGACCGCTGCTGTACGCACACTCACCTTGGCGCGTCCACAGGCGCTCAACAGTTTCACGAGCGGGATGCTCCAGCAGTTGCTGGATGTGCTGGAGCAGATAGCGCAGGACGACAGCGTGCGTTGTGTTGTCCTCACCGGCGCGGGCCGTGCGTTCTGTGCCGGGCAGGATCTGTCGGACCCGCTGGTGGCGCCCGATGTGACGCCGGGTGCGCCGACCAAGGATCTGGGGGTGATGATCGAGCGCTATTACACGCCGCTGGTCAAGCGCCTGCGTTCGATGCCGGTGCCGGTCGTGGCGGCGGTCAATGGTGTGGCTGCCGGTGCGGGGGCCAATGTGGCGCTGAATTGCGACATCGTCATTGCCGCGCAGGGTGCGAGCTTCATCCAGGCGTTCTCGAAGATCGGACTGGTGCCCGATACCGGCGGCACGTGGCTGCTGCCGCGACTGGTCGGCCGCGCGCAGGCGCTGGGTCTGATGCTGCTCGGGGACAAGCTCCCCGCCGCCGAAGCGCAGCGCATCGGTCTGATCTGGAAATGCGTCGATGACGCCGCGCTGCACGATGAAGCGCAGGCGTTGGCGCAACGCTTGGCGGCCATGCCGAGCAAGGCGCTGGCAGCGACCCGGCAAGCCATCGATGCGGCCCAGTTGTTGCCGATGGAAAGCGCACTGGCTGCCGAAATGGCCTTGCAGCGCGCACTGGGCCAGGCACACGACTATCTCGAAGGCGTCGCGGCATTCACTGCCAAGCGCACGCCCGTATTTACCGATCGCTAACGCCAAGGAGCATTTCATGTTTGAACCCACGTCCGGGCCGGCTGTACAGCGGACCGCGCAACAGACCGCCGAATTCGTCGGCAACGGCATGTTCGCCAACGACCACGCTTCGCAGTGGATGGGAATGCGGATCACTTCGGTTGCTCCGGGCCGTTCCACGCTGACCATGACCGTACGCGCCGAGATGCTCAATGGCTTGGGCAGTTGTCAGGGCGGTTTCATCGCGACACTGGCCGATTCGGCCTTTGCCTACGCCTGCAATTCCTACAACGAAATGACGGTCGCCTCCGGTTTCGACGTCGACTTCATGGCACCGGCCAAGCTGGATGATGTGCTCACGGCGATCGCCGTTGAGAGATCCAGAGCCGGGCGTACCGGTGTCTATGACGCCGAAGTTACCAACCAGCGGGGCGAGCGCATAGCCGTCTTCCGCGGCCGTTCCTACACCATCAAAGGCAAACACAGCGTTGCCGTATAACCACCCAGGAGAGAACACCCATGGTCAATATCCGCCCCACCGCCGCAGACTTGGACCCGATCGAGCGGGCCAGCCGAGATGAGATTGCCGCGCTGCAGTTGCAGCGATTGAAGGCTACCCTTCAATACGCTTACGACAACGTGCCGCACTACCGCAAAGCCTTCAATAACTCGGGTGTACATCCGAACGACTTCAAGCAGATGAGCGATCTGTCCAAATTCCCGTTTACCACGAAGAAGGATCTGCGCGACAACTACCCGTTCAAGCTATTTGCCGTGCCGCGTAACAAGGTGATGCGCATCCATGCTTCTTCGGGCATGACGGGACAGCCGACCGTGGTCGGCTACACCAAGAAAGACATCGATACCTGGGCCGATCTGATCGCCCGCTCGATCCGCGCGGCCGGCGGCCGCGCCGGCGACATGGTGCATGTGGCCTACGGCTA
>JAISPQ010000106.1 GCA_031274955.1 Rhodanobacter sp.
CATGGCATAATTCCCCTTCCTTTGGAGACGTGACCGAGTGGCCGAAGGTGCTCCCCTGCTAAGGGAGTATGGGGTGTAGAGCCTCATCGAGGGTTCGAATCCCTCCGTCTCCGCCAGAAATCGTGTTTTGACTGTTCGCCATTGTTCAAAACACCCTCTCAAAAGCCCCATGAATCAACGTGTTCATGGGGCTTTTTGTTCGCCTGTGTTTAGGGTTGTTCGTTGACAGCCGAGTGTTTTTGTTGGTATGGTTTGTGGTATTGAGGCGATGTCCTGTTGGTATCGTCTCTACCAACAGGAAAGTCATGGCCCTCCGTCGGTTTACGACCGAGGCAAGGCAGGAATTCCTGCCTTGCAAAAATCAGATACGCCGGCGGCGAGGGACTGGTCCGGCATTACCTTAAAGCTCGGTTTTTTCCGTATCGTGCCAGGTTGTCAGGATGCGCTGCTTGGCCTGGAGCAGCGCTGCTGCGTGCTCGTCCAGATGCGGGCGGATGCGCTCGGTCGGGCCGACGACGGAAAGGCCGTAGAGATCGCCGCCGAAATCGAGCGTCACGGCGACTGCCGAAAGTTCCGGCGCGCTCTCGCCGATGTTGGCGTACCAGCCGCGTGCCTGCGCGGCGCTGGCTTGGTCGATGAGGGTGGCCAGATCGGTTGTGGTCGCCTCGGTGTAGCGTTCAAAGGCCAGTTTGGCCCCGAGCGCTTGCTGCGCCTCAGGACTGAGTGCACCGAAAATAGCCTTGCCGATCGAGTTGGCATGCAGCGGCCGCAGCGCGCCGGGCGGGGATGAATAACGCACGGTTTTTTTCGACTCCACCACATCCAGATACACCACTGCGGTGCCGTGAATTTTGCCGAGCACGGCGGTTTCGCCGGTTGCGTCGCGCAGTTCGACCAGTTCGGGATGCAGCATCTCGACCACCGGATCGACCGCATCGATCGCATTGGCGAGTTGTTGCAGGCGCCGCGTCGGATAGTAGCCGCCGCGCCGGCGCACTTCGTAGAGGTAGCCGCGGTTGACCAACGTGCGCACCAGCGCCAGCGAACTTGAGACCGGGGCGTTGAGCAGCCGCGCGATTTCGGCAAGCGGCAACGGCCGCTGTTCAGCGGCGAAGAGCTCGATCAAATCGAGCGTGCGGGCAACGAGTTTGATATCCATGGGGCGCGCGGCTCCCCTCCCGAATCAATACGATTTCGGCAACCCCAGCACCTTTTCCGCGATGAAGCACAGAATCAACTGCGGACTGACAGGCGCGATCTTTGGAATCATACATTCGCGCAGATAGCGCTCGACGTGGTATTCCTTGGCGTAGCCCATGCCGCCCATGGTGGCGATGGCGGTCTGGCACGATTGGAAGGCGGCTTCCGCGGCAAGGTATTTGGCCGCGTTGGCCTCGGCCCCGCAGGATTCGCCCGCGTCGTAGCGGGAGGCGGCCTGCAGCACCATCAGGTTGGCCGCTTCGAGCGCCATCCAGGCCTGCGCCAGCGGGTGCTGGATCGCCTGGTTCTGTCCGATCGGCCGGTCGAACACCACGCGCTCCTTGGCGTACTGCGTTGCATGGCGCAGCGCGGCCTGACCCAGGCCGATAGCCTCCGCGGCGATCAGGATGCGCTCGGGATTGAGTCCGTGCAGCAGATAGCTAAAGCCCTTGCCTTCCTCGCCGATGCGGTCCTGCACCGGCACGCGCAGGTTGTCGATGAACAGCATGTTGGAATCGACCGCCTTGCGGCCCATCTTTTCGATTTCGCGCACTTCCACGCGCGAGCGGTCGAGGTCGGTGTAAAACAGGCTCAGGCCATCGGTCGGCTTTTTAACCTGGTCAAGCGGCGTGGTGCGCGCGATGATCAGCATTTTGTTGGCGACCTGCGCGGTCGAAATCCAGATCTTGCGGCCGGTCACCACGTAATGGTCGCCGTTGCGCACGGCCTGGGTTTTCAGGTGCGTGGTATCCAGGCCGGCGTCGGGCTCGGTCACGGCAAAGCAGGCCTTGTCGCGGCCTTCGATCAACGGCGGCAGAAAACGGCGCTTCTGTTCATCGCTGCCGAACACCTGCACCGGATTCAACCCAAAGATGTTCATATGCACCGCCGACGCGCCCGACAGTCCGGCGCCGGAGGCGCTGATGGTGCGCATCATCAATGCGGCCTCGGTCATGCCCAGGCCGGAGCCGCCGTAGTCGGGCGACATGGCGATACCCAGCCACCCCGCATCGGCCAACGCACGGTGCAATTCGTGCGGGAAGCCGCCTTCGCGGTCACGCTCGAGCCAATACGCATCGTCGAAACGCGCGCAAATTTTTTCGATGGAAGCGACGATCGCCTGCTGATCTTCATTGAGGTTGAAATTCATGGCGGATTCTCTTCAATCAGAGTGGAAACAGGCCCACCAGCACTGCGGCAAACACCATCAACACGGTGGCGGCGAACAGGAATGGAATGGTGAATTTCTGATGTTCGGCCAATTCGACGCCGGTCAGGCCGACGATCAGGAACGTGGCGGGGGTGAGCGGACTGACC
This sequence comes from Rhodanobacter sp., assembly GCA_031274955.1. Classification (GTDB taxonomy): domain Bacteria; phylum Pseudomonadota; class Gammaproteobacteria; order Xanthomonadales; family Rhodanobacteraceae; genus Dokdonella_A. The sequence continues at coordinate 2,518 of JAISPQ010000106.1, forward strand.
GGGAAACCCGTGGTCATCTGGCCCAGCAGCGCGGCCTGTGCCATCTGTATCGACGGCACGCCCAGCAGTTCGCCGCTCTTGGCCAGCACCGGCAGGATGCCGAAATAGAACGAATCGGGGTCGAACAGCAGGCTCAACGGCATCGACAGCAGGCCCAGCACGAACGGTATGTGGCGCGCCTGCGCGGCAGGGACGTGCTGCACCACCACTTGGGCCATGGCGTTGAGCATGCCGGTGCCCGACATGATGCCGGTGAACGCGCCGGCCGCCAGCAGCACGCCGGCCATCATCAGCGCCGCCTTGGCGTGCGCATCGACGCGCTCGCGCTGCTGCTTGACGTCGGGATAGTTGATGATGAGCGCAAACACGGTGCCGATCATGAACATCACCACCGGCGCGACGTAGCCCGACACCAGCGTGCACAGCACGACCAGCGTGAGCACGATGTTGGCCCAGAACCGGAGACGCCCTGGGCGGCGCAGCGCCAGTTCCTCGGGCGTGAGCGCACGCGGCGTGGCGGCGATGCTGGCGGCATGTTGGCGCGTGAGGCCCAGGCGCTTTTCTTCGCGTTTGCCCAGTACGTATGCGGTGCCGAACACGAACACCAGGCCGACGATTTGCACCGGAACCATCGGATGGAAGATCGTGGTGGTGGGAATGTGCAACGCGGCGGAAGCGCGCAGCATCGGGCCGACCCACGGCAGGAAATTGACGCCCGCGGCCATTGATGCGACACACGCCAGGATGCGCCGGTCCAGGCCCAGCCGCGTGTAGAGCGGCATCATGGCCGGCAGCGCGACCAGAAACGTGACCGCGCCCGAGCCGTCCAGATGGATCAGCAGCGCCAACAGCGCCGACCCCATGACGATGCGCGTGGGATGGCAACCCACCACGCGCAGGATGCCGTTGATGATCGGATCGAGCATGCCGGCGTCGGTGAGGATGCCGAAGAACAGGATCGCGAATACGAACATGCCGGCCACCGGGCCGATGTTCTGTATGCCGTGGATGACGTATTGGGCCGTGGAAAGGCCGAAACCGGCCGCGAGCGCGGCGATGATGGGGACCGCGATCAAGGCCACCAGCGGCGACAGCCGCTTGGTGATGATCAGCGTGAAAAGGGCAATGATTGCCAG
>JAISPQ010000111.1 GCA_031274955.1 Rhodanobacter sp.
GCGTTCGCACATCGCGATGATGGCGCCGATATGCGCGGTCGCGTGCGGCACGATATCGGGAACGTCCGCACCCAGCCGTGCCATATCCTCGCGATAGGCGGCGATATAGCGCATGGTGATCGCATCGATCGGCACGCCAGCCTCGTGTGCGGCGGCGTTGATCTTGTCGTCCACGTCGGTGATATTGCGTGCATAGACGACCTGCGGATAAAGCCGCCGTAGCAGACGCGCGAGCAGGCCGAATACGACCGGCGGCCGTGCGTTGCCGATATGCACGTAGTTGTAGACGGTCGGCCCGCACACGTACATCGTCACACGCGCGGGATCGGCGGGGACGAAATCCTCGATACGGCGGGTCAGGCTGTTATAGAGTCGCAGTGGCATCGGGCTTGCCTTTGAGAACCGCTAATCATAGCAGGGCGAGGCGGATAACCGGCTCTACAGATTCTGGTAGCTCGGCCCGCTGCCGCCTTCCGGTGGAACCCAGGTGATGATCTGGTAGGGATCCTTGATGTCGCAGGTCTTGCAGTGCACGCAGTTGGCCGCGTTGATCTGCAAACACGGGCCGGTGGCAGTGTCGATGATGTCGTAGACACCGGCGGGGCAGAAACGCGTGCATGGATGGGCGTATTCGGCCGTGCACCGGGTGAGGCAGATAGTCGTGTCGGCGACGCGCAGATGCACGGGCTGGTCTTCGTCGTGTGCGGTCGCTGCAAAGTACACGGCGGCGGACCGGTCGCGCGGCGGCAAGGTGCGCTCCACGTAGTCGGGCTGGTGCGGCGCAGGGGCCTGCGGATCGGCGCGCGCGGCGTCGATCGTGTGCAGCGATGACCAGTCCGCGTGGTTCTTCAGCGTCCACGGCGAAAGGCCGGCCGTCACGGTTTCCCAGCCCGCGTTCGCCAGACCCATCCATAGACCCTTGTGGAAACCGGGGCGGATATTGCGCACCTTGCGCAGTTCCTCGACGGCGGGCGAGGCGCGCAGCCTGGCGTCGAAACCCGCGGACGTGCCGGTCGCGGCGACGTGCTCCGCCGCGAGCATGCCCGAGCGTATCGCCTGATGCGCGCCCTTGATCTTCGGCACGTTCATCAAGCCGGCCGAGTCGCCGATCAGCAGGGCGCCGGGCATTTCGACTTTCGGCAGCGACTGGAATCCGCCTTCGATCAGCGCGCGTGCGCCGGCGCAGACGAGGTTGCCGCCATCGAGCAGCGGTTTAATCATCGCGTGGTTCTTGAATTGCTGAAAGGCTTCCCACGGGTTGAACAGGGGATCGGTGTAGTCCAGGCCGATCACGAAACCGATCGCGACACGATCCTTGTCCAGGTGATACAGGAAACTGCCGCCGTAAATCGATGTGCTCATCGGCCAGCCGACGGTGTGGATCACCTTGCCGACTTCCACGCGTCCGGCCGGCAGTTGCCAAAGCTCCTTGATGCCGATGCCGTAGGTCTGCGGATCGCATTCCTTATCGAGCGCGTATTTCGCGATCAACTGTTTGCCGAGGCTGCCGCGGCAGCCCTCGGCGAGCACGGTCAGCGGCGCCCGGATGTCGATGCCTTGCGTATAGCCCGCCTTGTGCGAGCCGTCCTTGGCAATGCCCATGTCGCCGATGCGCACGCCGCATACCGCGCCTTGTTCGTCGAACAAGGGTTCGGACGCGGCGAAGCCCGGATAGATTTCCACGCCCAGCGCCTCCGCCTGCGGTGCGAGCCATGCGCACAGCGCGCCCAGTGATACGATGAAGTTGCCGTGATTGCGCATCTGCGGCGGTACCAGCGGCGATTTCATCGCGCGCCGCGCATCGCGCAGCCACCAGAACTCGTCTTTGCTCACCGGTACGCAAACCGGTGGTGGATTCCTGCCCCATTCGGGCAGCAGCGCATTCAACGGTTCAGGTTCGATCACCGCGCCGGATAGAATCTGCGCGCCGACCGCGGCCGCTTTTTCGATCACGCACACGCGGATATCGGGCTTGATCTGTTTAAGGCGGATCGCGAACGCCAATCCGGCCGGCCCCGCGCCGACGGTAACGATGTCGTATTCCATGATGTCGCGTTCGCTCATGGCCGGCTCCGGCTGGTTGGTAGGGGCGGAGCATTGTCAGGTTTCGCGCAGAATGCGGCAAACGATGATGCGGATGCACCGCTCATGATCCGGGAGCTTTGTTTAAGATGGGATTAAGAAAATTTCGGGATCATGCGACCTTCTCACTTCCCAATGAGGATTCAAGATGTCGATCTTCCCGTCTCCTTCTGTGACCCGCCTGTTGCAGGTTCTGGCGTTGGCGCTGGTTGCTGCCGCACCCTGCGTACACGCGGAAACTTCGGAACAGATACTCGATCAGTACCGTACGCAAGCCGGGACCGCGCCGGACCCATCGCGCGGGCAGCAGTTCTTCACCTCCAAGCATGACCACGAATGGAGTTGTTCGTCCTGCCATGGCGACAAGCCCGTGCAGACCGGTAAACATGTCGTCACCGGCAAGTCGATCGGCCCGCTCGCGCCGGCCTTCAACCAGGAGCGTTTCACGAATACCGCCAAGGTCGAGAAATGGTTCCGGCGCAATTGCAACGATGTGGTCGGCCGCGAATGCACACCGGCAGAGAAAGCCGATGTTATAAGTTGGTTGCTTACCCTCAAATAGAGAGAGCCGGCCAGCAAGCCGCATCTCTACCCGAGCCGATTTGGAGATATCCCCATGTCCAGACGTTTCAACTGTACGATTCGCGTCGCGGGCGCCTGTCTGGCGTTCGCCATCACGGCGCTTTCATCCCTCGCCTTGGCCGAAGATGAGGAACATAAACATGAGCATAAGCATAAGAACGACATGCGTTCCGTACCGATCCTGCCCTTGTATCAGCAGGAATGCGGGGCCTGCCACATCGCCTACCCGCCGCAGATGCTGCCCGCCGGTTCCTGGCATCGCATCGTGAACAACATGAAGCAGCACTACGGCACGGATGCGTCCCTGGATGCCGCCACTGTCAAGGAATTGGAGCAATGGATCATGCCGCAGACCAATCATGCGCGTCCGTTGCCGGAGCCTCCCGAAGATCGCATTACGCGATCGGAGTGGTTCACGCGCGCTCATCATGAAGTGGCTGCTGCCGTGTGGAGTCGACCCGAGGTCAAAAGCGCCGCAAACTGCACCACCTGCCATGTCACAGCCGAGCAGGGTAATTACAGTGAACATTATGTGCGCATCCCCGGGGGTGGGACATGAGAGACAAGCTCGTCTTCCAACGTGTCACCCATCGAAGCCTTTTATGTGGAGAAAAGCCATGACCTGGAAAAACACGACCGATCGCTACGGTGCGCTGACCATCGGCCTGCACTGGCTCATGCTGCTGTTGCTAGCGGCGGTTTACGCCGCGATCGAACTGCGCGGCATCTTTCCGAAAGGCTCGGCCGAGAACGATGCGATGAAGACCTGGCATTTCATGTTGGGTCTGTCCGTGCTGGTGTTGGCCGTGCTGCGTTTGTGCGTACGCCTGTCGGCGCCGACGCCGCGCATCGTACCCACGCCGCCGCTGTGGCAGACGCGTCTGGCCGGCTTGGTGCATATCGCGTTGTACGTGCTCATGATCGGATTGCCGCTCGCCGGCTGGCTGATGCTGAGCGCTTCCGGCAAGCCGGTGCCGTTCTTCGGCTTGCAGTTGCCGATGTTGCTCGATGCGAACAAGGAACTGGCCGGCCAGATCAAGGAAGTGCATGAGACCGTAGCGACGGCGGGGTATTTCATCATCGGCCTGCATGCCCTTGCGGCGCTGTTCCATCATTACATTGCGCGCGACAACACCCTGTTGCGCATGTTGCCCTCGCACGGGAAAGGCGCAACGACAATGAGGTAGCCGGCCGCAAGTACACACCAACACAAAAAGCGTGTTGCCCAAACCGATTTTGTAGAGTATCCCTCGTGTCCAATCGATCAAACGCTGCGATCCACGCCGCGAGCGCCTGCTTGGCATTCGCCAGCGCGGCATTGTCATCTGTGGCCCTGGCCGAAGAAGAGCGCAACATACATTCCGTACCGCTCCTGCCCTTGTATCAGCAGGAATGCTCGGCCTGTCACATCGCCTACCAACCCGGAATGCTGCCGGCCGGTTCCTGGCAGCGCATCGTGAACAATCTGAAGCAGCACTACGGTGTGAATGCGTCCCTGGACGAGGACACCGTCAAAGAGTTGGAGCAGTGGCTCACGGCGCAGGCCGATCGCGCACCGGCGATGCCGGTACCGCCCGAAGGCCATGCCGCACGGTCATGGCTGGCGTTCAAGCTTTTCGAAGTGGAGACCGGCCATCCGCCCGAAGACCGCATCACGCGATCGTCGTGGTTCTGGGGTATCCACCAGAGAATGCCTTCCGCCATGTGGCGCCAGCTTGAAAACCAGAAGGCCATCAAGAGTATTTCGAACTGCGACACTTGCCATACCACGGCCGACAAAGGCAATTTCAGCAAACACAATGTCCGCGCGCCTGCCGCGCTGAAACCATGAAAGACGATATCGACTCCCGCCGCATTCTGGTTTGGGACGCGCCAACCCGCCTGTTCCACTGGCTGACGGTGCTGAGTTTCTTCGGCGCCTACCTGAGCGCGGAAAGCGAGCGCTGGCGCCTGGTACACGTCACGCTCGGCTACACGATGGCAGGGTTGGTCTGCTTTCGCGTGGTGTGGGGCGTGCTGGGCACGCGACACGCCCGGTTTTCCAACTTCGTGCGCTCTCCTGCCGCCGCATGGCGTTACCTGAGCAGCCTGGCGCGCGGGCGGCCGGAGCACCATGTCGGCCACAATCCCGCCGGCGCCCTTGCCATCATCGCCTTGCTGCTGCTGGCGTGCGCGGTGACGGTGACGGGCTGGGCCGCTTACAACGAGGCCGGCGGCGAATGGCTCGGTGAACTGCATGAGAGCACGGCCAACACGATGCTTGCGCTGATCGGCCTACACGTACTTGCCGTCTTCCTCAGCAGTTGGCTGCACCGCGAGAATCTGACGCGCGCGATGATCAGCGGCTACAAGGCAGGCCAGCCGGGGCAGGGTATACCTCGCGCGTGGTGGGGCATCGCGGGTCTGATGCTGATCGCGGTGCTGGGCTTTTGGTGGATACAGTGGTTAATCAAAACCCTACGCTACTCATCGAAAACACGATCATCGACAACATGCAAAGCCATGGCATTTTGGCGCAAGGCGCCGTTATTCG
>JAISPQ010000054.1 GCA_031274955.1 Rhodanobacter sp.
GTCGTGCCACCCGCCGAGATGATCTGCACGCTCTGCGTGACTTCCGCCGCCGCTGCATAGGTGGCATCACCCGGTTGATCCGCCGCGATCGTACAGGTGCCTGTGGTCACCATCGTCACATCACCCGTGCTCGCATTCACCGTGCATACGCCGCTCGTCGTCGAGCTGTACACGATTGCCAAGCCGCTCGAGGCGCTCGCCGCCGGGCTCAGCGGGAACGTGCCGCCGGCTGCGAACGTCTGGCTCGCCGGTGTCTGCGCGTCGAACGTGATCGTCTGCGCCGTCGTGCCACCTGCCGAGATGATCTGCACGCTCTGTGTGACTTCTGCCGCCGCCGCGTAGGTGGCATCACCGGGTTGATCCGCCGCGATCGTACAGGTGCCTGTGGTCACCATCATCACCAAGCCTGTGCTGGCATTCACCGTGCATACGCCGCTCGTCGTCGAGCTGTACACGATCGCCAAGCCGCTCGAGGCGCTCGCCGCCGGGCTCAACGAGAACGTGCCGCCGGCTGCGAACGTCTGGCTCGCCGGTGTCTGCGCGTCGAACGTGATCGTCTGCGCCGTCGTGCCGCCTGCCGAGACAATCTGCACGCTCTGTGTGACTTCTGCCGCCGCCGCATAGGTGGCATCACCGGGCTGATCCGCCGCGATCGTACAGGTGCCTGTGGTCACCATCGTCACATCGCCCGTGCTCGCATCCACTGTGCATACGCCGCTCGTCGTCGAGCTGTACACGATCGCCAAGCCACTCGAGGCGCTCGCCGCCGGGCTCAACGAGAACGTGCCGCCTGCTATGAACGTCTGGTTCGTCCGTGCTTGCACGCCGAACGTGATCGTCTGTGCGGTCGCGCCACCCGCCGAGGTGATCTGCACGCTCTGTGTGACTTGCACCGCCGCCGCATAGGTGGCATCGCCCGGTTGATCCGCCGCGATCGTACAGGTGCCGAGCGCCACCATCGTCACATCGCCCGTGCTCGCATCCACCGTGCATACGCCGCTCGTCGTCGAGCTGTACACGATCGCCAAGCCGCTCGAGGTGCTCGCCGCCGGGTTCAGCGGGAACGTGCCGCCGACTGCGAACGTCTGGCTCGCCGGTATTTGCGCGTCGAAGGTGATCGTCTGCGCCGTCGCGCCACCCGCCGAGGTGATCTGCACGCTCTGCGTGACTTCCGCCGCCGCCACATAGGTGGCATCACCCGGTTGGTCCGCCGCGATCGTACAGGTGCCTGTGGTCACCATCGTCACATCGCCCGTGCTCGCATCCACCGTGCATACGCCGCTCGTCGTCGAGCTGTACACGATCGCCAAGCCGCTCGAGGCGCTCGCCGCCGGGTTCAACGAGAACGTGCCGCCTGCTATGAACGTCTGGCTCACCGGTGTCTGTGCGTCGAAGGTGATCGTCTGGGCGGAGCCCGGTGCTGGTGTCAACGGAGCGAATTCCGCGGTGCAGCTATACGGCGCGATCATTGTCACCTGTGTGGTGGATGTCGTACCGCTGCAATCGCCGCTCCACTTCGAGAACGTGTAGCCCGCACCCTCCGTCGCGGTCAGGGTTACCGTGGTACCGGTGGCATACGTGCCGGAGCAGGCGGCACCGCCAGCCGTGGTGCACGCGGTAATAATCGTCAATGGGCCGTCGTCGACACTGCCGTTACCGGTGACGGTCACGGTCAGCGTGTGCGTCGATGCGCACAGATCCGGAGCGGCGTCGCTGGCCGAGGTCGCGGGATCGAATATCGTGACCGTGTAGCAATAGGATGCCGGTCCTCCTCCCGTGACGTTCGATACCACGATCTTATAGGATGTATCGGCCATACCCGGGGCAAAGCTCAAACCGCTTGGCTCGAACCTAAACGTGTTGTCGCCATAATTGTTGGGCAGGGCGGCGGAAGGCAGAGCTGGAGCCGGAGCCATCGGGACGGCGGCGCCGTTGGCTGTGGTCATCGTTACTGTGGCACTACTGAAGTTGGCGCCCGGATAAGCAATCGACCAATACCCCGACGAGGGAATCAGCGGGGAGGGAACAAAGCCAGGACTGGGCCAAGCGGTCCAGGCAGACGGTGGAGATGTGCCCGTAAACGAACTCGCCGACTCGTCGGGGACGGTGGAGCCGTTGATTGTGGTTACGTCTTTGGTTACGGCGTCTACGCTTATCTGGGGGGCCGCAAAGACACGCAAAGCGTTGGTCGACACGGGAGGGCTGATGACATCCGCGGTCGCAAAGCCGATCTGGCTCGAAAAGAGCAACCAACGCCGGTGCCCGAGAGTCGTCTCATTGCCCTTGTCGTTGATATAGCCATCGATGGCGTATGGCCCGTTGTTGGGGGAGTTGAAACCCCAAGCCAGGTTGGAGGCACCGGAGCCTTCAGCCCCTGCTTGGCTCCAACATATATCCCCCGCATTGGGATGATGTACATCCGGATCACTCGGACCGGCCAGAGTAGTACCATTAGCGGCAAGAATCAGCGCCGCTTGCTGTGCGCGATTGACGATTGCCGGATCGGTAATCAGATTCACCTGAGGTAGACCGACCATCACGCGATAGAAGTTCGCGGTGTCAATCGTTGCCTGCTGATAGGCGTCGGTCGTGGTTCCCGCATTGCAGCCTGCCACATTGCCGCTCCAGCCGGAGGGAACAGCGCGATTGACAAGGTACGTATTGGTATACGCAGTGGCCACCGCGGAGCGGCTGGCGGTATTGAATGTCGAAATGGTTGCGGACAGGTCCGCCGAAGCCAGAATCAGCAACCCTGCGCCGAGAACTCTCAAGCGACGAATCATTTCGCTCTCCTTGGAAGAAACACGCGGCAGCACACGGCTGCCGCTGATTGTGATGGGTTTATCGCTTCCTACGGACTATAACGAGCGAATTACATGTTTTATGTATAAAAGCTGAAAAAAAAGAAATATTTTTGTAAAAAAATATTAAAGAATGTATCGTATGCTGAAGAAATTTCGACAGCTACCTGTCCGAACCTTTGTAGGGGGCAACGCGGACTGGTGGGAATATAAGGACAAGTTCTTGGTCCGTCTTTCTCGTGCGCCGTGAAAGGCGCTGTCTTCTGGCGGGTGTGAATCCCGCCCGGCAACTGTCGCTCCAGCCGGTAGCAATCGGAGCAACGGTGGAGGTAACCGCCGCTTGCCCCCGATCAGAAGCGTCTCGGGGGCAGAGCCCGCCCCCGAAGTGCTCTTGATCGGGGGCTCTTCGGGCCGGCTTCGCCGTTCGCTTGCGCATCCTGCCTTCGCAGTCCCGCCAGGAGCATGCGGGAATGACGTTGTTGGGTAGGCCGAAGAGTTTGGCTCCAGGCTGCGCCGGCGTAGGGAGCAGGGATTCTGCGACGGCGCTACGCGCCGCGCAGAATGACAGGTTCAAAGCGCCATTTTCTCTTTACGAAAGTCCCTCTTCGTCATTCGGAAACACACGCACGCGGGAATGACGGCTGGGAGGTGTCTGCAGGTGTGATAAAGAGACAGGATCGAGCCGGAGAGCCATCCCTTCCCCCATACGGAGGAAGGGAAAAGCGATACACGCGGGAGAGGACTCTACCCGCGCCGTACCCGCGGTTTACGCATGAGCAACGTGGCGATGCCGCACGTCAGTGCGCCCAGCAGCAGTAGCGACCACTGGTCCAGCGCCGGTACGGAGGTGGTGGAGCCCGGTGCGGGTGCCGACAGAGCGAATACCGCCGAGCAGGTGAGGCCTGCGCTCACCGTCACGGTGGCCGTCAGCGATGATCCGGCGCTGGTGCAATCCCCGCCCCAACCCACGAAGGAGTAACCTGCGGCCGCTGTCGCCGTCAGGGTCACCAGCGTACCGGTGATATACGTGCCCGAGCAGGTGGCGCCGCCGACGGAGCAGTTGGTGGTATGCGGGGGCGTCTGGTTGTCGCTGATGCTGATGCTGCCGCTACCGCTATTGCCGCTTACCGCGAAGGTGAGCGTGACTGTCGGCGGGGGTGGCGGCGGCGGTGTCGGAGTGAATGCCGCCGAACAGGTGTGATCCGCGCCCATCGTCACGCTGACCGTTGACGCGGTGCCGGCGCTGATGCAATCCCCGCCCCAACCCGCGAAGAAGGAGCCTGCGGCCGCTGTCGCCGTCAGGGTCACCAGCGTACCGGCGGTATATGTGCCCGAGCAGGCGGCGCCGCCGGCAACGGTGCACGTGGTGATCTTCGCTTGGTTGTCGCTGACACTGCCGTTGCCGGTGACGGTCACGCTCAGCGTAGGCGTCGCCACGACCGGCACGAATTCCGCGGTGCAGCCATGCGGCACGCTCATCGTCACCTGCGTGGTGGATGCCGTACCGCTGCAATCGCCGCTCCACTTCGAGAACGTGTAACCCGCATCCTCCGTCGCGGTCAGGGTTACCGTGGTACCGGAAGCATACGTGCCGGAGCAGGCGGCACCGCCAGCCGTGGTGCACGCGGTGATCGTTGATTGCTTGTCGCTGACACTGCCGTTGCCGGTGACGGTCACGCTCAGCGTGTACGTCGCCGCTACCGGCACGAATTCCGCGGTGCAGTTATGCGGCACGCTCATCGTCACCTGTGTGGTGGATGTCGTACCGCTGCAATCGCCGCTCCACTTCGAGAACGTGTAGCCCGCATCCGCCGTCGCGGTCAGGGTTACCGTGGTACCGGTGGCATACGTGCCGGAGCAGGCGGCCCCGCCAGCCGTGGTACACGCGGTGATCGTCGATTGATTGTCGCTGACACTGCCGTTACCGGTGACGGCCACGCTCAGTGTGTACGTCGCCGCTACCGGTACGAATTCCGCGGTGCAACTACGCGTCGCACTCATTATCACCTGCGTGGTGGACGTCGTACCGCTGCAATCGCCGCTCCACTTCGAGAATGTGTAGCCCGCATCCGCCGTCGCGGTCAGGGTTACCGTGGTACCGGTGGCATACGTGCCGGAGCAGGCGGCACCGCCAGCCGTGGTGCACGCGGTAATAATCGTCAATGGGCCGTCGCTGACACTACCGTTACCGGTGACGGTCACGGCCAGCGTGTGCGTCGATGCGCACAGATCCGGGGCAGCGTCGCTGGCCGAGGTCGCGGGATCGAATACCGTGACCGTGTAGCAATAGGATGTCGGGCCTCCTCCCGTGACGTTCGATACCACGATCTTATAGGACGTATCGGCCATACCCGGAGCAAAGCTCAAACCGCTTGGCACGAACATCAACGTGTTATCGCCATAGTTGACGGGCAGGGGGGAAACCACGGTGGGAACGTTGGTGCCGCCAGCCGTCGTCATCGTCACCGAGGCACCGCTGAAGTCCGCGCCCGGATAAGCAATCGACCAATACCCCGACGTGGGCATCAGTTGGTAGGGAACGAAATTGGGGCTGGGCCAGGCTACCCAAACCGGGTTCGAGTACGGCCCCCAAGGAGGAGTGCTCCAGAACAAAGCCTGCGATTCTCCCGGATAGGCATCAGGGATCGGGGGGGGGATGAAGGCGGAACTGGCTGGCAGAACCCGCAGAGCGTTGGACGAACGGTACGAATTGCCAGGGTTGACGATGTCGCCCGTTGCAAGACCGACTTGGTACTGAAAAAGCACCCAGCGTCGGTGCCCAAGGGTCCCCGAATTGCCGTCATCGCTGATATATAGGTCGATTGCGTTCGGTCCGCTGGCGCTCAAGGCCAGATTGGAGTTGCTGGCACCGTTATACCCCTCCGGCGAGTAACACGCTGCGGTTGTAGGGGGAGTATGGCTCAGGGTGGTATTCGCGCTGCTGATCAGTGCTGCCTGCTGCGCACGGGCGACGATCCCCGCATCGGTAAGCAGAGTCACCGGATTCAGCCCTGCCATGGCGCGGTAAAAATTCGCGGTGTCGATCGTTGCCTGCTGATAGGCGCCGGTCGTGGTTCCCGCATTGCAGCCTGCCACATTGCCGTTCCAGCCGGAGGGAACATTGAAAGTGGGAAGATATGTGTTGTTATACGCCCCAACCACTGTGGAACGACTGGTGGTATCGATGGCTTGTGCGGACAGGTCCGCCGAAGCCAGAATCAAAAACCCTACGCCAAGAACCCCCAAACTACGAATCATTTCGCTCTCCTCGAAAAGAAACCCGCAGCGGCATGCTATGGTCAACGAGGGATGCGATCAAGCGTTACCGGTCACATTCGTATTGGTCACATTGTTTCCACGTTTTAACCAGCGCCGCACATGAAAGAGTGGTTTTCCCCCTCTCTTCTGCGTGCCTGTCTCTTTGTCACATCTCCCCCGACGGTCATGACAACCCACACGCCGCGTCGGGTGATAAAAAAGCGCGCTGTTCTTGCAAAAGCGCCTCCCACCGCGTCATTCCCGCCGTCGCGAGAATGGCGAGCAAAAGCCCATCGCGCCCTTCACTGTTTCGCAGAAGCTCATCCTGCTCCCCGGGGTTGAACAGGTAGGTTCCTGGGTAGGTAACAGCTTGTTTTCCCCGCTCCTTGCTCCCTCGACCCCCCGATCAGAAGCGCTTCGGGGGCAGGCTCTGCTCTTTCACGCTTGTAGTTGCAAGGACAGGCTCTCAGGTGGGATGGATCAAGCGGGCCAGTTCCGCCTTCAACATCTGACCGTTGAGCCGCAGCCAGTCGCGCTGCTCGCGCCACTGCGGATATAGACGTTCGACCAGCGCCCAGAAGCGCCGCGCATGGTTGCGGATGCGCAGGTGACACAGTTCGTGGACGAGCACGTAGTGCAGCACGGTCGGTGGCGCGAGCGCGAGGGCGAGATCCAGGGTGACACGATCGCGTGCATCCAGGCTGCCCCACAGGCTTTTGAGCGGACGCAGTTTCACCGCGGTCGGCGCGTGGCCCAGTTCGGGACAATGGCGCGCGAGATGGTGGCTCAGGTCGCGTCGGATCTGTGCTTCGAGGAACGTCCGCAACAATGCGCGCGCGGTCGGCAAGGTCGATTTGCCGTGCGGGCGCGGCAGCGTGAGTACGAGTTGGTCGCTTATCTGTTCGATCTGCGGATACGCACCGTCGCGCCACGACAGATGCGTGGTTTCGCCACGTAGCGGTATCACCGTCGCCATTCCGGGCATCAGCGGCGGCGGCGGTGCGCCGAGGCTGAGTTCATCGAGCTTGCGCTCCAGCCATTCCCCATGTTTGTGCACAAACGCGAACACTTGCGCCGGATGGGTGCCCTCGGGACAGGTGACGCGGGCGCCGTCCGCGGTCACCGTGAGACGCAAGCGGCGTGCGCGCGGATGGCTCGCGCGCAATACCTTGATCGTGCCGCCCGCCGGGGTGGCCAACTCAAGGTAGTCGTTTGCCGGATTCACTTCGTTCTCCAGTCGGGCCGGGACGTCAGTCGCGCTCGCCCGGACGCGGCAACCCAAACCAACTCTCCAAATGCTCGAACAGATTTCTGAGTTCGAGCGTCATCAACGCAAAGCTCGCATCCAACTCGGCCTGCGCCGATTCAGAGGTATCCTGGCCAAGTTCGTCGAGCACGATGTCGAGGAACTTGAGCTTGCGCACGACGAAATCCTCGCCGAGCACGAAACTCATCCTGTCGTCGAACACCAGCGCCAGTTGGAATACGTGCTTGCCGGATTTCAGATGCTCTTTGACTTCATCGGATTCAAGGTCCTGACGGCGGCAGCGGACCACCGCGCCGGCCTCGGCCGGATCGCGCAGTTCGCATTCTTCGCCCAGTGTCAGTCCTTTGGGCAGCTTGTTATCGATCAGCCAGCGCGTCATCAACGCGCGCGGAGATTCCTTGGGCGCCATCGGTGTGGCCGGAAACCGTCCCAGCGCCTGGCGAAGGCGGCTCACGGCGTCTTCGGCCGCCTTGCGGCTGGCGGTATCCACGACGAGCCAGCCCTGTTCGGCGTCCAGATAAGCGCAACGCCGCGACGGGCGGATGAAAGCGCGCGGCAGAAGTTCGGAGATAACCTCTTCTTTCAAACGCTTGCGCTCTTTCCCGCCGACCCGTCGACCGCTCTTTTCGGCGATCTGGCTGACCCGCTCGGCCAGGGCTTCGTTGACCACGACGCTGGGCAGCAGGCGTTCCTCGGCACCGATCGTCACCAGAGTGAAAGCGCCGACCTGGTGCAAAAGCGCCTCGCTGTCGCGGCCATACGGCGATACGAAACCCTGCGTCGCCAGTTCCAGCGGGCCGCATTCGCGCAGCCGGTGCGATGGCAGATGCTGGTCAAGCTTCTTGAGGGCCCGGCTGGTACTTGCGGGGAAGCGGAACAGCGTGAGATTGCGGAAGAACATGCTTTTGTCCGAAAAAAAGTGGAAGGATGATGCTGGGGTAACTCTCTCCCCCACGCACGTGGAAAGTGTTCTACGAAGAATCGTCCTCGCGCCCGGCGAGCCACGCGTGCGCATCGGCGCGCGGGGCGGCACCGTTCGCGCCCAGTCCGGCGAAATCGAACAGTGCTGCGTCGGCCAGATGCGAGGGCTCAACCTGCGCCAACGCACGGAAGATCGACTCGATGCGTCCGGGAAATTTTTTCTCCCAGTCTGCCAGCATCGCCTTGATCGCCTTGCGTTGCAGATTCTCCTGCGAGCCGCACAGATTACACGGCAGCAGCGGAAATCCGCGCTGTTGCGCATAGCGCGCGATATCCTGTTCGGCGCAATAGGCCAGCGGGCGGATCAGGATATTGCGGCCGTCGTCGGAACGCAGCTTGGCCGGCATCGCCTTCAATGTGCCGCCGTAAAACAGGTTCAGGAACAAGGTCTCGACGATGTCGTCGCGATGATGGCCGAGCGCGATTTTGGTGAATCCACGCTCGGCGGCAAAGGTGTACAGCGATCCGCGCCGCAGACGCGAGCACAGGCTGCACAGCGTCTTGCCTTCGGGAATCACGCGTTTGACGACGCTGTACGTGTCCTGTTCGAGGATATGGAACGGTACGTCGATCGCGCGCAGATAAGCGGGCAACACGTGCGGATCGTAGCCCGGCTGTTTCTGGTCCAGATGCACGGCGGCCAGTTCGAAGCGCACCGGCGCCTTGGCGCGCAACTTGAGCAGGATGTCCAGCAGCGTGTACGAATCCTTGCCGCCCGACAGGCCTACCATGACGCGATCGCCCTCCTGGATCATGTTGAAGTCGGCGATGGCCTGGCCAACCTGATGACGCAGGCGCTTGGCCAGCTTGTTGGCTTGGTAATCGAGCTTACGATGTGGAATCGCGTTCATGGCAGTGCGGACGAGGGCCGCGCATTGTAGTGGTGCATGCGGGCGCGCGGGAGCGTTGAAACCGACCGGCATGATGTGCGTGTCATAATTCACATTCTCCATGCCGACCCCCTGCCGCGTGCCCTGCCGGATTGCTCCCCTCATCATCACTGCCTGTACCGTGACATCGGCGCTTGGACGCGGACGCGCGGCTGCGCAGCCGGCGACGCTGCGCTTGCCCAGCCCAGCGCAACCATCACTGGCCGTCGAGGCATGCGCATGAGCGCCACCGATGCTGCGGGCGTCGTCGTCGTGATTCCCGCGCTCAACGAGGAGCGCGCGATCCGCGACGTTATCACTTCGGTGCTGGCCGTCGTGCCGAACGTGATCCTGATCGACGACGGCTCCACCGACGCGACGTTCGATCGTGTGGCCGATCTGCCGATCGCCGTGATTCGCCACACCAAACCGCTGGGCAAGGGGCAGGGTCTGCGCGACGGTTTCCGCAAGGCACGCGAGCTGGGCTTCGACGCGGTGATCGCGATGGATGGCGACGGCCAGCATCTGGCCGCAGACATTCCGCGCCTGTTGGCCGCGGCGCGGCGCCATCCCGAGTACATCGTGATCGGCGCGCGCATCCGCAACCGTGAGAACCAGCCTGCCGCACGGCGCCGCGCGAACGCGGTCGCCGACTGGGGCATTTCCTGGGGCTGCGGGGTGCCGGTCGCGGATACGCAAAGCGGCCAGCGTTACTATCCGCTGGCCGCACTGGAACTGGTCGATCTTGCCGCGGATGATTTCGTCTTCGAAGCCGCGCTGCTGATTGCGGCCGTGCGCGACAAGCGACTCGGCGTCGTCTCGGTGCCGATCGATTCGCGCTATGACGGCGAATTCCGCGGCAGCCATTTCCGTCCGGTGCGCGATGTCACGCGTATCACCTGGTACACGATCAAGCGCGTCGTGCATTACGGTCATGTGATCGACAGCTACCGGCGCTCGCACTCCACGCCGCCGCTGATTTTCGATTCGCCGGCCGGTGCGTGACGACCGGCGGTGTGCAAAACAGGAACACGACCCATGGCAGCGACTTCCTCACGCAGCCTGGTGAAACGCGCGAATCGCGGCCGCGACCGCGGGCGCTTGCTCCATATGCAGATGATGATGTCCCGGCAGCCGCACGACGCGGATGTCGGCAACGCGTGCCGCGCGCGCGTCCATCAGCGCGACCGGCAGATGGCTTGAGGCCGGATCGGCCAATACGAGCAGGCTGCGTGCGCGAATGCCGCTCAACATCGCCTGCACCTGTTCTTCGGTGTAACGCTGCGGACTGGCGATCAGCAGGCGCGGATCGCTGGACCACACCCAACCGCCTTCGACGGCTTTCACGCCGCGTTCGACGATCGCGCGCGCGCAAGGTTCGGAGAGATCGTTCGCCGTCACACGCGCCGCGACCGCGTCGGCGAGCCGCGGGAATATCCGCAGTGGCCGGCGCGTCACGAAGGTGGCGTGCTGATCCAGCGCAAGGCGCAGTTGCGGCAGGGATTGCTCCGGCGTCATCGCCAGCGGGCCGAGCGCCTCGATCGCGATCAGATCGCCGACGCGCTCGGGATACACCGCGGCGAACAGGCTCGCCAGCATGCCGCCCAGCGAATGGCCCAACAGATCCACGTGCGTCCAGCCGAAGTGATCGATCACATCGCGGATTTCGTCGAGGGCATCCACGAAGTAATGCCACGCACCTTCGGGAACATGCGCCGAACGCCCGTGGCCACGCAGATCCAGCGCGATCACCTGCCATAGATCGGCGATGCGCGGCGCGAGAAAGTCGAAGCTGCCGGCGTTATCGAGCCAGCCGTGCAAGGCCAGCAAAGGCGGCAATGAGGCATCGCCCCAGCGTTTGGCCGCCAACGTCGTTCCCGCCAATCGAATGGACAGTTCTTCAGCGCTGCTGTGCATCGTGCATCCGTTGGCTACGCGCGCGCGCGGCGTTTTGTGCGGCCGTGGCGCGCGCGGCGTCCCATGCGGGATCAAACTCGATCCAGCCTTGGCCATGGCGCAGAATCAGTTCACTGAGCGCGGCAACGTGGTCGTCGCTCGCATTGAGCGCGGCAATGTATTCAAAGCGTTCGCCGCCGGCGTGCAGAAAACGCGCATGATTGCGCATCGCGATTTCCTCCAGTGTTTCCAGGCAATCCACCGCGAAGCCGGGACACAGCACCTGCACGTACTTGACGCCTTCGCCGGGCAATTCGTCGAGCACCACTTCGGTATACGGCTTCAGCCAGCGCGTATGGCCGGTGCGCGACTGGAACGCGACGATGATCTCCTCCTCGCGCAGGTCCAGGCGCTCACGCAGGCGGCGTGCAGTGGCCTGACACTGGCAGAAATACGGATCGCCCGCACGGAAGTATTTTTGGGGAATGCCGTGATAGGACAGCAAAAGCCGCTGCGCACGGCCATGCCGCCGCCAGTGCGCCTCCACGCTGTGCGCCAGCGCTTCGATGTAGCGGGATTCGGCGTGATAGTCGGTGACCAAACGCAGTTCGGGCAGAGCGCGCCAATGCGTCAGTTCCGCGCAGACGGCGTCGAACACCGATGCGGTGGTGGTCGCCGAATACTGCGGAAACAGCGGCAGGATCAGCACGCGGCGCATACCGGCGGCCGCCAGGCCGCGCAAGGTTTCGCCGATCGCCGGTTGGCCATAGCGCATCGCATGACAGACGCGGATCGGTCCGGGCCGCTGCGCACGTAGCGCGCTCTGCAATTTTTCGGCAAGCGCCACGGTGCCGCTCGCGAGCGGCGAGCCTTGCGGCGTCCAGATCTTTGCATACAGCGCGGCCGAGTGCGCCGGCCGGTAGCGCAGGATGAAACCATGCAGCACGATCCGCCACAGCGCGCGCGGCAACTCGACGATGCGCGGATCGGTAAGGAACTGCGCGAGATAACGTTTCACCGAACGCTTGTCCGGCGCGGCGGGCGTGCCGAGGTTGACCAACAGAACCGCCGCGCACGATTCGCTGCCATGGGTGTGTTTGGGTTGACCAAAATAGCGCGGCATGTTTTACACAGATGCTCGATGTGCGCACGCCCGTCACGGGCGCGCGGGCCGACCGTCGCGCCAGGAGTCCGCGCACGGAAACCGCAGCGAATTTCGGGATTCAGACGGCATTGGATTACTGGTAGACTCGGCGCCTGCCAACAATAAACCAGACACATTGTGTTTGGTCTGTCGTTGACAAGCCTTGCTGCTACCGCGGACCACCGTGGAGCAGAGGATGACCATAACGATAACATGCCGCCATGCGCTCACTGACTTGCTTCATCGCAGCAGGGATGTTTGCCGTCGCCGCGTTCCCGGCACAGGCGGGCGCGGCTGCCTATGTCGAGGCATTCGATACGCTCTATCAGATCGACCTGGCCAGCCATCAGGCCACGGCCATCGGGCCGGCCGGCAGCTACGGGAGCACGCCGATCGCCAATATCAGCGGCCTTGCCGCGTTGAGCGACGGCTCGCTCTACGCGATCTGGGGTTCTTATAACCTGTTGTTGAAGATCGATCCCGCAACGGGCAAGGCGACCCCGGTCGGCGCCCTGAACATCAGCGGCAGCGCATTGGATTTCAGTCTTGCCGCCGACAGCAACGATATGCTCTGGCTATCGTCCGGCGTGCTGAAACAACTATGGACCGTGGACAAGAACACCGGCGCGACCACGCTGATCGGCGCGACCGGACATCCGCTCGCGGGACTGGCCGCGCATGGAACCACGCTTTACGGCAGCGGCGACACGACCGATCACGGGTTCTACCGGATCGACACGACCAGCGGCGCCGCCACGCTGATCGGCGATTTCGGCTCCGCTGCGCCGGCGTACCTCAATTCGGTGGCGATGAGCTTTGATACGACCGGTACGCTGTGGGCGGTGCTCGACTATATGCCGCCGGCAACCGGCACTACCGTTCCGGACTGGAACGATCTGGCCAGGATCGATCCGGCCACCGGTGTGCTGACGAATCTCGGCCCGATTACCGGTCCCGATACGCTCAAGCAGATCGGAATGAAAGGTTTTACGCTGACCTTGGCCGATCCTCCGGCTTCCACACCGATCCGCTCGCCATGGATGCTCGGTCTGCTGGGGCTGTTGCTCGCAGCGGCAGGGTTGAGAACCTGGCGCGCCCGAACCTCGCGTTAGCGGGCGCACCCATGCGCCGTGCCGCAATCCTGATAGCGGTAATCCTGTGCGCAGCCACGGCGGCGCACGCCGGCGGGGCCGAGCAGACCTACGCGCAAGACGCGGCCCGGGTGTTGAAGGCAGTGATGACGGCGCCGGACAAGACGATCCTAAAGGATCTGCTGCGCGAAGCGCAGGCGGTCGCGGTTGTCCCCGAGATCGTCAAGACCGGCCTTATGCTCGACGGCCGCTATGGGACGGGTTTGATCTCGGTGAAGATGCGCGATGGCCACTGGTCGGCCCCAAGCTTCCTCAGCCTGACCAGCGGCGGTATCGGCTTTCAGGCCGGCATTTCCTCGACCGATGTGATCCTGGTGTTGCGCACCGAACGTGGCGTCGAGACGATCGCGCACGGCAAGCTTACACTCGGCGCGGATGCCTCGGTCGCCGCAGGACCGGTCGACCGCTCGACGCAGGCCATCCCCGACGCCCCGTTGAAAGCCGAAATCCTTTCGTATACGCGTGCGCACGGCCTGTTCGTGGGCGCGGCACTGGACGGAACCGCGCTGACCATCGACAACGATGCGAATCAGGCGGTCTATGGTCAGGGCGCCACGCCGCGTCACATTTTCGACGGCGGCGTGCACGATGTTCCCACTGTCATGGCCGATTTCCGTGATCGGCTCGAAGAATATACGGCGCCGTAACCCGCCTCTCGACCGCGCTCTCCAACCAGGCGAGTGTTTACGGAGAAACGCTGTGCCCGCACCCGGTCCTTACCAGTAACCCGCCTGTTCAACCCCAGGGAGCGGGGTGAACTTCTGCGAAGCGGTGAAGAGTGCGGCGGGCTTTTGCTCGTCATTGTGAAACAAGAAACCCCCGGCATTGCCGGGGTGGATGGACCAGTTTGACATTTACAGGAGTCCATCTTGGATGCTGTGGCCTTGAACCGCCCAGCCTGCGAGAAGGAGAGTCTTTAAGGGATGTGGTTTGAGGGAAGGAGTAACAGAGGAGGCTCTTGCAAAACTCCCGCAACCTGCCCCATGTTGCCCCCGAGTTTCGTGCGATAGCTCCACGCTGCGGCGCGTTTTGTGTTTCGGCGCATATCTTCGCAAAACGAGGCCGATGATGGTCTCGCGTGGGATTTTTGCCGTCATTCGTACACACTGCCGCCGCCGTGATCGGCACGAAGAGTCTGGCTGGATGATGGATGGCGTGCGCAACGGGCGCGCTATATGAGCCAGCGCATCAACTGCTCTGCGGTCAACGCCAGAACACCGAACATCAGATGCGCCAGCACCTTGGCGTGACCGCGCACCTGAATGCGGCGCGCGCCAAAGTCGTCGTTGATGCGTGCGTTGACGCGCTCAACCAAATGAAGTTTGTAGCCAATCCAAGTTTCCGTGTAGCCCTGCGCATTGCGCTTGCAGCCCACGGCGCAGTGCGTGGGAAGATCCGCCGGCATCGCCTTCAGCGACATGCCGGCCATTTGCTGTTCGATGCGCGTGGGCTGCGGCGGCTCACGCACTTCACCCTTGCGCGGACGGCCCCGTTTGCGCGCATAGGCGCTAACTTAAAAAGTCTCGCAAATACTCGCGTTGCAGAGTGCGCTTGCGGGGAGACTCGGCCAGCTTTTGCCGCAGATACCGCCAGTCCTCAATCGCCCTTGTCAAACTCAGGTCTGGTGCCACGCTGCGACATAACAGAATCAACATCAGCCAGGTCTCACGCCATGGACAGGCATCTCTGTGCCGCTGCGACGCCTGCAATGTCGTAGCCCCAGGGGGAAAAACGCTCGGCATGAGCGATCAGGCGAGCGATGAGAAGGGCTACCAAGAGCTTGCCTTGCAGCCAACTTCGCGCCGCGCATTCGTCATGCTTCTTCAGATGGCCCAGTTGGAGGAGCGATTTCAATCGCTTGAACTCCAACTCGATCTGCCAGCGCAGCCGGTAAATCTCCATGACATCGGCGGCTGTCATCTCGTCCGGTAGCGTGGTGAATATCAACACATAATCGGCCGCCTCCAGCGTCTGCGGTTGCAGTTGCGTGCCATTGCGAGCACTTTCTCGCCGAACCCGCTCGCACGCTTTGGCCGCCGCTGCCGCACTCTTTCGGACAGCGCACAGACGCCCCTGGATGATCTGTTGCGTTTTCTCCCCACGCTTGGCTTTGATGGCTACCTGCGCCGGCCAGTGATCGGCCTGCCCGACTTCCAGATTACGAACGCACGGGAGGATATCCAAAGGCTCGCCCGTGTCAGGCGCTTGCAATGGCAAGGTGACCAGATTCATGCGCACAATGACCTCGCCGCCGCCGTGGCGCACGTGTGCGATGCCCGCAGGGTGCGCATAGCCTCGATCAGCCACGAAGATGTCCCCGGATTGAACCTGAAAGCGTTTGAGTGTCTCGTCATCATCACGCGGCCCCACGTGAACTTCCTCGCAATGCAATTGCGGCAAGGTGATGGAGTAATGCAGCCGCCACTGCGAACCGGTGACCCCCGGTTCGGATACGACGCTGCCATCGACGACGCGCAGCCGGTGATGCCCCAGGATACCTTGCGTAGCAGGCAAGGGCGTCGCCAACTGCGGCGAGAGCCGTAACTGCTGCGCCATCCATTCGAACCATGCCCCGCACGAACGCAGGCGCTTCAACAGCGCCACGTCGCTGACTTGGGCGATGCCCGCCAGTGAGGCTTCAGTGGCCGTCACGCGCAGGCCGCACCCCTGCGCCAAGTGGATCAGCATGACCCGCAGCAACGCACGCGCATCGGCGATGCCGCGCGCACGTCGGAAGGCGCGCAATTGCCGCGCTTTGTCCATCCAACCCTCTGGCAACAACGATTCGATCAAGCGCCAGTCCTCATCAAGCCGGATGACATTCGCA
>JAISPQ010000137.1 GCA_031274955.1 Rhodanobacter sp.
ACCGTGCCGAGGGTTTGCCAACGCTGCTCGCCGTTCTCGATGCGGTCTTGCTCCACGATGGCAAACGGATCATCGAAGGCATACACGGCTTCCTCAAATCGAATGCCATGCTTGCGGAAATTGCTTTCCGCCTTCTCGTCGTCCCACTCGAAATATCGTCCGGTTTCCATGCTGCGACTGTATCACTGTTTTGTATATACACAAGAGACTTTTTACATGCTCATGCCGTGGTCTTGGTCGCGCTCGGCTTTCCAGCTTCTCCCGCTGCGGGCGGTACTTCCCAAGGTCGGCGGCTTACCGGTCGCCTGCGGCGCTGTAGGCATAGCCGGCGGTGCGCTGCGCGCAGTCGTTCCCGTCCCGGCCTTCATCATTGCGCCTGTGCGGGCCGCTCTGGCGTTAAGCTTGCGCTTTCTATTGTCATCTGGAGATTCATGTTTCGATGAATTTCATCCGCTCCCTGACCCTGCGCCAGCTACAGATTTTCATCGTCGCCGCTCGCCACCAAAGCTATGCCCGCGCCGCCGAGGAACTGCACCTGACGCCGCCGGCAGTGTCGATGCAGCTCAAGCCGCTGGAAGACACCGTGGGTCTGCCGCTGTTCGAGCGGGTGGGCAAGAAGCTCGCGCTGACCCAGGCCGGTGAACTGCTGCGCCATCACGCCGCGCGCGTGATCGGCGAATTGCAAGATGCCGAACAGGTACTGGGCTCGCTCAAGGGCTTGCGCGGCGGCCGCACCACGGTGGGCCTGGTCACCACAGCGAAGTATTTTGCGCCGAAACTGCTCGCCCAGTTCGCGCAACGCCATCCGCAGGTGGACATCCATTTCCTCGTCGGCAATCGCGAAACGCTCATCAATGCGCTGCGTGACAACGAAATCGACTTCGCTGTCATGGGCCGGGCGCCGGAAATGCTCGATACGCAGGCCGAGGCAATCGCCGAAAACCCGCATGTGCTGGTGGCGCCGAAATCGCATCGGTTCAAGGCGGCGCGCACGATCGATTTTCATGATTTGCGCGACGAGGCTTTTCTCATGCGCGAACCCGGCTCGGGCACGCGCTTGGTCATGGAAGCCCTCTTCAAGCAACACCTGTTCACACCCAAGCGGATGGTGATGCTCGGCAGCAACGAAACCGTCAAGCAGGCGGTGATGGCGGGCCTGGGCGTCAGCCTGTTGTCGCTGCATTCGCTGGAGCTGGAGTTGCGCCTGCGTGAAATCAGCCTGCTGGACGTGGTCGGCATCCCCGTCCTGCGCAACTGGCATATCGTCCACATGAGCGCCAAAAAGCTGGCGCCCGCCGCGGCGGCGTTTCGCGAGTATCTGCTGACCACGACGCAACCCCACCTCGACAAGACGTTTTCGCGGTATCGCTGACGAAGATACCGCGCCTTGGCGACCGTGTATCGCCTGCAAGGCTCCCGACACGAGCTATCGATTGATGCCAAGAGGGTGCTTCACATGGCGCCACACCCATTGTGGTAAAGGCGTTCCGATTTTGGCATCGGACAGGTGGCAAGTCGGACAGACCAATGGGGAAGTTGATGATGGAAACTTCGGTACGATCATTGATTCACATCCCCACCGTGTGTGCGATACGCTTGATCGCGGTGGCTAGGTGTGTCCTGATAGCGAAGATCAAGCAACCCCGCCCGCACCATTTGTCCGACATACTGATTGCGCAATGTTCCAACCGAGCGATCCAGTAGGGCAGCAAGATCGCGCATGGTGAGGAACCGGTCCCGACAGAGCGCCAAAATCGTCTGCCGAACGGTGGTTTCGGATGCCTTGCCCGAGTTCCGTACCGGCCCAGCCAAGGCAATCAGCGCCGGATCTTCCGAGGGCTCCCTCGGAGAGTCGGGCAAATCTGTAGGGATCCCGGGCAAATCTGTAGGGGTCTCGGGCAAATCTGTAAGGATCTCCGGCAAATCTGTAGGGGTCGCGGGCAAATCTAGGAAACTATCTGCCGAATTCGGGGAGTCTTCCGTCTGCTTGGATCCACCCTGCGAAGGACGGCGGCCTACAGGGAAATACCGCGTGCCGCGACCTTGCCCTTCAACCACGAGAAATCCGTCGAGGACAAGTCCCCTCAACAGATGGGTGATGTCCACCCGGTGCAGTGTGAGCATTTCCTGCAACCGCTGATTCGTAATCTCGCCCTCCACCTCGGCCGCAACCAGCGCTTGAATTTCATCTGGACTACGGTCCCTGAAAATCGGTCCGAAGCGCTGGTCTAGGGCAGCGGTGATCTGCGCAGGCAACGTGCTGATCATGGACAAGGTCAGGATCACGCGATCCGGACGATAGGTTTCCGACAATCGAGGCGACTGCCAATGCGCCGCTGCCCAACTGGTCCGAATCTTATCGATGCCCGATCCTGCCTTGTCTCCCGCGCCCAGCATCTGGAACATCTGTTGTAGCGACTTGTTCCGGCATTCGCTCACCCCGCCACGCAACAACTGCTCTCGTGATACCAGCAACGTGCCGGGATTGGAAAACTCCAGGCGATCCACGTAGCGGTCGATCACAATTCCGCCTTGACCGCTGTAGTCGGCATGGATCAGCGCATTGACCAGCGCCTCCTGCAGCGCCTCATGCACCGCGGTCGTGGTGCGCCGATAACCCTCCTCCGCATCGCGTTGGAACGGCGACTTGATCCCAGGGCCGTTGCCCAATCGCACGATCACCTGCTGATAAAACTGGAACAGATTGCCTTCCCATGCGCCATCGAGCGTAAACCGGTCCGTCCATCGAACCGACGGGTCATCAGAAAATCGCTCCCGGTAATCCAACTGGAATCCAGGCAACGCAGTGGGGTCGCGAATGGCCTGCTCACGACCAAACATCAGCAAACCCGCTACCGTGAGTCCCTCGCGCGGGCTCTGCCGATCCCGACGCCAGCCGCCCAACCGCGTCATCAAGCCGGCATCGTCTTCGGCCAACCACGGATGGTTGGGCCTTGCCGACGCGAAACGGTTGCGAAATTGCCGCAATGAATCCGGATGCACATCGTTCCAATCGAATCCATCAAGGATTCGGCTGTCCGCTGGTTCGTCGGATTGATCGACGAACATGCGCCGCACTTCATCCCTGCCGCAAAGATAATCGCCCTCGTAGTTGCGTCGATAGGTTCCGGTGAACGCATCCTTGCCGACATACACGGGCCGGTCGCGCCGACTCGCCCTGGGCACCTTGATAAGGATCAGCGACTTGCCAGGCAATGGCGTCGGAACGATCTGGATGTCATCTTCCTTGAGCAGATTGCGACTGATCTTTTCCCGGTTATTGACCAGATTCCACAGATCGCAGACCCGTTTTTGAGGCTGCTCAATCCCTTGTATCTCCAGCTTTCCGTTCTTCTGCGCGACGCCCAGCCAGATTGATCCACCACTGGTGTTGGCGAACGCGCTGTAAGTTTCCCAGAGACTTCCAGGTAGCCCGCCGCGCGCAGATTTGTACTCGACGTCCGCTCCCTCGAAATACGTAAGCGTGTCGAACAAATCCAACGGTTGCTGCCCTGAACTCATGATTTCCATCACCTTCAGCGACTCAGTCCCACGGTCTGCGTATGCAGGTTATTCCGGCACGGGCTATCGGTCGATACCGGGATAGCAGGTTGTTAAGCAAGGGCATTCTGCCCCTTCACAAAGACGCACGGCGCGGTTCCGCCGCGTCACGTGCTACGCCGATCAACGACTTGCGTCGTTGATCGGCGGGTAATCCTTCCATGAATCGCACTCTCAGGCTGTTGAGAAACAGCCTGAGAGTGGTTCTCCAGCTCACAAGAGGCGTTCCGAATTTCGGCATTGGACAGCTTGCGCGCGCCGATGTGAATGTTATGCGCAGCGCTGCACGCAACTACTATAAGCCTGCGGAAAGACGCTGTGGTCGATGACCGGCGCAACGACATCAAGGCAAGTTTCAGGGGATAGGCGTATGTGTGGAATCGTGGCTGCCGTCGCCGGGCGCGACGTGGTGCCTATGCTGATTGCGGGTCTGAAAGCCCTGGAATATCGTGGCTACGATTCAGCCGGCCTCTGTCGGATGTGCAGGCGCCGATCAAGCAGACCGACCGTTTCATTTTTCTCGAAGAAGGCGATGCGGTGGAAATACGCCGCGACGGCATCGCGATCCACACTGCCGATGGCGCACCGGTGCAACGCATCCAGCGCAAGAGCGAGCTTTCCGCCGATGCGGTGGAGCGCGGCGAATATCACCATTACATGCGGAAGGAAATCTTCGAGCAGCCGCGCTTGGCCGCACGCTCGCGCTGCTGAGCGGTGATTTTGCCAAGTTGCTCGACGATGAGACCGCGCAATACCGCTGGGGCGTCGTCCTGCCGCCACCGCACCCACATCACTCCACGCCAAGCGGCATGACCGCGCCGCGCGGCAACACGCGCGCGGCGAGTTTGGTATCGGCGCGGATCAGATCGACTTCGTCGGAGAGGATATGTGCGGCTTCGTCGAGCACGACATCGTGTTTGTTCTTCGCGTCCTGCTCGCGCTTGACATCGCTGCTGATGCCGCGCTCCTCCGGTTGCAGGCCGTCGTCCTCGGTCGCAGCATCGGCCGCGCCACGTTTAGCGGACGGTTTCTGCGCCGTTTTCGTCGCGTTCGCGTCCGCATTGCCGTTGGCTTGCTGTTCGCGCGCCTTACGTTTGACTTCCTGCTCGTCGCGCTCCTTGCGGCGAACTGCCTCGTTCAACGAAATCGTTTTCGTATCGCGCAGTTTGCGCAGATCGGTCAGATCCGCTTGCAGGTTCTGCCATTCGACGTTATCCGCTACGCGTGTATCGTGGCGCTCGATCAGCATGGGAACGATCGGCTTCAAGTCGGCCACCGGCTTGTACTTGGCCGGCGCGATCGACGTCCACGGCAAGGCGTTGTCGTAGCTGGATTCGCCAAAATCCTTGGCATCCACGGTGAGCGGGAAGTTGATGTCCGGCGTGACGCCTTTCAATTGGGTCGATCCGCCGTTGATGCGGAAGAATTGCGCGATGGTCATCTTGACTTCGCCGAACGTCGGCTTCTCGTTGTGCGCCACATCGTCCAGATCGATCAGATTCTGCACGGTGCCCTTGCCGAAGGTCGCCTCGCCAATGATGATGCCGCGCCCGTAATCCTGGATCGCCGCCGCGAAAATTTCCGACGCCGACGCCGAGGCGCGATTGACCAATACAGCGAGCGGACCGTCCCAGGCCATGCCGGGACGGGTGTCCTGTTCTTCCTGGACCCGGCCGCTCGCGCTGCGCACTTGCACCACCGGTCCCTTGTCGATGAACAGGCCCGTGAGATCGGTCGCCTCAGCCAGCGAGCCGCCGCCGTTATTGCGCAAATCGACGATCACGCCATCGACCTTGTCGTGCTTGAGTTCGCCCAGCAGTTTCTCGACATCGCGCGTGGCGCTTTTGTAATCCTTGTCGCCGCGGCGACGTGCATCGAAATCCTGATAAAAGGTGGGCAGCGAAATCACGCCGATGCGGTGCGTGCGTACGCCGTTCTTGTCCTTGACCTCGATCACCGATTTCTTTGCCGCCTGTCCTTCGATGCTGACTTTCTTGCGCGTCAGCGAAAGCGTGGTGTGCTTGCCGTCCGGGCCTGCATCGGCGGGGATGATTTCCAGACGCACCACGGTATCCTTCGGGCCGCGAATCTTGTCCACCACATCGTCCAGACGCCAGCCCACGACATCGATGATCGGGCTGTTTTCGCCTTGGCCGACGCCGACGATACGATCGCCGACTTTGAGCTTGCCCGATAGCGCGACCGGACCACCGGGGACGATCTCGCGGATCGCGGTGTAGTCGTCGTCGCGCTGGAGCACCGCGCCGATGCCTTCCAGCGAGAGTTTCATGTTGATTTCGAAGTTCTCCGACGCATGCGGCCCGAGGTAATTGGTATGCGGCTCGATCGATGAGGCATACGCATTCATGAACGTCTGGAACACATCCTCGCTGTTGAGCTGATGGATGCGATCCAGATACGTGGCATAGCGTTTGTCGAGCGTGTCGCGGATATCCTTGTCGGCCTTGCCGGCGAGTTTCAGGCGCAGCCAATCGTTCTTGACGCGGCGGCGCCATAGATCGTCCAGTTCCGCGCCATCCTTCGCCCAGGGCGCTTTCTCGCGATCGAACGGATAACTCTCATCCTGGGTGAAATCAAAACCCTTGGCCAGCAGCGAACGCGCATAGGCGACGCGCTCACCGATGCGCTGCTCATACAGGTTGAAGATGTCGAACGGTACGGCCAGATCCTGGTTGTAGATCGCCTCGCCGAGCTTGTCCTTGTTGATCTGAAAATGATCGATGTCCGCTTGCGTGAAGAGCAGCCGGTCGCCGTCCAGCGCATCGAGATAACGCTTGAAAATCTGCCGCGACATCACTTCATCCAGCGGCACCGGTTTGTAGTGGAAGCGGGTCAGGAAGCGCGTGGCCAGAATCCCGGCCTCCCCTTCGGCGGGGGTCGGCTTGAGCAGCGGCGCGCCTTCCTCCCGGGTGGGTTTGGCGAACACCGACCCGATCAGGGCAATGAGCGCCAGTGTCAGCAAAACCTTCCGCATTATGTTTCTCCAATCCGTTCCGACGCGCGATGCCACGCCCTGTTTGTTTTAGAGCCTGTCTAATATCTCCCTCCGCCCGGGCTGGGGGGAGATATTAGACAGGCTCTTATTAGACACTCTCAATGATCCCTGCCGCGTGCGCCATCCGATCCGCGTGATAGGAAGAACGCACCAGCGGACCCGAGGCGACATGCTGGAAACCCAGCCGATAACCTATCTCCTGGAACGCCGCGAACTCCGCGGGCGTCCAGTAACGCAGCACCGGATGATGATGCGCGGTCGGTTGCAGGTATTGACCGATCGTCACCATATCAACGGCGTGCGCGCGTAGATCGTGCAGGGTTTCCTCGACCTGCGCGAAGGTTTCGCCCAAGCCGAGCATGATGCCGGATTTCGTCGGGATGTCCGCATGCTGCGCCTTGAAGCATTTGAGCATGTTCAGCGACCCGTCGTAATCCGCGCCTGGCCGCACTTGGCGATACAACGCACGCGGCGTTTCCAGATTGTGATTGAAGACATCCGGCGGCTGCTGCGCGAGCATCTCCAGCGCGCGCTCCATGCGGCCCTTGCCGCGGAAGTCCGGCGTCAGAATTTCGATGCGGATGCCGGGATTCTCCAGGCGCACCGCCTTGATACACGCGGCGAAATGCGCGGCGCCGCCGTCGCGCAGATCGTCGCGATCGACCGAGGTAATGACCACATAGCGCAGGCCCATCGCGCGGATCGTGCCGGCCAGATGCGCCGGCTCCAGCGGATCGGGCGGCTGCGGACGGCCATGCGCGACATCGCAGAACGAGCAGCGGCGCGTGCACACCTCGCCCAGTATCATGAAAGAAGCTGTGCCCTTGCCGAAACATTCGTGAATGTTCGGGCAGGAGGCTTCCTCGCACACCGTGACGAGACGGTTCTCGCGCAATTGGGACTTGAGCCTTGCGACCTCGTTGCCCGGCGGAATCCGCACGCGGATCCACGCCGGCTTGCGCAGCAACGGCGCCGTGGCAAATCCGGCGCGATTGCGCGCGATCTTGTCGTGGCCCACTTGCTTCACGGTGGCTTGCGCGGAAACGGTGTCTGTCGGCGTCAGCGGAATAGTTCTGGATGAATCGCTCATGCGGGTTACGCAACGCACGCAGCGTCGCTGGTCGGAATGCGGGGGATCTGTGCGGCGGCGGGCGTGGGTGTCAACCCGAACTGGCGGGCCAGTTCACCAATCAGGATCTCCTCCACCGCGGCGAGCGATCCCGGCCCCCCTAAGTCTAACACCTGAGTGACCACAAGACCCCGATAACCGCAGGGATTGATGCGCTGAAATGGCTCTAGGTTCATGTTCACATTGAACGCCAGACCATGCAACGAGCAGCCGCGCCGCACACGCAGCCCCAGCGCGGCGACCTTGGCCTCGCCCACGTACACGCCCGGCGCGCCGGCGCGGCGCGCGGCGCTGATGCCCCAGTGTTCCAGCGTATCGATGATCGCCTGCTCGATCCGCTGCACCAATTCGCGCACGCCGATTTTCAGGCGGCGCAGATCGAACAACGGATACACGACGATCTGACCGGGCCCGTGATAGGTCACTTGCCCGCCGCGATCCACCGGTACCACCGGAATATCGCCGGGCATCAGCACGTGTTCCCACTTGCCGGCCTGGCCGAGTGTGAAGACCGGATCGTGTTCCAGCACCCAAAGCTCGTCCGGCGTATCCGGTCCGCGCGCGTCGGTGAACGCTTGCATCGCGCGCCAGAGGGGCTCATAGGGCTGGCGGCCGAGTTTGCGCACAAGAACGCAATGGAACATCGTGATCATCCGAAAGTCTTGTTCAGCCCAATGTGGGGGCTATGGCAACGCATAAGAGCCTGTCTCATCTCCCTCCGCCCGCGCCGGAAGCTGTTCGTTCGCAGGCCAAGGAAAAGCGAGGTCGCCTGTGGCCGTCGGGCCACACGCAGTAACGGGGAACGCTCCATGGAGGGATGATGACACGACTTAAGCGCCACCCCCTTTCAAGGTCTTGTTGAATGAAATGACGTAATCTCTTGATTTTTGATGAATCAGGGGGTTATGGATGTGGCAAGTTGTCGTGGAGCGATTTGAAGAGCATGCGCCGGCGAGCGTG
>JAISPQ010000057.1 GCA_031274955.1 Rhodanobacter sp.
TGTACCAAGGCTCGGCAAGTTTGAGGAGGGTCTGGAAGGTGGCGGCGTCGTTCATCCCGGTAGACTAACCTTGACTCTGCGCGCGTCAACCTCTATCCCACGCAAGTACCGGAAGAACCAGCAAAGAAAGCATGAGAAGTATTTTCATGAGCCACCTGTCGTTGATTATTACAGCCTAACGCCTAAATTAACCGGCGCGTGTTAGTGCGTCCGGGTTGAATGACCTGTTAGGCTACCACTCACGACATTTCTCCGATGGTATACATGAACTCGTGGAAATGACATGAACAGTTGGTTGCGTTGAAAACGTGATGGTATGAGAATGCAGCGCTATGCCACCATGCTCATATTGAATGCGCCATTCGGTGCCAACATGCTCAATACTGACGAGCCGGCGTTGCGGTAGATTGTTCATGACATCCGATGGATTCCATGGAGCGTCGGAATTCGCAAATATGCAGCCGCCGCAAATATCTTGGAGTGCGCGACGGATATCTGGTGGAAGCTCTGATAATGACACTGGCGCACTAGGCTCTGCGGCACTCACTGTGCTGACGACAAACAGACAAAGAGCGATAATTTTTTTCATCATGCCTAACGCCCGAATTAACCGGCGCGCGTTAGCGCGTCCGGGTTGAACGAATGGAAGGGACTTCCCCGCCCCGAGTGCCTCGCGCATAGGCGGCGATACGGCATCGAAGTGCCATGATGGGAAGTCACGTTTCTCATCAACACACTCGTTTTTTGGAAGGGGGAAGCCCATGACTATCGTAACCGTAGGAATCGATCTGGCAAAGAACATCTTTGCTGTTCACGGCGTAGATGCCACAGGCAAGCCCTCGCTGGTACACCCCTGCGTGACGCGCAACAAACTGCTCGAACTTATCGCCGCCTTGCCCGCGTGCCTGATCGACATGGATGCGTGCTCAGGTGCACACCACTGGGCCAGAGAGTTTCAAAAACACGGGCACACCGTGCGCCTGATGACCTCCAAGCTCGTCGCCCCCTATCGTCTGTCAGGCAATCGCGGCAAAAACAACGCGGCCGACGCGGCAGCCATCTGCGAAGCCGTCACTCGTGCGCGGATGCGCTTCGTGCCGATCAAGAGCATCGAACAACAAGGCCCGTTGATGGCGCACCGCGCCCGCCAGGGCTTTGTCGAACAACGCACCGCCACGTTCAACCGCATCCGTGGCCTGTTCTGGGAGTTTCCCTGTTCGACATGCCCTCTTGGGTTCGTCGTTCGACATACACCCGTGTTCTGGGATCGCTACGCATGCGTACCATGGCAATGGTCCACAAGGCGTTGTTGGCAGCGCGGTCACCGCCTGGGTTCAGGCGATGTCGGACCGTTTTTCCAGAAGATGCCTGCAATGGACTCGTACCGCAGAGCGCCGCCAGTGCAGCCTCGCTTTTTAGGCGTTCGGGATTGTCGCCTGCAACGGCAATAGACGTATCGCTCAACGAGCGCAGCCGTGCGCAGTTGGCAAGACGTCCCATACGGATGACGAACGCAATGCCGCATCTTTGGTGAGATAGCGCCCCTGCGCGTCGGGCCAGCGTGTGGGAATAGCTAGAATTTGCGCGTCGCAGCAGAGCGATGCTATCAATACAACTTGTTGAATAAACGTGAAATTTTCACAAGAATGAACAAAAAATAAATCCTAGTGGAAAAATTTGTTGCAACGCAGCAAAACCCCTGCTAAAGTGTGCTCCACATTCCACTTTCATTCACTACTCACAGAGGGCAAGACCATGTTCGACCAACTCAACACTCAGTCCCTGACGCTTGGCAAGACCTATGCCGACACGTTCGTCAAAGTACAGAGCTTGGCTCTGTCCGGTTTCGAGCGCATCGCCGGATCGAACCTCAAGACCTTCGAAGATCGCGTCAAGGCTACTGTGAATTTTCTCACCGAAGCCGCCGAGGTGCGCGACTTTGAAGCCGCCAAGGCGTTCTGGCCGAAGAGCGTCCATCTCGCCAAGGAAAACGCCGAGAAGCTTTATGCCAACACGCAGGAAGTCTTCAACATCTCGCTCAAGACGTCCGAGGCTATTGGTGCGCTCGCCAAAGGTTCCATCGAGAACACCAACGAAGCTCTGAACAAGACGGCTGACGTTCTGAGCAAGACGGCCGACGTCACCAAGAAGGCGATGCGCCATTGATCCTTCCCTCCTGAGAGCGCGCTGGCGGTTTCTTACTTCTTCGCGCTTCATTCAAAGCCGGGCTCATGCCCGGCTTTTTTTTGCGTGCGCCGGCAGGGCGCACCTGCTTGAAGGTGGAAGTCCTTTACTCACCCGGCAAGTCCAACCGTCCTGATCGGGCTGCGCGTCGATCGCGTGGCAAGTCCGATCCCACCGATGCAGAAAGCGCCGCGCGAGCGGTTCTTGCCGGAAAAGCAACAGCGATTTCCAAAGATGCAGTCTGGAGCAGCCGAAGCCGCTTAACTCGGTGCTTCTTGGCGTCTGTCCTTGGGGGACTCAGGTTGCCTATGTCGCTCACCGCCATCGGCCGGCTTTTTACTTTGCCGGCAGGTGAAAGAATCCATCCATGAAGGGGCTACACTCTCCTCCACCCCCACTTCATAGCCCTACTTCCCTTGAGAATTCTCGAATACACCGGACTGAACACCGCCGGCGTGGTCGCGCAGTACCGCCAGACAAGCCAAGCGATCGCGCGTGAAGATTTCCGCGCGGCGGAAGTGAAAAAGCTCACGAACCTGGCGCAGGGCAAGTTCTATCGCGCCAAGCTTGATGGCGCCAACCGCCTGCTGTTCGCACTCGTGCGTCACGCCGGCGAAACCTGTGCGCTGATGCTGGAAGTCATTCGCAACCACGACTATGCCAAATCGCGTTTCCTGCGTGGCGCGAGTGTCGATGAGACAAAGATCCCCGACGTGGATGCAACGGCGGCGCAGGCGGAGGCTCAACCGGTGCGCTATCTGCATCCCCAGCGCACCGCGATGCATTTTCTGGACAAGCCGATCTCATTCGACGACGCGCAGGACACCGTGTATCGCCTGCCGCCGCCATTGATCGTGGTCGGCAGCGCCGGCAGCGGCAAGACCGCGCTCACGCTGGAAAAGCTCAAAGCGGCCGAAGGGGAGGTCTTGTACGTCACCCAGTCGGCGTATCTGGCGCGTAATGCGCGTGACTTGTACTACGCCAACGGTTTCGAACGCGAAGGTCAGGAAGCCACGTTTCTTTCCTATCGTGAATTCGTCGAGTCGATCCGGGTGCCGGCCGGACGCGAGGTGAGCTGGCGGGAGTTTTCCGGCTGGTTTGCGCGCATGCGTCAGGGGCATGCGTTCAAGGACATCGACGGGCACCAGGCTTTCGAAGAAATCCGTGGGGTGATCGCGGCGCGCGCGGGTGGGGTGCTCACGCGCGAGGATTACCGCGCGCTCGGCGTGCGTCAGTCGATCTTTACGGAAGCCGAGCGCGACCGGCTTTACGATCTGTTCGAGAAATACCGCGGTTGGCTCGCCGAAGCCAAACTGTACGATCTGAACCTGCTCGCACACGACTGGCTGGCGCTGGCCGCGCCACGTTACGACTTCGTGATGGTGGATGAGGTTCAGGACCTCACCACGGCCCAACTCGCCTTGGTGCTCAAGACCTTGAAAACGCCCAATCATTTCATGCTCTGCGGCGATTCCAACCAGATCGTCCATCCCAATTTCTTCTCCTGGAGCCAGGTCAAGACATTGTTCTGGCGTGATCCGGAATTGGCGCAGCGGCAGGAGTTGCGCACGCTCACGGCCAATTTCCGCAATGGGCCGCAGACCACACGCCTTGCCAACACCCTGCTCAAGATCAAACAGTGTCGTTTCGGCTCGATCGACCGGGAAAGCAATTTTCTGGTGGAAGCCGTGGGGGGTGATCCGAGCAAGGCGACCTTGATGGAGGACAAGGACGCGCTCAAGCGCGATCTGGACCGCAAGATTCACAAGTCCACACAGTTCGCCGTACTGGTCATGCGCGATGAGGATAAAGCCGCTGCGCGTGAATACTTTTCTACGCCGCTCTTGTTTTCGATCCATGAAGCCAAAGGGCTGGAATACGAAAACATCGTGCTGTACCGCTTTGTTTCTTCCTATCGGCGCGAATTCTCCGAAATCACTGCGGGTGTGACCCCACAGGATGTGCAGACCGATACGCTCGACTACCGGCGCGCACGCGACAAGAGCGACAAATCGCTGGAAGTCTACAAATTCTTCGTCAATGCACTGTATGTCGCGCTGACCCGCGCCATCAAGAACCTGTATCTGATCGAATCCGATACTGCGCATCCGTTGTTCGGCCTGCTCGACCTTGGCCTGGCCAGCGGCGAATCGCAGGTGGAGGCCAAGCAATCCAGCCTCGAAGAATGGCAAAAGGAAGCGCATAAACTCGAATTGCAAGGCAAGCAGGAGCAGGCCGAGGCGATCCGCCGCACGATCCTGAAACAAACCCCGCCGCCCTGGCCGGTGCTGGATGAGCCGGCCGTGCGCGATCTGTTGATCAAGGTTTTTCGCGAGCGCGCCATCGGCGACAAACAAAAGCGGCGGTTGCATGAATACGCTGCCTTTCACGATGAGCCCGAATTGGCCGCCTATCTCGCGCGGGAGGTGGGCTTCGGCATCGCGACGCAGTTCGGCGTAGAGGGTTATTCGCAGCAGCGCGACGCGGTCAACCACAAATACTTCGCAGCATACTCAACGCGCAATTTCAAGGAGGTGCTGCGCCAGTGCGATATGTACGGCATCGACCATCGCACGCCGATGAACCAGACGCCCTTGATGGCGGCGGCGGCGGCCGGCAACACCGCTTTGGTCGAGGCGCTGATCGAGCGCGGCGCGGACCGCAACGCCACGGATCACTACGGCTGCAACGCGCTGCATCTGGCCTTGCGCGCGGCCTTTCGCGACCCGAAGTTCGCGCAAGGTCCCTGCGCCGTGCTCTACGAGCTTCTGGCGCCGGCGCATGTGGACGTGAAAGCCGGCGAGCGCCTGGTGCGTATCGACAAACATCTCACCGAATATTTTTTGTTCCAGACCTTCTGGACGTTGTTCAAATCGCGTTTCACCCACATCGACCGCACGCTGAACTGCGCCATCGACACGCAGGCCGTACTGGAAGCCTGGAAAGCATTGCCGGAGAACGTTCTGCGCGCCGCGCGCAACAAGCGGTCACACCTGTCCAACGTGCTTTCGCGCAACGAAGTGGAACGCGATTATGTTTACAACCGCGCCTTGTTCAAGCGCATGGCACACGGCTGGTATCAATTCAATCCGGCGCTGGAAGTGCGCTGCCGCGAGGCCGCAGGCGAAGAATCCTGGCGCCCGATATTCGCGGCGCTGAACCTGCCGCTGATCGGCGAATTCTCGGCGCTGTATTCCCGCAACTACCTCAACGAATATCTGCTGTCGGCCGCCATGCCCAGCCACCCCGGACCCATCATGGCCGAACGCGAGACCGCCCGGCGGGAAGAGCGGATCCGGCAGGAACAGGAGGAACTGGAACGACAGCAAGCGCGGCGCCATGCGCGGGAGCAAGAGCGCAAGAAGCTACGCCGGGACACACCGGAATCACGCCGGGAAACCATACTGGAATTGCAACGCCAATTCGAAAAATTGCGCAAACCGTGAACAGCGCCGGGCAAAATGTGCTGGATGCCGTCGCCGCATTACACGCCGGCGGCGTGGTCGCCTATCCGACCGAAGCGGTTTATGGCCTGGGCTGCGATCCGCACCATCGCGCGGCATTCGAGAAGTTATTCGCACTGAAACAACGCCCGCCGGTGCAGGGTGTATTGCTGATCGGCGCGGACTTCGAGCAGATCGCACCCTATATCGACTTTACGGCGACACCGACCGCGGCCATCGAGCGCGCGCGCGTAACCTGGCCGGGGTCGCATACCTGGATTTTCCCGCGTGCGCCGAGCGCGCCGGCCTGGATTACCGGCGGTCATGCGGGCATCGCGCTGCGTGTCACCGCGCACCCACCCGCCGCCGCACTGTGCCGCGCGTTCGGCGGCGCGCTGGTCTCGACCAGCGCCAACCGCCACGGTGAGCCGCCCGCACGTGATGCCGATGCCGTACGGGCGATCTTCGGCGCACGCGTCGATGCGATTGTGGAAGGCGTCGTCGGGGAGCTTGAACGACCCACGCCGATCCGTGACGCTATCCGTGGGGATCTTTTGCGCTCTTGAGCCGTCGGCGCACGCACCACACGCTATCGAGAAAACGCTCGCGGCGCATCCGGGCAGCCATAGCGTCTTTACGCATCGTTCGGATACCGTTTGTAGGTCCACTGATACTGTGCAAACGCGAGTCGCACGCAATTCTCGACACCGCGATTGAGCGCCGCGCAGGCGATCCCGATGTCCTTGTCCGCAATGCCCTCCGGCGCCGGCAGGATATGCACGCGATAGCCGGCGCCGCGCGGCAGGCGCTCAGCAAAACTGAAAAGCACGGTCGCGCCGGTGCGTTCGGCGAGCCGCGGCAACAACACCATCGTTTGTGCGGGCACGCCGAAGAAAGGCACATTCTCGCCTTCGCCCTGCTTGGGTTTCTGATCGGGCAGGATGCCGACAACACCGCCCGTCTGCAGGCGCCGATACAGCGTGCGCACGCCTGCGCCTTCCGCGCGTACCTGTTCGACCGGCAGTCCGCCGCGCGTCTTGCGCAGCAGCGGTTCCAGATCGGCATAGCGCGGTGCGCGATACAGGATCGCCAGCGGCGTATGTGTGGCGAGCCAGTAGTTGAGCAGTTCCCAACAGCCCAGATGCGGGGCGGCGATGATGAGTCCGCGGTCGGCGGCGAGTGCGGCATCGAACAGCGACTGACCGCACACCTCGCGAATCAGCGCCAGCCCCGCCTCCGGCGGATTGCCCCAGACCTTGGCGATTTCGGTCATCGCCTTGCCGGTTTCTTCCAGCGCGGCGCACGCGAGCCGGCGACGCGCCGGTGCGCTCTCGTGCGCCAGCACCAGCGCGAGATTGCGCTCGGTGATGCGGCGCATGCGCCCATTGGCCAGCCAGAGCAGGCGGCCGAACGCAGTGCCGAATGCGTGCAGCACGGACAACGGCAGACGGCCGGCGAGGCGCAGGCCGCCGTACAGCAGACGTGCCGACCACGACATCGAGGGAGAATCCATGAGGCGCAATTCTCGAGAACCTGTTCAAAAAACCGTAGTGCGCGATGGCAGTTTGTGCGACGGCGGAGCGCAGGAGTTGGAGTGTACAAGGCAGTACATGAGGATTACTCGCCGTATCTGCGGCTCGCCCTTCGGGCCGGCTCCGCCGTTCGCTCCGGTATCCTACCTTCGCAGTTCGAGCACCGCCGGCTCGCAAAATGTCGAGCGCAGCAGGTTTTGGACAGGTTCTAACCGCACGGAGAACCCCATGATTGCCTTGATCCAGCGTGTCGCCCAAGCCCATGTAGATGTCGATGGCACAACGGTCGGCCGCATCGGCACGGGCCTGCTCGCGCTGATCGGCGTTCAGCCCGGCGATGGCCAGGTACAGGCGAACCGGCTGCTTGAACGCGTGCTCGGCTATCGCGTTTTTGCCGATGCGCAGGGGCGCATGAACCGTTCATTGGCCGATAGCGCCGGCGGTTTGTTGCTGGTGTCACAGTTCACGCTGGCCGCCGATACGCGCTCGGGGATGCGGCCGGGCTTTTCCACCGCGGCGGCACCGGCCGAAGCCGAACGCTGGTTCAACCATTTGGTGGAACTGGCGCGATCGCGTCATCCGGCAGTGGAAACCGGCCGGTTCGGTACCCATATGCAGGTGCATCTGGTCAACGACGGGCCGGTTACGTTCTGGCTCGAAACGCGTTGAACCGTTGATTCAAAAGGGCCCAAGGCGGGATACCCGCCATCCATGGCGGGCCGCTCAGCGGCCCGCGGCACCGGAGGGCGCCGCTCGAAATCCCGCTTCCCCCTTGACGCGGCTCCTATACTTTTTTCCTCAATGACATTTTTCGGAATCGACATGGCCGATCATAAGTCCGCATCCAAAGGTACCCGCGCAGCGAAAGCCGCAAAGGGGTCCGCAAAGCGTCCCACCCCCGCAAAGGGACACGCAAAGCACCCCAAGGCCGCGGCCAAACCGCCGCACCGCGCAGTGGACACCGCCAAGAAAACCGCGAAACGACAGCAGGCAAAGGACACGCCCAATCCGCGAATCGCGAACACGCAGCGTGCCGCATCGGCCGCGACGCAAAAAGCCGCCAGCAAACTGACGAGCAAGGCCGAGCCACGCGCCCAGGAGCCGCAAGCCGAGGTTCAGGAGCAGCAATCCGAAATCAAGACCCTGATCATCAAGGGCAAGGAACAGGGCTACCTTACCTATGCCGAGGTCAACGACCACCTGCCGGACGACATCGTCGATCCCGAGCAGATCGAAGACATCATCAGCATGATCAACGACATGGGCATCGAGGTGCACGAAGTCGCACCCGATATCGAGACGTTGCTGCAGGAAACACCGGTCGCCACCGACGACGATACCGCGACCGAAGAAGCCGTGGCCGTGCTCAGCGCGGTCGATGCCGAGGTCGGCCGCACCACCGATCCGGTACGCATGTACATGCGCGAGATGGGTACGGTCGAACTGCTCACGCGCGAAGGCGAAATCGCGATCGCCAAACGCATCGAGGAAGGTCTGAATCAGGTCCAGCTTGCGCTGGCGAACTTCCCGTGGTCGATCCAGTTGCTGCTGGAGGAATACGACCAGTACCAGGAGGGCAAGAAGCGCCTTTCCGAAGTGCTGGCCGGTTTCGCCGACATGGAACAGCCGGAAGTCGTCATCAACGAAGCCGCCGCGGCACCGGCAGAGGCTGACGGTGACGAGGAGGTGGAGGAAGACGGCGGCGAAAGCGAAGAAGCCGGTCCCGGCGATACCGGGTTGGACCTCGCCGAGGTCGGCCGCCGCATGAACGAACTGCGCGAGATCCATGCGCAGTTCTGCAAGGTGGCCGAAAAATACGGCAACCTCGATCGCAAGTCGCAGAAACTGCGTGACAAGATGGCCGAGGAGTTCCTCAAGCTCAAGCTACCGTCGATCATGATCGATGGCTTCGTGAAAAAACTGCGCGAAGTCGTCAACAACATCCGTCATCACGAACGTGTGATCGGCGACCTGTGCATGATGTACGCGCGCATGCCGCGCAAGGATTTCATCAAGCTCTTCCCCTCCAACGAAACCAATATCGAATGGGCAAGCGAACTTTCGCGCAAGCGCCAGAAATGGTCGCCCGCGATAAAAACGCAACGCGATACGATCGTCGCCGAGCAGGAAAAACTCATCGCGGTCGAGCGTGTGTTGTATCTGGGTATCGCCGACATCAAGGAAATCAACCGCAAGATGTCGATCGGCGAAGCCAAGGCACGCCGCGCGAAAAAGGAAATGGTCGAAGCCAACCTGCGATTGGTGATCTCGATCGCCAAGAAATACACCAACCGCGGCCTGCAATTTCTCGATCTCATCCAGGAGGGCAATATCGGCCTGATGAAGGCAGTGGACAAGTTCGAATACCGGCGCGGCTACAAGTTCTCGACCTATGCGACATGGTGGATTCGCCAGGCGATCACGCGTTCGATCGCCGATCAGGCACGCACGATTCGCATCCCGGTACACATGATCGAGACCATTAACAAGCTCAACCGCATCAGCCGTCAAATGCTGCAAGAGATAGGCCGCGAACCGACGCCGGACGAACTGGCCATCAAGATGGAGATGCCCGAGGACAAGATCCGCAAGGTGCTTAAGATCGCCAAGGAACCGATCTCGATGGAAACGCCGATCGGCGACGACGAGGATTCGCATCTGGGCGATTTCATCGAAGACGCGGCGATCGTCTCGCCGGTGGACTCCTCCACCAACATCGGCCTGATGGAAACCGTGCGCGATGTACTGGCCGGCCTGACGCCGCGCGAGGCGAAAGTGCTGCGTATGCGCTTTGGCATCGATATGAACACCGATCACACGCTGGAAGAAGTCGGCAAGCAGTTCGATGTCACGCGCGAGCGCATCCGCCAGATCGAAGCCAAGGCGTTACGCAAGCTGCGCCATCCGACCCGCTCCGAGCAGTTGCGCTCCTTCCTCGATCTGGAATGAGAACCTGTCCGAAAACCCGCCGCACTCGACATTTTGCGTGCGGCGGTTAGACTGCCGCACCACTTCCTGGGCCTGTAGCACAGCGGTCAGTGCAGGGGACTCATAATCCCTTGGTCCTCGGTTCGAATCCGAGCGGGCCCACCATATTAGCATCTAAGGACGTTCAGTAACGTTCGGTTCATCATCACAAACCCCGCTAAATGCGGGGTTTTTTGTTCCATAGCGTCCAAGGGTGTTCATTGACAGCCTTAGCATACTGTGAGTAAGGTGGTGAGTAAGGAAGCGATGGTTTCCGCCCTTACTCACATTTGGCTTACTCACATGCTGACAGACACGAAACTGCGCACGCTCAAACCACGATCCGTTATCTATCGCGTGGCCGACGCGAAAGGTCTCGCGATTGAAATTCGCCCGTCAGGCGCACGCATCTGGCGCTACCGGTTCCGCTACGCCGGGAAGGCGTCCATGGCTACATTTGGTGAGTACCCGCTCATCACTCTCGGTGAAGCCAGAGAGCGCGCTAGGGAAGCCCGTAAAACGCTAGCCGCTGGCGTGTCGCCTGTGACCGCCGAACGCGTGCGGCGCAAGGCACTGGCAGAGTCAGTATCAAACACGTTTTCGTCAGTAGCTTTGGAGTATCTTGGCCAGCGCGTAAAGACACTGAGTCCTGGCGCAGCGATTCGCGAACGCCGCCTGTTGGAGCGCGATCTATTTCCATCCATTGGCCGCGTGCCTATCTCAGAGGTGACGGCCGCCGCACTGCTGGCCGCGTTGCGCAAGATACAGAGCCGTGGAGCTATAGAAACCGCGCATCGTGCCCGCGCGCTGACCTCACAAGTATTCCGGTACGCCGTTCAAATTGGGAAAACAGAGAGCAACCCAGCCATAAACCTCGTCGGTGGAGCCGCACTTGTCGCTACCAAAACCGAGCACTTCGCTAGCATCACGGACCCCGCTCAAGTCGGCCCCTTGCTGCGCGCAATACATGCGTATCGAGGCCGACCTGAAACCGCCGCCGCGCTGCGGCTAGCGCCGCTGGTGTTCGTGCGGCCTGGTGAGCTTCGCGCGATGCAATGGGCGGATGTTGATTTTGAAGCAGAAGAATGGCGGTTTACAGCCAGCAAGACCGGAACGCCACATATCGTTCCATTGAGCACGCAGGCACTAGTGATTATGCGCGAACTTCATGCGTTGACCGGACACCAGAAGTTCGTTTTTCCAAGTATTCGTACGCCAAATAGGCCAATGTCCGAAAACACTCTGAACGCAGCATTGCGTGCGCTTGGAATAAGCGGCGATCATTTCACCTCGCACGGCTGGCGAGCCTGTGCGCGCACCATTTTGGATGAAGTGCTTGGATTCCCTCCGCACGTGATAGAACATCAACTTGCGCACGCTGTCCGCGATCCGCTGGGGCGGGCTTATAACCGCGCGTTCCACCTGTCTGAGCGTCGCAAAATGATGCAACAGTGGGCCAACTTTCTAGACGGCTTACGAAATGGCGCAAGCGTGATGCCATTCAAGCGCAAAGTAAGCTGAAGGTTTTCCACAAGAGAACTACAAAACCCCGTCAAAAGCGGGGTTTTTTTATGCCTGTCAATTGATACAACCAGCAAGTCAACACCCGTGTTGAGTGGCCTTGCACGAAAGTCAACGCGAGTTCTAAATGGGGTGCGATTGAGTGCGTAAGAATAAATGCAAAGCCCACAAAATAAGACATTTTTGAACGCACTTGACGTTAACTGGCCTAGTTAGTCAACGCCCTTGTTGACTCTATCCTATTGCATACCAAACAGAGTGGCTAGTATTGTCCGCAATAACGTGCAAATGCACGAATCTAAGAAAAGAGGTAACTTATGGAAAATACAGA
This sequence comes from Rhodanobacter sp., assembly GCA_031274955.1. Lineage (GTDB taxonomy): Bacteria > Pseudomonadota > Gammaproteobacteria > Xanthomonadales > Rhodanobacteraceae > Dokdonella_A. Next base: position 11,979 of record JAISPQ010000057.1, read on the forward strand.
AACACTTTTGCGCCTGCCGCAGGTTTGCGCGCGAACCGCTCTGAGCAGAAGTCAGGTTTATGCACTAGTGCGAAACCGCTCTTTTCCGAGTCCGATCAAACTTTCTGCACGTTGTTCTGCTTGGCCAGAAAGCCAAGTACGGACTTGGATACAAAGCCGGATTGCAGCGTCCGAGCAAAACAAGGAGGCCGCATGACCCCGGTTGACACTACAACATTATTCTCGATCGCAAACGTCAAAGGATCGAAATCAGGAACTGTTGTGATCGACGGTCACATGTTGCCGACTGGAAAATTTCCAGATGAATTCTATGATGGAGGTGCGGCCAGCAACGCTTACGATATTTTGTGTTCGCTTGCTCATCACGCAAACGAACGGAGTGCGATTGAGAACGATAAAAATCTGACCGAAATTGGCAAAACCCGGGCGCTAGGTCCGATCGACGAAGCCATGTTTAAGAATGTCACAAAACTCGCCAATTCCACTCTCAAAAAATGTGATGAGTACGACACGGCTGTCTCACAATTCTATGCGACGCCAAAACCTGCTGATCCGAGCGATATTGCGATCGACCAAGAAATTCGCGCGCAGATAAGATCAATGACAAGCGTCGAAATAAACGCTTTGCGAGAGAGTCTTTTAGAGTGGAGGAACGCGCGCGTGGTCGAAGCTGTTTTGCGTTCGCCGATTCCAATTATGGCACTGAACAAAACCGCCGAAAACGCATGGCACAAAATTTGCGAGGCATCCGGACCGGAGCAACACGCACGGCTTGAGAAATTCAAACCGCAATTTGAATGGTCACATCGTGTCATCAAATTCGCTTTGCCGCTGGCTCGCAAGTTTTCTTCGTCGCTTGAGCGCCGCGACAGGCAATCGATCACCGCCAAGTTGGATTCGCGTATCGCCGAGTTGGTTAGCCAAGAAGTGGCGCACCAGCCGACAGCCATTTAGCCGTCCAGACGGCCAAAAAAAAACCCCCGGCGCTGACGGGCGACCGAGGGGTGATTTAGAGGTGTAAAAATGAGTTCCGCAATCTTACCACTTGACAAGCGATACCGCAAGGCGCATCGTGTATCCGCTGCCCCACATTGGGCAGCCGGGTTTAGCAGCCCGACTCTATACAAGGCGCGCAAGCGCCCATCGTCTGATGCGAGGCGCTTTTTTCACGTCTACAGCATTGGCGCTGGACGTGAACCCACCGGTTCTTGGTGGACGGCGCGGGGGCACTGCAAAGTGCGCCGGTTTCCTTGTAGCCCGGTCTGCTAACCCCGCGTCGTCCGCCACCTTGTGCGAACACGCGGTGGCGGACTCACTCAATCCTTGAGGAGTCCCACATGAAATCCACGCTCAACAACCAAGCCGCGCCTGCGGCATCTTCTGCACCACTCCCGCACATCACCCAAGCCAGCTTGTCGGACAAGACAAATGTCTGGATTCAACGCAATACGGATTTAGAAAGGATCTCGATTAGTATTTGCGCAGAAGCCACCACAATAGTGCTGCATTTGGACGTGCACCGCCTGGAAGAGTTCATCGGCGCGCTGCGTCTACAGGCCAATATCGGCGAAAAGGAGGTGTCGCTATGAGCGCGTCCAATGCAGCATTCAATAATTCGACGTATTTGAGCGTGATTGCCACGATTGCCAGCCAATGCGTAGAAATTTACGCCAATATCGATGAGTATAAAGACGCGGCTGATTACTTTTTCGCGATCGAGCAATTAGCCATAAAAGGGAAGGAAGAGGCTGACAAGATAGAAATGGAATCTGTTGCGTGATTGCCACTGCCCCGCCCTCCGTGCGTCCAATTGACTTGCTAATAAGCAAGCTTGATAACGTGTGCGAGGGCGGGCGGGGTTTTCGCGCGGATTGCCCGCTTGGGCATACCTCGCGCCGCACGTTGAGCCTCACTGAGGGCTCCGACGGTCGCGTGATTCTACATTGTTTTGCAGGCTGCGATGTAACTTGCATTCTTTCCGCAATCGACCTTTCGCTGGCCGACTTATATCCAGCGCGGCTTAGGCACAATGTCACACCAGAAGAGCGCCGAGAACTCCGGCGACAGGCGCGAGAATCTCAACTGGTGGCCGCAATCAACGTTTTGGATAGATCGACTAATTACATCCAGGTTGCTGCACATAAGCTTTCCAGCGGCGAATCGCTTACAATAGACGAACTTGCCCGGCTAGACATAGAGGCAAGCAGAATAGCAGATGCAAGAGAGGTGTTTGAATATGAGCGTAAATAATCCAATTCATTTGAAGACAAACGCAGAACTAGACCGAGATAGCGCCCGAGATTTAGATATTGTCTCGCGTGCTCTTAAGCGGAATGGTCGTAATTCTAACGCAAGCGAAAACTCACCAGAACCGCCACGAATCCCGGTGGTGTGCGATGCACATAAGCTGTTGTCCATGGACTTACCAGAGCGAGAAATTCTTTTGTCGCCCTGGCTGCAATCACAATCACTCGTGATGATTCACGCATGGCGAGGTGTTGGTAAAACGCATGTGGCTCTTGGTCTCTCTTACGCGCTGGCGAGTGGTGGCGAGTTTCTCGGATGGCGAGCGCCGAGCGCGTCGCCAGTGCTTTACGTGGATGGCGAAATGCCCGTCTCAGCGCTAAAGGATCGCGTAGCGCGCATCGTCGCTGCGTCCGATACCGAGGCGGCACCCGGTGCGCTGCGCTTCCTGACGCCGGATTTGCAACCCTTTGGTTACATGCCAAACCTTTCAACCTCTGAGGGACAAGAGGCCATAGACGCAGTTATTGGTGATTCAAAAGTCATTATTGTCGATAACCTTAGCAGCTTGGTTCGTACGGGTAAGGAAAATGAGGCTGAAGGTTGGCAGCCCATAGCCGACTGGGGACTGCGTATGCGCGCCAGTGGGCGCAGCGTGGTGTTTGTGCATCATTCCGGAAAGGGCGGAACGCAACGCGGAACATCCAAACGTGAGGACCTGCTCGATGCTGTCATTGCCCTGAAACGCCCGCTGGATTACGACGCTAGCCAAGGCGCGCGCTTTGAAGTCCATTTTGAGAAAGCACGAGCTCTTCATGGGCAAGAAGTAAACCCTGTGGAAGCGTGGTTACAAACCGACCCAGATGGCAAGCAGGCATGGACGTTACGCGACTGTGAGACACACCGCCACAAGAAAATGATCGAGTTAGCGCAAGACGGTCTCTCTCAAGCTGATATTGCACGCGAACTTGGCATCCACAGATCTAACGTTTTGCGCTTCCTGCGGAAGGCCAAAGCAGATGGCAGTTACAACCCGCCAAAGGGCAAGCCATGACCGATCCGCATCCACAAAATCCGGTTTGTTGGGGGGTTGGGGGGCCGCGGGGGGCCACCCCCCCCCCAAAACCCCCCCAAAAAAGTTTTTTGGGGCCAAAACCCCCAACAAACCCCCAACC
>JAISPQ010000058.1 GCA_031274955.1 Rhodanobacter sp.
CATCGCAGATTAAATGGTCGAAGACCAGGAGCAAGATGCATTGCCGGCCAGGGCGATGGTAAATCCTGGCACGCACCAAGGGAGCCTCTACGAGGTCAAACGGCTTGATCGTGTCTTCAGCAAGACGCTGCTTCAGCTGTTCGTCGGAAAGATGTTCAACATCAAAAACAGCTACCTCGATCGTGGCGTTTGGATCCACACACTGGCTTGGCGCCCCATCAACTTCCTGGAATCGCACGCGCAAGATCGGGTGTCGCGCTGCTAGCGTATTGAGCGCCCCATGTAAATGGATAGCATCCAGCCGGTCAAAAATACGAATACAAAAATTTACGTTATACAAACCACGCGTTTCTGGATGTATTCGATACTGAAACCATAAACTGCGTTGAACCGCAGATAATGGATGCCAGATATCTTTCTCATGTTTCATTATTATAATCTCCAAGGAAATTCTGAGCGAATTCCATTATTAAAATATATTATTTGTTATTATTGGATTTATTGTAATATAGAGAATATAGCAGATGTACAATAATTTGCATCGAGTGTACAAAAAACTGCTATGGAGAAACTCAATGCCATCCCCTAGACTCATCATCTTCAGCATCGCAGATATTTCGATACCAGTCAATCTTGTGACATCCTTTGTAATACTGTCATCCAACGTGAATTTATTGATAGTAAACTTATGTAAACATTGATGCGGCGCTGCTATAGAAGCTAACCCCTCTTTCTCAACTCGCCATCGTTTTTTCGGAAACAGGCCGTTATACACCTGCAAGTGATTGATCAGTATAGGAATACTTGCGAAAGACGCGTGTAGTGGAGCCCTTGGTCATTGCATGGCAACCGCGCGCTTCCTAGACTCGCGGCCCATGTTCCTGCGCAGCAATCCACGCAAGAAAGACGGCAGGCTCCACGAAAACTGGCGCGTCGTGGAGAACCGCCGTCTCTGCGGCGGGCAGGTGGTGTAACGACGGGTTCTCTACCTTGAAGAGATCAACGCCAGCCAACGCGAGGCTTGGCGCAAGACGATTGAGGTGCAGGACGCCGATAGGCGGCGTTGTTTCCGACCACGCACATGCCAGCGTACGACGTCGATGCGATCGGTGTGCGGATGAGCGAATTGAACCTGCTGCGTCCTCACCAATGGGGTGCTTGTTGGCGGATGCTGTGGTTGTGGCAGCAACATGACTCGACGCCTTCTGGGCGCCGCGCCTGTCGGACTCACACCAAGGGACGCCGTGGCTGAAGGTACTCAAGACGCCGGTGGCGTATCGGCTCACCGACCGGGTAGCGAATGAAGGCTGCTTCGTCAATGGTTCGATGCCAGCGCCATGGCCGATCTGCTGGGCGCGGACTTCGCGCTGGCCGAGAAGAACACCCTGTACCGCTGTTTGGACAAACTGGTGGAGCACAAGGACGAGCAGTTCAAGTTTCTCAAGCAACGCTAAGGCGACCTCTTTGGCGTCCGCTTCTGCGGGACAAGTTCACCTTTTCGCGATCGAAAGTCAAAAGCTCATTCTCTGTTACTCCTTCCCTCAAACCACATCCCTTAAAGACTCTCCTTCTCGCAGGCTGGGCGGTTCAAGGCCACAGCATCCAAGATGGACTCCTGTAAATGCCAAACTGGTCCATCCACTCCGGCAAGGCCGGGGGTTTCTTGTTTCACAATGACGAGGTTAGGAGATACTTACACGGGAGCGACGAGCGTTCTTTTATCATCCTGGGCGGCACATACACTCACTGTCATGATCGTTAGACAGGTCTTTAGACATATTTTTTTATAATTAATTTACAATTAGCTAACACTGGCGGTACTGCGTAAACACGATCAGCAGCACCATCTGTTCCCACACCCTCCGCAGCTTCTCTACGACCTGACCCAGGCTGCGCAGCCATTGAGTGCCGGCATCAGCACAGTGCACACCCAGATCAGAACCATCTTTACCAAGACCGACACGGTACGGCAGGCCGATCTGGTTCGCTTGCTGGCGGCGCTGTGTCGATCGTGAACGGCACACGCTGACCGGTCCCCTTCACGGTTGGCACATGGATTTGCTCAACCGCTCCGTTGTGGCCCTGACTAGTGTCTTGAGTCAGAAATTTGCATCCATTCTCGTTCGGTCTGCACCGGCGAGACTGCGTTACTCATCCTCGCCATAGCACCCGTTATGACTCCACCTCACGCCTTTTCTCGTGGGCACACACCCTCACAATTTATTACGCCAATTTCCGACTCAGGACACTAGCAGGAGATCAGACGGGCAGCCTCAACCACCCGTAGAACCACCATGCGTACCACCCTTGGTCAACGCAGCCGGGTCGAGCAGTTCTTCCAGTTTCTTGCGCGGCAGGCCGGTGGTTTCCAGCGCGACATCGATGATCGGACGCCCTTCCTTGTACGCCTTCTTCGCGGTCGCCGCGCCCTTGTCGTAGCCGATTACCGCATTCAATGCGGTGACGAGAATCGGATTACGATCAAGGGCTTCCTTGATCTTGTCCTCACGCACCTTGAAACCGGCGATTGCCTTGTCGGCCAGGAGGCGCGTCGCGTTGGCCAGGAGTTCGATCGACTGCAACAGATTCAGCGCGATCACCGGCAGCATCACGTTGAGTTGGAAATTGCCGCTCTGGCCGGCGATGGTGATCGTGGTGTCGTTGCCGATCACCTGCGCGCAAACCATCGCCAATGCTTCGGGGATCACCGGATTGACCTTGCCCGGCATGATCGACGACCCCGGTTGCAGCGCCGGCAGTTCGATTTCGCCCAATCCCGCCAACGGACCGGAGTTCATCCAGCGCAGATCATTGGCGATCTTCAGCAACGAACAGGCCAGCGTCTTCATCTGGCCGGACAATTCGACCGCCGCGTCCTGCGAACTGATGCCCTCAAAATAGTTGTCGGCCGATTCGAACTTCACACCCGTCATCTTCGTCAGTTCCGCGCAGACACGCGGACCGAGCCGCGCATCGGCATTGATGCCGGTGCCGACCGCGGTGCCGCCCTGCGGCAGCTTGCACACACGCTTGAGCGCGTCGTCGAGGCGCTCGATGCCCGAGCGGATCTGCGCGGACCAGCCGCCCAGTTCCTGTCCGAACGTCACCGGCATCGCATCCATCAGATGCGTGCGCCCGGTCTTGGCCACCTTGCGCAGTTCCTTGGCGCGCATGTCGATGGCCTTCTTCAGATGCGCGAGCGACGGCAGCAGCTTCTGGCTGACCGTCAGCGCCGCGCTGACCTGGATCGTGGTCGGGATCACATCGTTGGACGACTGCCCGTTGTTGACATCGTCGTTCGGATGCACCTGGGTGCCGGCCGCCGCGCAGACATGCGCGATCACCTCATTCGCATTCATATTGCTTGATGTGCCCGAACCGGTCTGGAACACGTCGATCGGAAAATGTGCATCGAACTCACCTGCCGCGACACGCTCGGCCGCCTTGCGGATCGCCTTCGCGGAGGTTTTCTTCAGATGTCCCATATCCGCGTTCGCCTGTGCCGCCGCGGACTTGATCAAACCCAGCGCGCGGATAAATTCACGCGGCATGGTCAAACCGGAGATCGGAAAATTGTCCACCGCGCGTTGCGTCTGCGCGCCATACAGCGCATCAGCCGGAACCTTGAGTTCGCCCATGCTGTCGCGTTCGATCCGATATTGACTCATGACTGCTACTCTTTCAAAAGCGGGGTTCTTATTATCGCGCAATGTGCGCGCGTTGACCCACCACCCACCGACCCACCGCGTTGACCCACGCTGACTGTGTCGGAGCGGATGCTAGACTTGCGCATCCTTCGTCCGCGTTTTGAGGAAGTGCCATGAGTTCTCCCCTCACCGCCCTGTCACCGCTGGATGGCCGCTATGCCGCAAAGACGCAAAGCCTGCAGCCGATCTTTAGCGAATTCGGTCTGATGCATCGGCGCGTACTGGTCGAACTGCATTGGCTGCTCGCGCTCGCAGCGGAACCCGCGATCGCCGAAGTGCCGCCGCCATCGCCGGGCGCGCGCGCGACGCTGCTGGCGATCGGCAAAAATTTCTCCGCGGATGACGGCGCGCGCATCAAAAAAATCGAGCGCATCACCAACCACGATGTCAAGGCAGTTGAATACTTCATCAAGGAAAAAATTGCCGGAAACGCGGAATTGGCGGCAATCAGGGAATTCATCCACTTTGCCTGCACCAGCGAAGACATCAACAATCTCGCCTACGCGCTAATGTTGCGCGACGCGCGCGATGGCGTGCTACTGCCGGCGCTCGATAGCATGATCGCCAAGCTATGCGGCATGGCGCGCACACATGCCGCCCTGCCGATGCTGTCGCGCACACACGGGCAGACCGCCTCGCCGACCACGCTCGGCAAGGAAATCGCCAATGTTGCCGCGCGTCTGGAACGCCAGCGCCGCCAGATCGCCGCGGTGGAAATCACCGGCAAGATCAACGGCGCGGTCGGCAACTACAACGCGCACGTCGTGAGCTTCCCCGAAGTGGACTGGCCAGCGTTTTCGTGGCGATTCGTCGAGAGCTTGGGGCTCATATTCAACCCATACACCACGCAGATCGAGCCGCACGATTACATCGCGGAATTAGGCGATGCGATCCGCCGCTGCAACACGATCCTGATCGATTTCGCGCGCGATGTCTGGGGCTATATCTCGCTGGGCTATTTCCGTCAGTTGCTCAAAGCCGGCGAAGTCGGCTCATCGACGATGCCGCACAAGGTGAATCCGATCGATTTCGAGAATGCCGAAGGCAACCTTGGACTCGCCAATACGATGTTCGAGTATTTCAGCGCGAAGTTGCCGATCAGCCGCTGGCAGCGCGATCTTACCGATTCCACCGTACTGCGCACGCTCGGCACCGCGTTTGGCCATACGCAGATCGCGTTCGACGCGCTACTGCGCGGACTTGACAAGCTCAGCACCAATCCAGCGCGCATCGAGGCCGACCTGGATGCGAATTGGGAAGTACTGGCAGAAGCGGTGCAAACCGTGATGCGCCGCTACGGCCTGCCCGAACCTTACGAGCAACTCAAGGCACTCACGCGCGGCCAAGACATCACGCGCGATGTGCTGCACACGTTCATCAATACGCTCGACCTGCCTGCGGACGCCAAGCGCCGGCTGCTGGAGTTGACGCCGGATCGTTATACCGGCCTTGCCGAATCACTGGCACGCGCGGTTTGAGAATCTACTATCGCTTATCGCTAGCGCTCAGAGGCGCGTTGCTCTGAATGCGTTTTCTGCAGCGGTTTCTTAGAACCTATCCGCTCGGCAAGCGACGCGGTTAATCCACTCGTTCTGAGGAACGAGTAAATCGTGTGCGTTCAACCGCACAATGTGCATGTTGAGAATCTCTTCCTTTACCACTGGTGGTAGCGCTTCCAAAGTGTAAAGCCTTCACAACACGCCGGTCAGTGGTATCCTCACTTCGCGTACACTGTCGTGGAACGTGTTCCGATACAGCAACTGCCACAGCCCAGCTACGCGCGACTGAAGCATTTTCATTAAAGCGCGTTTCAAACACCCCTGAACCAGCCTTGCAGGCGTGAGCGTGCGGCGTTGTTTGTGTGATGCGATATACATTTTTGGTTACATTTTCCGCCACTTTGGTTACATTTTCCGCCACTTTGGTGCCATTTTATCTGTCCAACCGGCGCCATTTCATTTATCCGCTTACAACTAACCTACTCCTGATCCGATGACCGCCATCGTTCGTCCGCTTGTCGCTTTTGCCGTCGTTCTGGGCATTGCCGCTTGCTCGGTTCCGCCCAAGCCAGCCCTTCCGGATCTGCGCAACGCGGCGCCGCTGGCCGGTCTGCCGACGCATGGCGATGGCCACTGGCCCGATTCCCTCTGGTGGAGCCGCTATCACGACGATCAACTCGACCAACTCGAACAGGCCGCGCTCGCCGGCAATCCTTCGCTCGCCGTGGCACGGACCCGCTTCGATACCGCGCTGCATTCGGTGGAAATTGCGCGTGCCGCGCTGGGTACCTCGATCACCCTGAATGCCACCGCGCAGCGCCAGCGCCTGAGCGAGACCGGACTGATACCGCCGCAATTCCTCGGCTTTACCTGGTACAACCAGGGCGATCTGGGCATCCAGTTCCAGTACGACTTCGATTTTTGGGGCAAGACGCGCGCAGGCATAGTTGCGGCGTTGGATGAGGCGCATGCGCAGGCGGCCGAGCGCAATACGGCGGCGCTGATGATGACGACCGCGGTCGCCGATACATATTTCGGCTGGCAGGCCGATCAGGCGCGCCTGGCGCTGGCCAGGGAAAGCGTGCGCGCGTTGCAGGACTATCGCGCGCTCGTCGCCAAGCGCGTCGAGCGCGGCATCGATCCACCCGACCTGCTGATCGGGGCCGATGCGCAGATCGCCGCCGTGCGCGAACTGGAAGCCGGTTATGCCGGCTCGCTGCCGATTCGTGAGGCTGCCCTGGCCGCCCTGCTCGGCCAGTCGCCCGCACAGTTGCCCGCGCTCACGGTAAAGCCGCTGCCGGCGGTCGATGGCGCGCTGCCGGATAATGTGGGCATCGATCTTCTGGCGCGTCGCGCGGACATCGCCGCCAGCCGCTGGCGCGTCGAAGCCGCCATGCAACGCGTGACGCAGGCGCATGCCGAGTTCTATCCGGATATCAGCATCGGTGCGATGGCCGGATTGTCTTCGATCGATTTCAACAAGATGTTCACTGCCGGCAGCCGCGTGTTCGATGTCGGACCCGCGCTGCATTTGCCGCTGTTCTCTCTACACCGGCTGCGCGCCGCCTATGGCGTGAGCCAGGCGCAATTGGCCGCAGCCGCCGCGCAGTACAACGATACCGTGGTCGGTGCCGCGCGCGAGGTCGCCACGCAAGCACTGAGCCTGCAACAGATTGCCGCGCGCCGGCAGCAGCGCGAGCAGCAGGTAACCGCGATGAGCGCATTGCGCGATACCGCCGCCGCGCGCGCGCGGCGCGGCGTCGCCGATGAGCGCAGCGTATTGACCGCGCAGGCGCAGGTTCTCCAGCAAAAAGACGCGGCCGCAACGCTGGACGCGCAGGCGGTATCCACGCAGATTGCGCTGATCAAGGCGCTCGGCGGCGGCTACGACGCGCGTGTTACCGATGCCGACGTGCCCGATGTGGCCGACGACGACAAGAAATCACCCTCCGATTGATATAGAAAACGAGTCTCTTCCGATGAGTCAACCCTCAACGTCCACCGCCGCGCCGCCCAAGGAAACCGGCAGCGGTAAGCGCCTTGCGACCCTTCTCACGCTCGCCACCTTGTTTGTACTGGCCGGCATCGGCTGGTACCTGCTGTGGCTGTTCGTGCTCTCGCTGCGCGAAACCACCGATGATGCTTACGTCAACGGCAACCATGTCATTATTTCCTCGCAGGTACCCGGTACGGTGATCGGCGTGCTCGTCGACGATACGCAGCGCGTCGAGACGGGTCAGACGCTGGTGAAGCTCGATCCGACCGATGCCGAAGTGAATCTCGCCAAGACGCGCAGCGCGCTCGCCAACGCCGTGCGTCAGGTGCGCCAGCAGACCGAAATGGCCGCGCAGTACGATGCCGCCATCGCCGTGCGCACATCGGAACTGACGCGCGTGCAGGCCGATCTTGCGCGCCGCAAGCCGTTGCTCCACGACAAGGCGATCGCGCCCGAGGAAGTCGCGCATGCGCGCGATGCGGTGAATGATGCCAAAGCCGCACTCGATCTCGCGCAGCGCCAGGCTGCCGCGGCGCATGCGCTGGTCGATGGCGCCGATATCGCGCAGAACGCTTCCGTACTGCAGGCCAGAGCCGCATTCCGCGAAGCCTGGATCAACGCCCAGCGCAATACCATCGTCGCGCCGATCGGCGGCTACGTGGCGCAGCGCAGCGCACAGGTCGGTACGCGCATCCAGCCGGGACAGGCCTTGATGAGCGTGATTCCATTGCACGATCTGTGGGTCGACGCGAACTTCAAGGAAAGCCAGCTCGCACACATCCGCATCGGCCAACCGGTGCGCATCCAGAGTGATGTGTACGGTGGCAAGGTCGAGTACACCGGCAAGGTGGTGGGCCTGGGCGCCGGTACCGGTGCGGCGTTTGCGCTGCTGCCGCCGCAGAATGCATCCGGCAACTGGATCAAGGTCGTGCAGCGTGTGCCGGTACGCATCTCCATCGATCCGCAGCAACTGGAAAAGAATCCTCTGCGTGTGGGCTTGTCCACCGCGGTGATCGTCGATACGCACGACCGCTCCGGCCAGATACTGGCGGCCGTGCCGGCGAACGAAATCGTCGCGCAGACCACGGTCTACGAGCGCGATTTCGCCATGGCCGAACAGGAGGCGGATGCGATCATTGCTGCGAACCTGCCGGTGAAGCGCTGATATGAAAGCCGGGATTGGAGAGGGGAGATCAGGGATTCGCAAGAGCGCGCCTTACCCAATTCCGAATCTCCAATCCCCAATCCCGGCTCTGCCCAATCCCGAATCCTCAATCTCGGCCTAATTGTGTCCGCCCTCCCGGAGCGTCCAGCGCCAGAGCCTTTGCACGGTGCGCCGCTCGCGCTACTGACCATCGCCATCGGGGTCGCGACCTTCATGGAGGTGCTCGACATCACGATCGTCAACGTATCGGTGCCGCATATCGCCGGCAGCCTGGGCGTGAGTCCGCAGGAAGGCACCTGGGCGATCAGTTCCTATTCGCTGGCCAGCGCGATCATGCAACCGCTATCGGGTTGGATCGGCAAGCGTTTCGGCGAAGTCCGTACGTTCTGCGTATCGGCACTGCTGTTCGTGCTGATGTCGATGCTGTGCGGCGTCGCAACCAGCATGCCGATGCTGGTATTCAGCCGCCTGCTGCAAGGCGCGGGCTCGGGGCCGATGGTGTCGCTGTCGCTGTCGCTGCTGCTCAACAATTATCCGCATGCGAAGAAAGGCATCGCGCTCGCGTTGTGGTCGATGACCGTGGTGGTCGCGCCGATCTTCGGTCCGATCCTCGGCGGCTGGATCACCGACAATTACTCTTGGCCGTGGATTTTCTTCATCAACGCGCCGATCGGCATTCTCGCGGTCGTCTTCGCTTGGGTGCTGCTGCGCCATCGCGAATCGCAGATCGTGAAATCACCGATCGACGTGGTCGGCCTCATGCTGCTTATCGTCGGCGTCGGCTGTCTGCAATTCATGCTCGACAACGGCAACGACAAGGACTGGTTCGCATCGCCGCTCATCATCGTGCTGGGCATCGTCGCACTGGTCTGCCTGACGTTCTTCGTCGCCTGGGAACTGACCGACCGCTATCCGGTGGTCGATTTCTCATTGTTCCGCTCGCGCAATTTCCTGATCGGCGTGCTGGCGATGTCGTTCGGATTTTTCGGTTTCTTCGGCCTCAGCATCCTATTCCCGCTCTGGCTGCAAATCGTCGTCGGCTACACGGCGACCTGGGCGGGACTGGCGGCGGCGCCGGTCGGCATCCTCGCGTTCTTCCTGTCGCCGGTGGTCGGGCGCAATCTGCAACGGCTGGAACTGCGTTCGGTGGTCACGTTCGCCTTCGTAGTCTTCGCGTCCCTGTCGTGGTGGATCGCCTCGTTCCCGATGGATGCCTCGTTCTGGCAGTTCGTGCTACCGCGCCTCCTGATGGGCATAGGCGTTCCCTGTTTCTTTATCCCGCTCAATCAGGTGATCCTGTCGGGACTCAAACCCGATCAGATCGCCTCCGCCTCCGGACTTTCCAACTTCTTCCGCACGCTGGCAGGCAGTCTTTCGACCGCGGTCATCGTGACGCTGTGGCAGCATCGCGGCGATTTCCATCACGCCGTGCTGGCCGAGCACCTGAATGCCGCGAATCAGGCCACCACGGCCTATGTCGACGGATTGAGCGCGCTGGGCGGATCGCAACGCGCCTGGAGCATGATCGAAAACACCCTCGGCCAGCAGGCGCTCACGCTCGCGGTGAACGACGCGGCCATCCTGTGTGCAATCCTGTTCCTGGTGATGATTCCGGTGGTCTGGTTCGCACGGCCGCCGTTCGGCAACGTCGCGGGCCCCGGCGGGCATTGAGCGAAAACACACGCGGTTTGACGGGAGGTCTTGGAAAGTTCTCTACGATGCCCGGTTCAGGCCATAAGTCCGCATCTTCGCGTAGAGGGTGCTTTTCGCGATGCCCAGTTGACGCGCCGCGCGCGTCAGATTGCCGTCGGCGGCGTCGATGGCCCGACGGATGAACATCGCCTGGGCTTCGTTCAATCGCACGGGAGCCGCTGCCGACACAGCCGCAGGCGCCGCGTCGGAATGTATCGCCATGGGTATGGTGGCTTGCTGCAATTCCGGCGGCAGCATGGACAGAGTCAGCGGCGAGCCTTCGCTGATGAGCACGGCGGCCTCCATCACGTTGCGCAGTTCGCGCACATTGCCGGGCCAATCGTAGGCGTGCAGGCAATCGGCCACGTCATTGGACAGCGATTCGGCAGACTGTCCGGCTTCACGGCGAAAGTGCGCCAGATAGTGCTGGGCCAGCAACAGCACGTCATCGCCACGCTCGCGCAACGCCGGCACATGCAGACTGGTCACCGCGATCCGGTAGTACAAATCCATGCGGAAGCGTCCGGCGGCCACATCCGCACGCAGGTCGCGGTGCGTGGCCGCCACCAGGCGGAAGTCGACACGGCGCGGCATATTCTCGCCCAGACGCCAGACTTCGCCCTGCTCCAGCACGCGCAGCAGCAACGGCTGCATGTCCATCGGCAATTCGCCGATTTCATCGAGAAACAGGGTGCCGCCGTTGGCCGCTTCGATCTTGCCGGGCATGCCGCCCTTACGCGCTCCGGTAAAGGCGCCTTCGACATAGCCGAACAGTTCGCTGACCAGGAGTTCGCGTGCGAGGCCCCCGCAGTTCAGCGCCACATAGGCGCCCTTGCGCGTGCCATGCAGGCCGCGCGCGAAGGCTTCCTTGCCGGTGCCGGTTTCTCCTTGCAGCAATACGGGCGTCTGCACGCCGGCGAGCTGGCGCGCACGATGGACCACCTGCCGCATGCTTGCGTGATCGAACACCAAGGCTTCCATGGCGCCGGCCGTGGTCGGCATGGGATCGCGCGGAAGGCTGGTGAGCCGGGACACGCGGCGCGAGGCAGGGATGACGAGCAAGGTGCCGAGCCGTTCATTGCCCGCGCTCATCGGATGCAGCCACTCCGGCTGAATCCATGCCGGCAGATCCACCGGCGCGGCATCCGTCGCGAGCGCCGGCAAGCGGCGGGTATCCAGCCAATACGTGTCGCCGCCGACATCGGCAATGGCCAGACGGGCGTTTGCGTTCATCTTGACCGGCACGCCGCGGCGGTCGAACAAAATGGCGCCGACCTGATTGACATTCGCCCAGTGTGTCATGGCCTTGTCGAGCAGGCGGTAGCGCCGCTCGGTATCGACCATCATCAGGCGGTTTTCGATACGCGCCGCCGTCGTGACGACAAGCGCCAGATTCTGCCGGCTATAGGATGCCGACAGTCCCGAGACATCCAGCACGCCGAGGATCTCTCCATCGAGCGGGTGACGCACCACGGCGGCCGAGCAGGTCCACCGTTTGATGCCTTCGACGAAGTGCTCGCTCGAATGAATTTGCACCGGCTGGGCCACCGCCAATGCCGTGCCGATGGCATTGGTGCCGCAATAGCGCTCGGCCCAATTCACCCCGGGAATGAGGCGGATGTCTTCGGCGCGACGCTTGGTGCGCGTATCTCCTTCGAAACTGAGGATGGTGGAATCCCTGTTGGTCAGCACCATGATGGTGCCGGTCTTCGAGAGAAAATCGCGCGCGCACGCCATCACGGGTGCGCTGGCTTCGAGCAGTTCGTACTGGTCCTCATGCAGTTGATGGAGCACTTCGTCGGTGACGGGCATCGGCCCGCGCATACCGCACGGATCGACCTGCGCTATCCGGCTGCGCTGCCACGAGGCATCCACGACGGGACGCAGAGCGCCATCCGAACGCAACGGGGCGCCGGCCAGAAAGGCTTCCCACGCCTCGTGCACGGCACGCTCGTTCCCGGGACTGGGGTAGGTGTCGCTGGACATCTTTCGAGTTGCCAACACAACCTCCTTCCTCGGCGGGGCAGGACTAACTATTTGCGGTCACAAATGTAAAGTCAATCGGGCCATCAAATAACAAGGTCATAACAAATAAAAGGAATTGGGGCGCAGTGCACACATATTCATGACGGTTTGCAGCACCCTGAAGGATGAAAAAACGCTTAAAAGTTCCTGCATAAACGTTTCCTACCTCGTCATGCGGGAATGACGAAATAGGGAGCGCTTTTGTGGGGAATAAAGCACGCTTTCCCCTGCTCCCTTTTCTGTTCTTTCACACAAATAGAATTCGACAACCTGCCCGGCACTGCCGGGCAGGCGCGAAACGCGTGCATCGTGTTCGATTTCAATTCGCGCGTTCGGGTAGCGGCAGCTTGACCCATTCCTTATAAAACGTTTCGATATCCGGTTCGAAATCGTGCAGCACCGGATACCACGGCGTTGGCGCTTCCACATCGTGCATGCAGCCGCATTGCGGGCAATAGTATTCGCGGTACACCTGCCACGCGGTGTCGGGCGACAGCAGATCGGGGTAGACCTCGTTCATCGTGTCCTTGGAGTCGCGCACGTAGATCAGCGCATTGAGTTTCCAGTTCTCACGATAGTCGCCGAAGCTGTGCCCGCAATCGCACTTGGTCTCCCATTTCTTGGTGCGGGCATCGCTGACGATGTACAGATGCGGGCCGAGCGGCAGCACGATCGTATCCTTCATGCCGGTCTTGGCTTGCAACGCGTTGACGTACATCTTGAAACGATCACCATCCTTGGGCATGGACAGCATGCGCAAGGTGGTGTCCCAATCAAGACGGCCATCGATCATGTGATTGATGTGTTCCTGGGTGTAGGTACTCATAGTGGTTTCCTGTGTGTCGAGGTGGCCTGCCGCGCACGCTGCGCGGACAGGCCGGTTACATGGAAGAAGGCAGGCGCCGGCGATTTACTCTTCGACCAGCCTGACGGTGCGCACATCCGGCAGTTTGGAAAGATCCATGCGGAACTTGGCGCCGTAGCTGGGCACGCCCAGTTCGGTTTCGTCCACCGTCCATTCGGGCGGCAGCGACCAGAACTTGCGGAAGCTGTCGAGAAACTTGCGCGACAGGCCGAAGCTGGTGGCGTACATGTGCTGCACCTGCACGGATGCCTCCTTGCGCAGGATGCGTTCACGCTCCTTCTTCATCCATTCGCGGGTCGGCTGCGCGCGCGCGATGCGCTCCTTGCGCATTTCGGCGCGGCGCTTGGCGGTGGCCTCGACGTCCACATGCCAGACGCCTTTTTCGTCCTGCCGGCAGATCGCGCCATAGACCTTTTCCGCGAATTCGGCCAGTAGAATCTGCTCGTTGAGGTCTTTCTCGATCGCCTCCACCTCGCGGTCGATCGGATCGCCAAAGCCGGGGCCACCGCGCAGATAGTTCAGGTACAGATCGTAGTTGTCGTAGCAGTCCTCGGTGGTCATGCACTGCTGGTCGCGCTTGATCACCGCGCTGCGGCTGATGTGTTTTTCGTAATTGCCATCATCCGGATTGCCGTCACTGCCCAGCGGCAGGCTCTTCTCCTTGGCGATACGCTCCTGCAAACCGGTCTTATGCGCCTCGAAGCGGTAGCCGGCGGATGAGGGGTAGCCGCCCATCATGCCCCAGTCGCTGTTCATGTAGCCATTGCCCATGAAGAACATGGTCCAGTCCTGCGCTTTCCAAACCATGCGCAGCGATTCAAAGCCGGCGCCGCCGCGGTACTTGCCGTAGCCGGCGGAGTTGATCTTGATGTTGCGGCCCAGATACAGCAGCGGTTCGGCCATTTCCCAGATTTCGATGTCGCCCATATCGCCTTCGGGGTTCCAGATGGCGGCGGCATGGTTCAGGCCATCCTTCATCGCGCAGGCACCGGTGCCGCAGCTCGAGGATTCGAAGCTGTTGACCGCGTGGATTTCACCCTCCTGATTGATGCCGCCGCCTTGCAGCCAGTTGCTGGTGTTGGCGTTGCCGGCGTTGACCTCTTCCAGATAGCCGCGGCTGAAATAGGCTTGGCCCAGGCCGCGCCACATCGTCGTCCAGGCGCTGACCAGAAAATGCCAGGCATAGGCATGGCCGGTGCGCCGGTCGTCAGGGTTGTTCCACGAACCCTTGGGCATGTGGAACTCGGTGCCGTAATAGGCGCCATCGTTGATGCGCTGCGTGGGCACCAGGGTCTGCGTCATCATCACCCAGATGCCGCTGGTGAAAGCCACCTGGTGCGCGTTGTAGCTGTGCCAGCCCCAGCGACTGGCGCCTTCGAAATCGAGTCGCCACGAGCCATCCTTGCGAATCTCCATTTCCACCGGCGCGTGCATGATGGAATCGAGTTTGGCAAACGCGTTGCTGGTCTGCACATCCGGGTGGTTGTACGGCACATCGACAAAGGCCACCTTGCGGTACTTGCCCGGCAGCGTCATCGCCTTGATGCGCGTTTGCAGGCCGCGCCGACCTTCTTCGATCACCTCGTAGCTGAACTTCTCGTAGGCATCCAGCCCCTCTTCGGACACCACCTCTTCCACCAGATCGCGGATCATGTGACAGCCGGCGATACGGGTCTTTTCATCGAGAATCCAGTACTTGGGCGTGCGCACCGAACGCTGCGACTCGTGCAGCCAATCGCGAAACGGGCTGTCGTTGGCGCCGGTCTTGCGGCAGGTGATCATGTAGCCGTCGCCGAAGCGCTGGGTCTGTCCGGTGGACATGGAGCCGGGCGTGACCGCGCCGGTGTCGATCACATGCGTGACGCCGCCGACCCAGCCGATCAGCTTGCCTTGAATGAAGATCGGCACGATGGTGGCGATGTCGCACGGATGTACGTTGCCGATCGCGCAATCGTTGTTGGTGAACATGTCGCCGGGGTTGATGCCGGGGTTGCTCTCCCAATTGTTTTCGATCATGTACTTGATCGCCGCGCCCA
>JAISPQ010000212.1 GCA_031274955.1 Rhodanobacter sp.
AGCATGGCGAAATCGAACGCGCGCTCGGGGTTGGCGACATTCATCATGATCTTCAGCGGCGCCGGCGGCATCGCATCCAGATCCGCCACGATGCGTTCGAATTCGAGCTTGCCGGCATAGATGAAGCCGGTATCGCCCTCAGCGCAGGAGACGGTGACATCCTGCCCGTCGGCGATCGCATCCAGCGCATTACCGGTGCCGACCACCGCCGGAACGCCCAGTTCGCGCGCGATGATCGCCGCGTGGCAGGTGCGGCCGCCGCGATTGGTCACGATCGCGGCGGCGCGCTTCATCACCGGCTCCCAGTCGGGATCGGTCATGTCGGCGACCAGCACGTCACCCGCTTCGACGCGATTCATATCCTTGATCGAGCGGATCACGCGCGCCTTGCCCGCACCGATCTTCTGCCCGATCGAACGGCCTTCGGTGAGCACCTCGCCGCGCGCCTTGATCTGGAAGCGCTCGATTTGCGTGGCGCGTGCACGCGACTTCACCGTCTCCGGGCGCGCCTGCACGATGTAGAGTTTGCCGGTGTTACCGTCCTTCGCCCACTCGATGTCCATCGGGCGGCCGTAGTGTTGCTCGATCACCAGCGCCTGCTGGGCGAGTTCGTGAACGTCGGCGTCGCTGATACAGAATGTCGCGCGATCCGCAGCGGGCGTATCTTCGATCTTCACGCGCTCGCCGGGCCGGTTCGAGTAGACCATGCGCTGCTGCTTGGCGCCGATCTGGCGGCGCAGGATGGCCGGTTTGCCGGCGCGCAGCGTCGGCTTGTACACATAGAACTCGTCGGGATTCACCGCTCCTTGTACGACCATTTCGCCCAGGCCGTAGCTGCCGGTGATGAACACCGCATTGCGGAAGCCGGACTCGGTGTCGAGCGTAAACAATACGCCGGATGCGCCGATGTCCGAGCGTACCATCAGTTGCACGCCGGCGGAGAGGAATACGTCCTCATGCTTGAAGCCGTGGTGTACGCGGTAGGCGATCGCGCGATCGTTATAAAGCGAGGCGAAGACTTCCTTTACCTTGTGCAGCACGTCGTCGATGCCGATGACGTTGAGGAAGGTTTCCTGCTGGCCGGCGAACGAGGCATCCGGTAGATCCTCGGCGGTGGCGGACGAGCGCACCGCTACGGAAATGTTATCTGTACCGGCGTTCTTGCAAAGTCTGGCGTAGGCGTCGCGGATCGCTTGATCCAGTGCCTGCGGCAGTGCGGTATCGACGATCCAGGTGCGAATTTGCGTACCGGCGGCGGTCAGCGCGTTCACATTTTCGACATCGAGCGTCGCAAGGCGCTCGCGGATGCGTTGTGCCAGACCGCTTTTTTCCAGGTAGTTCTGGAATGCCTGCGCAGTAGTGGCAAAGCCGCCGGGGACCGACACGCCGAGCTTCGCCAGATGACCGATCATCTCGCCGAGAGAGGCGTTCTTGCCGCCGACCTTGTCCAGATCGGACATGCGCAACGCATCGAGCCAAAGGACCATATCGCTCAAGGGGATACTCCGCAGTCGAGAAAAGGTCGGGCGGCGCCGACGAAGCGTCCAATTTTCAGGCTTCGCGGCGGTTCCGGCAAGCGCGCACATCGACCCGCACGAGCCGATACGTCATGATGGCTGCGATTGAACAGGATTTCACGATTGGGAAAGCCCATGCAACGCGCTATCTACTATGTTT
The DNA here is from genome assembly GCA_031274955.1 of Rhodanobacter sp. GTDB lineage: Bacteria > Pseudomonadota > Gammaproteobacteria > Xanthomonadales > Rhodanobacteraceae > Dokdonella_A. Next base: position 1,678 of record JAISPQ010000212.1, read on the forward strand.
CCGACGGCACCGGCATCACAGCGGAGACGATCGGGCACAGCCTGCTGACCCAGTTCGATGCGGTCACGCTGGATACCTCCCGCATTCCGTTTGTGGACGATGAGGACAAGGCGCGTGCGGCGGCGCTGCGCATCAAGACCCGGTATGCGCAGAGCGGCGTGCGGCCGATCGTCGTGAACACGATCATGGACAAGCGGCTCAGCGATATGTTGGCCGAAAGCGGCGCACTGATGCTCGATGTGTTCGCGCCGTTCATCGGGCCGCTGGAACAGGAGTTGGGTGCGCCGCGTACGAGCCGCGTCGGCAAGGCGCACGGGCTCACCGATTTTTCGGAATACGAGGCACGCATCAACGCGACCAACTACGCACTGACGCACGACGACGGCATCGATGTGAGCTATGCCAACGCGGACGTGATCCTGGTCGGTGTATCGCGTGTGGGCAAAACGCCGACGTGTCTGTACATGGCGCTGCATTACGGCGTGAAGGCCGCCAATTATCCGCTGACCGAGGAAGACCTCGAATGCCTGGACATGCCCAAGCGGCTCGCGCCGTTCCGTTCGCGTCTGTATGGTTTATCGATCGACGCGCAGCGTCTGGCGCAGGTACGCGAAGCGCGCCGGCCCGGCAGCCGTTATGCGCAAGTCAAGCAATGCCGCTGGGAACTGGAGCAGGCCGACAAGTTGTTCCGGCGCGAGAACATCGCGGTGCAGAACAGCACACATACCTCGATCGAGGAGATCGCCAGCAAGATCCTCGTGCATCTGGGCATCGAGAAGCATCTGTTTTAGCAGGGTGTCGAGACAGGGCGGGCGGCTCTTTCTCAACAACCCGCTAAAAGTCTTTCTGCAAGCCCAGATACAGCCCGCGGCGCGGGCCGTATTGTGGTGCGCCCACGCCGATGCCGGTGCCATCGCGCAGTACGTAGACGCGGTCGGTGATGTTGATCGCAGCCAGACGCACAGCGAGCTTGCCGAGCGAGGGCAGATCGAAGGTGCGTGCGACGGACAGATCGATGCTGTAGTACTGCGGCAAATGCTCGGTGTTCGCAAAGCCGGCGCGCAGGCCGGAGCCGTACAGATAATCCGCACCCAGGCGCGTGCCGTTCCAGTCGTAGCTGAGGCCACCGGATGAGGTGAGGCGCTGGTCGTGATCCAGATGCACCCAGTGCGTGGCGATGTAATCGAGTTCTTCCGGAGTGAAGTTGTACTGTCCGGTGACGACATTTTTGCCTGTGGCGCGCCCCGAGGCGAGGTTGAAATAGGCCGAGAAGCCGTCGCGGTCGTAGTTTGCGGTGAATTCGATGCCGCGGATGCGCCCTCGCGCGTAGTTGAATGGCGAGTAGATCAGCGCCTGGCCGAACTGGCCTTCGTCGAGCAGGTGGGTGACGCTGCGATAGTAGGCATCCAGGCCAAGCGTGAGGTGATCGCCGATCTTCTGTGAAACGCCGGCGTCGTAGTAGTGGGAGCGTTCCGACAGCGTTTGCGCGTTGACATTGTTCGGCAGTTGATTGGTCGTGCCGTTGAAGAGCGCGATGTCCTGCGCCGAGATCAATTCCGTCGGCGGTGGAGTGAAATAGCGCGCATAGCCGGCATGCAGCACGGTCGAATCGGTGGCCTGGTAAACCAAGCCCAGGCGCGGGCTCCATTGGCCTTCGCTCACGTAGGCGTTCACCTTGTCGCCGCGTAGGCCGTAGTTTACGGTCAGTTTGTCGGTGGCCTGCCATTCGTCCTGCACGTACACGCCATAGGTGCGTGCATTGATAGAGGGCGAATGGTCGATGATCGTGATCGGCGTCGTGCTGGTCTGGTGGCCGTTGTTGTCGGCCGGGAATACCAGCGACGCGCTGTTCGCGATCGGATGCTCGCTGCTTGCATACAGGCCATAGCGCAGCGTGTGCGTACTGCTGAGTGGGGTCGAAAAATCCGTTTGCAGGGTGTTCGCGCGATTGTTGCGGGCTATCGTGCCGGCGATGCCGTTGAATACCAGATCGCCGATCGGATCGGGTTGATAGTTCACGCTCGTATACCGCTGGCCGATCGACACCTGATAGTCGGTGTCGCCGAGATGACCCTGCAGTGCAAGCGCGCCGAACACGTTCTTTTCGAACTGGCGCTGGTCGAGTGTGCTTGAATCGTACTGTGTGATGTTGCCCAACTGATACGCCGGCTGCTGGGCCGGATTGTTCGGAATCTGGAAGCGGTTATTGGTTGCGCCGAACAGGAAGGACAGGCGCGCCGAATCGTTCAGTACATAGGATAGGTAACCGAAGGCCTTGATCTGATCGGTGTGATCGTGAATCGCATTGCGAGCCGGCGTCGGGTTTTCGATGCCGACATCGTTCTTGAGGAAGTTCGCGCTGAAGAATCCGCTCCACGGGCCATTGCTGCCGTGGACATCGACGCTGGGATTGAACGTGCCGAACGAACCCGCCGTGAGTCCGACGCTGCCGCCCAGGGTGTCGCCATCCGCGGCGGACTTCGTGGTGATGTCGACCACGCCGGCCGTGCGGTAGCCGTACTGCGCCGGCAGCGCGCCGGTGAGCAGCGAGAGCTTGTCGACGATGCGTGCGTCCAGCGCCTGCCCGAAGCCTCCGATGCTTTCGGGAATGATGATGCCGTTGATGCGGTACTGAAGGTCGGCGTGATCGCCGCGCACGTGCAGCTGGCCGAGCGAATCGTTGACCACGCCTGGTGCGCGCAACAGGATCTGATTGAGCGGGGTGGCGTCGCCCTGCGGCAGTTGTCCGATGGCATTCTTGTCGAATACGTACTGGCTGCTGCCGACATCGGGCGAAAGCTGGTTACGCGATTGATCCAGCTTGACCGAGACGCTGATCGTCGTGAGCGTGGTGTCCGCGGAGTCTGCTGTCTTGCTTTTCGCGTTGCGTGTAGCGGTGTTCGTAGTGCCAGCGGCATTGGCGGCTGAGGAGGGTGTTACGGGTGCGGGTGGTGGAGCGGGGTCGGCGAGGGCGGAACCGGGCCGGGCGAGGGCAAGTCCCAGGCAAAGCACAAACGTTGTTTTGTTCATCGATATCAGATACAGCAAAAGCAATGTGTTACAATATAACACATGGACGACTCGTTTTGTGCAGATCATGCACATGGAATGAGGTAAGATCTACACGCGCAGTTATGTCATAACATTGCATGAAGGTGCCATGAACCGCTCACCCGCTTCATCGATGTTCGCGCGCCTCGCCGATCGTTTCGGCGCGACGGCGTCGTTTCTGTGTGCGATCCATTGCGCGCTGCTGCCACTGGTCATTGCGGTGCTGCCGGCGCTGGGATTGAGCTTTCTCGCCGATCACCGCTTCGAGCATGCGTTCATCGCATTTGCGAGCATGCTGGCGTTGACCACACTGATTCTCGGTTTCCGCCGCCATCAACGCTTCCGCGCGTTTTGGTTTCTGCTGCCCGGCATCGCGTTGCTGGCCACGGGCATCGTGTTCGATGTCGAACAAGCCACCTATGTGCATGCGATCCTCGTCGCGATCGGCGGCACGCTGGTCGCGCTCGCGCACCTGACGAATCTGCGACTGGCGCATGGCCATGTGCATGACGCCACCTGCGAACACTGATTTGGGTTTGCGTGATTGTGTAACGGCGTGGCCTTTTCCTAGCATCGCTGCCTCGATCCTGTATTCCTCGAGTCGATGAATCCTTTGCACGTCCATTCGCATGCGCACGATCACACGCATGTACACGCCCATGCCGGCGACGCGGGCCGGCGCGAGCGGCGCCTGCTGCTCGCCTTCGCACTGACCCTGTCGACCCTGCTGGCCCAAGCGGTCGGTGGCTGGCTTTCGGGATCGCTGGCCCTGCTGGCCGAGGCGGGGCACATGCTGGTCGATGCCGGTGCGCTGCTGTTTGCATGGATCGGCGTGCGTTATGCCAGCCGGCCGGCCGACACGCGACGTAGCTTCGGCTATGCGCGAATGGAAGTGCTGGTCGGCTACAGCAATGCGTTGGTGCAGTTTGTGCTCGTGGCGTGGATCGTCGTCGAGGCGGCACTGCGTTTCAGCGAACCCAAGCCGATCCTTTCCGGAATGATGCTGGTGGTCGCGGCCGTCGGGCTGCTCGTCAACGTGTTCGTGCTGTCCGTACTGTCGGGACACGATCATCACGATCTCAACACCGCCAGCGCACGTCTGCATGTGCTTGGCGATGCGCTGGGTTCCCTGGGCGCGATCGTCGCGGCAGTGCTGATCCGTCTCTTGGATTGGCTGTGGGCGGACCCGGCGGCCTCAATCCTGGTGTCGCTGCTGATCCTCTCCAGCGCGTGGCGCCTGCTGCGCCGCTCGGCGCACATCCTGCTCGAAGGTACTCCGGATGGTATCGATGCGGATCTGGTCGAGGAGGCGCTGGAAACCTCGGTAACCGGTGTGCGCGACGTGCACCACGTGCATGTCTGGCAACTCGTCGGCGGCTACCATATGGCGACGCTGCATGTGTGCTTGCCCGCCGAGGCCGACGGCGCCATCGCGATCGCATCGATCAGCGCCCTACTGCGCGAGCGTTTCCAGATTGAACACGTCACCGTGCAGATCGAACGCGAGGCGTGCGCCGATACGCACCACCGACACTGAGCCGAGGATTTTCTTGCATGAGCGGCGCAGGCTGTTATCCTGCGCGCCCTTCAATCATCGTGGACAAGAGCACATCATGGGCAGAGGCGACCGCAAGACCAAGAAAGGCAAGATCGCGATCCGTAGTTACGGCAACGTGCGTCCGCACAAGGTGACGGCAGCCGTGGGCGCGAAAGCCGCCACCGCAAAACCGGCCACCAAGACGGCGGTGAAGAAGACGACTGCGCCGGCGAGGAAAGCCGCGGCGAAGAAGACCGCCTGAGCGTCTTCGTGCACTTGGCATAAGTGGGAGATTCCGGACAAGCGCTGAGATCGTCCGGCCTGTGCTTGCTGGCCGATGACGAGCCGGCCGCGTTCGTGGTCGAGCGCGTAGGCCAGTCGCCCTACGTGTTGATCTGCGATCACGCCGGGCGGCGTCTGCCGCGCGCGTTGGGCGATCTGGGCGTTTCGCCGGCGGACTTGCAGCGGCATATCGCTTGGGACATCGGCGCGGCCGGAATGGCTCGCGTGCTTGCGCAGCGTCTGGATGCATTCTTGATTACACAGACATGGTCGCGTCTGGCGATCGACTGCAACCGGCCGCCCGGTGGTCCCGGCTCCATCGTCGCACTTAGCGAGAACACGCCGATTCCCGGCAATCGCGATCTCTCCGCGCATGACGTGCAACAGCGCATCCGCGAGATTTTCGAGCCTTATCACGCGCGCATCCACGCTGAACTCGAGCGGCGCGCAGCGGCCGGTGAAGCCACAATCCTCGTGGCGATCCACAGCTTCACGCCGATCTATCAAAGCGTCGCGCGCCCTTGGCACGTTGGCCTGCTGTACAACCGCGATCGCCGTCTGGCGCAGGCGCTGCTGGCTGAAATGCACAGCGACGGACGCTGGGTCGTGGGCGATAACCAACCCTACGCGGCCAGCGACGCCACGGATTATGCGATTCCGGTACATGGCGAGCAACGCGGACTGCTGCATGTGGGTATCGAGATGCGGCAGGACTTGATCGCCGAAGCCGCCGGGCAGATCGAATGGGCGGAGCGCTTAGCCGATTGGCTTGGATATTGCCAGTGCTGATCGTTTGTTTGTGACTTACATCACATTATTGTTGCGGTACATCGGGCGGCACGGCGAAGGACCGTATCCGCGCCGGTCTATGATGAAAAATAAAATAGCATTTGCACAAAATTGTGCGTATAGTGTAAAGGCTGTGTTTGCAAGGGTCACTGTGAATCGTGGCCTGCTGCGGTCAGACGCCTCGCTCGCTCCCTAGCAACCCCAGTCTCGATGCGGAATGTTCCGTCACGTGATGTCCATAGTTGCTGTCTTCAGGAGTTTCAGATGTCGAATCGTCAGACCGGCACCGTCAAGTGGTTCAATGATGCCAAGGGGTTTGGTTTCATCACCCCGGAAAGTGGCCCCGACCTGTTTGTGCATTTCCGCGCAATCCAGGGCACCGGCTTCAAGTCGTTGCAAGAAGGTCAACGTGTCAGCTTCATCGCTGTGCAAGGCCAGAAGGGTATGCAGGCAGATCAGGTTCAAGTGATCTGATCCACGCTTGGCAGGATGGTATTGCGAAAGCCCCGAGTTTGCGCTCGGGGCTTTCTCGTTTCTGGGCGTGACGAAGTGGTCATCGCCCATCCATGCTTGTCTGCGCCAGCGTCCGTATCTTATCGTGCGCACCGGCGAGAATTTCTAAAGATAACAACCCGATGTACGACAGCCCGGTTACATTGCTTATCATCGTGGCGACCTGTGTGGTTTCGTTCAAGGCGTTCTCCGATGCGCGCCTGATCGATCGCATGATCCTGTGGCCGCCCGCGATTACCAATCGCGGGGAATACTGGCGCCTGTTCACCTGCGGTCTGATCCACGCCGATGGGCCACACCTGTTCTTCAACATGTTCACGCTGTACTTCTTCGGCGGGTACATGGAACACTTTTACGATCGCGATATCGGCGCGATCGGTTTTCTGCTGTTTTATGCGGGGGGACTTGCCGTGTCCTGCCTGCCGAGCTATCTGCGCCACAAGACCGATTACCACTATCGCAGCCTCGGCGCCTCGGGTGCGGTGTCGGCGGTACTGTTTGCCTACATTCTGTTGCGGCCGTGGTCGCGCATTCTGATCTTCGGCGCCATACCGATGCCGGCGATCGTTTATGCCGCGCTGTACCTGGCCTACACGATCTACATGGATCGCCAACGGACCGATCACATCAATCACAGCGCACATCTGTGGGGCGCGATCTACGGCGTGGTGGTGACGATGCTGATTGATCCGCGCGTGCTCAGTAATTTCCTGTATCAACTGACGCGATACGGCGCGTTGCAATAGAACCGGCCGAAAAACCTACCAGGCGGTTGAGAGCCTGTCTGATCATTTACCGGCAAGTCAACTCCCCTGATTTACTGACAAGTAGACTCCGCTCCTGCGTGCAGTGCGCGCAGCCATAAGCGTGCGCAATCTTTTCTTGACAGTCCATTGGAGTCGTTCCCATGCCCAGAACACCTGCTTACGCTGCGGTATCCGCCAGGTCCGCGCTGGCGCCGTTCTGGGTCGAGCGCCGCGAACCCGGTCCGGACGATGTGCTGATCGATATTCTCTATTGCGGGGTTTGTCATTCGGATATCCATCAGGTTCGCGACGAGTGGGGTGGTTCGACATTCCCGATGGTGCCAGGCCACGAGATCGTCGGGCGCGTCGTGAAAATCGGTACGCAGGTAACGCGTTTTCGCATGGGCGATACGGTCGGCGTGGGTTGCTTCGTCGATTCGTGCCGGCATTGCCAGGCATGCGCGGCCGGCGAGGAACAATTCTGCGAGCACGGCATGAGCGCCACCTACAATGGTTTCGAGCGCAACGGCATCGAACTCGACCGCAGCCGGCCGACCTATGGCGGTTATTCCGGACGCATCACGGTCGATCAGCACTATGTCCTGCACGTACCCGCCGGCATTCCGCTGGAACGCACGGCGCCGCTCTTGTGCGCCGGCATCACCACGTATTCGCCGCTGCGTCACTACGCTGTGAAGGCCGGCGACCAAGTGGCCATCGTCGGCCTTGGCGGCCTGGGGCACATGGGCGTCAAGCTGGCCAAGGCGATGGGTGCGCAGGTCACGGTGCTCAGCCACTCAACGAGTAAGCACGACGATGCCTTGCACTTGGGCGCGGATGATTTCATTGCAACCGGCGATGCGGACGTGTTCAACACCCATGCCGGACGCTTCGATCTCATTCTCGATACCGTATCCGCGCCGCACGATTACAACGCTTATCTAAGTCTGCTGTCGCTTGACGGGACGATGGTGCTGCTGGGACTGCCGGACCCGACACCACTAGCGGCGGGTTCGCTGATCAGGCGGCGGCGGCGTCTTGCCGGTTCGATGATCGGCGGCATCCGGCAGACGCAGGAGATGCTCGATTTCTGCGCCGGACACGGCGTCGCGGCGGATGTCGAAGTTATCGATATCGCGCAAATCAATACCGCTTACCAGCGCATGCTCCAAGGCGATGTGCGCTACCGTTTCGTGATCGATCTGGCGACATTGCAGGACGACTGATCGCACATGCTTGGGTGTATTTATCTCATTTGACGCAAAGGAGCACGGCAATGACGACGTACACCGGCGGTTGCCACTGCGGCAGGGTCGCCTTCGATATCGAAACGGAGGGCCCCATCACCAAGGCAATGGAGTGCAACTGCTCTATTTGCAGCAAGCGCGGCTATCTGCTCGCATTCTTCCCGGCGGCACGCGTGCACATGCACACGCCGGACAGCCACCTTTCAACCTACACGTTCAACAAGCAAGTGATTCAACACCGGTTCTGTCCGGTCTGCGGGGTGGCGTCGTTCATTCAGGGCAAGGGTCACCAAGGTAGCGGCATGTACGCCATCAATGTGCGTTGCCTGGACGGTGTCGATCTACACGCACTGAAAATCGAGCCGTTCGACGGGCGTAGCCGCTAGAAAGTCCAAGAGATTGGTGTGGCGAGAGATTTTGGGCAGATCTCAGCTGTCGCTGCGCAACAACAGCCGATAAGCCGGATTGTTGCTCTCGTCGCAGTACATGTAGCCAAGCTGCGCGAGAAATTCGGCGAACGCGGGCCGGTCGTATTTAGGGACCTGGATGCCGACGAGGATGCGGCCATAGTCGGCGCCGTGGTTGCGGTAATGGAACAGACTGATGTTCCAGGCCGGATCGAGCGCGTTAAGGAAGCGTGTGAGCGCGCCGGGCCGTTCGGGAAAATCGAAGCGGTACAACTGCTCGTGGTGTGCCAGATCGCCGCGTCCGCCGATCATGTAGCGCAGATGCAGTTTGGCCAGTTCGTCCTGCGTCAGATCAAGCACTTCGAAACCGCCGGCAGCGATCGCTTGCGCGATCTGTACCGATTCGTCACGGGCACTGGTCTGGATGCCGACGAACAGGCGGGCGCGCTGCGGATCACCGATACGATAGTTGAACTCGGTAATACTGCGCGCGCCGAGCAAAGCGCAGAATCGGCGAAAACTGCCGCGCTCTTCGGGAAGCGTCACCGCGAACAGCGCCTCGCGCGCCTCGCCGACTTCGGCGCGTTCGGCGACGAAACGCAGGCGGTCGAAATTGAGATTCGCACCGCTGGTGATCGCGATCAAGGTCTGCTCGCGCAGACATTCACGCTCGGCATATTGCTTGGCGCCGGCGATCGCCAGCGCACCGGCCGGTTCGAACATGCTACGCGTATCGTTGAAACCATCCTTGATCGCCGCGCAGAGCGCATCGGTGTTCACACGCAGGATTTCATCGACATGCTCGCGGCATAACCGAAAAGTTTCTTCTCCGGCGAGCTTGACCGCGGTGCCGTCGGAAAACAGGCCGACATCGGTCAGTTCCACGCGCTCACCTTTGGCAAGCGAACGCGCCATCGCGTCGGAATCCTCGGTCTGCACGCCAATGACGCGAATCTCCGGCCGCACCGACTTGACATAGGCGGCCACGCCCGCGATGAGACCGCCACCGCCGATCGGCACGAAGATCGCATGAATCGGCGCCTGATGCTGACGCAGGATCTCCATCGCGACGGTGCCTTGGCCGGCGATCACATCGGGATCGTCGAACGGATGCACGAAGGTCAGCCCGCGCGCGGTGCCAAGTTCGACCGCAGCGCGGTACGCATCGCTGTACGACTCACCCGCGAGCACGATCTCCACCGCTTCGCCGCCATGCGCCTTGACCGCATCGATCTTGATCGCCGGCGTCGTCATCGGCATCACGATGACCGCGTGCACACCGAGCTTGCGCGCGGCCAGCGCCACGCCTTGCGCATGATTGCCGGCCGAAGCTGCGAACACGCCGCGTGCGCGTTCCTCCGGCGTCAGGTGCGCCATCTTGTTGTACGCGCCGCGCAACTTGAACGAGAATACCGGCTGGTTATCCTCGCGTTTCAAATACACGCGATTGGCGGTCCGTGCAGACAGATTCATCGCATAATCAAGTTCGGTCTCACGCGCCACGTCGTAAACGCGTGCGGTAAGAATGCGATGCAGGTAATTGTTAATGGAATGCGTGGAGATCAAAACCAATCAGCCATCCGTCAGATAAAACCCATGAACGCTTGATACAGCGTCCGTTCGTGTATTGCATGATCATCGATAGTGCTGCGGTGAATGGCGTCACCGTCATGCGCGGGAATACCGATCAGTATTTTTTATCCGCGTAACTGCTGTATTTATCCATCACGAAATCGATGTCCTTATCACCGCGCCCACTCAGATTTATGAGAATATCTTGCGTGGGACGTTCTTTGGCAAGTTTGATGGCGTAGGCCACCGCATGCGCGCTTTCCAGCGCGGGGATGATGCCTTCCAGACGTGAGAGGCAGAAAAAGGCGTCGATGGCCTCGTCATCGCTCGCGGTGCCGACGATGGTGCGTCCGATGGTTTTCAGGTAGGCCTGCTCGGGGCCGGTACTGGGATAGTCGAGCCCGCTGGCGACCGAATACACGGGCGCGGGGTTGCCCTGCGCGTCGGCGAGCATGATCGAGTGGAAGCCATGCATGGTGCCTTCTGTGCCATAGGTGAGTGAGGCGGCGTGGTCGCCGAGTTTGGTCCCACGCCCGAGCGGCTCGACGCCATGCAGCTCCACCGGATCGTCGAGAAAACCTGCGAAGATCCCCATCGCGTTCGAGCCGCCGCCGACGCAGGCGACGACGTTGTCGGGCAGTTCGCCGGTCATTTCCATGAATTGTTCGCGCGCCTCGATGCCGACGACGCGCTGGAATTCGCGCACCATCAGCGGGAATGGATGCGGGCCGACCACCGAGCCGATGCAATACAGGCTGCTGATGGGGTCTTTCAGGTAGGCCTGGAACGCGGAATCCACGGCTTCCTTGAGCGTACGCAGGCCGGCGGAAACCGGTACGACTTCGGCACCGAGGATTTTCATGCGCACCACGTTCGGGTGTTCTTTGGCGATATCCACTTCGCCCATGTGAATTTCAACCGGGATACCGAAATACGCACCGGCGGTAGCGAGGGCGACGCCGTGCTGTCCCGCGCCGGTTTCGGCAATGAGTTTTTTCTTGCCCAGGTATTTGGCCAGCAAGGCCTCACCCATACAGTGGTTGAGCTTGTGCGCGCCGGAGTGGTTGAGGTCTTCGCGCTTCAAATAGATGCGCGCACCATCGATTTTATTACTGAGGTTTTTGCAGTAATAAACCGGGGTGGGGCGACCCTGAAAGTGTTTGCGGATGCTGCGCAGCTCATGGATGAAATCGTAACTGCGGCAGATACGTTGATAGCCGCGGTCGATCTCGTCCATTTGCGTTTGCAACTCGGGCGGGATGAAGGAACCGCCGAATGGGCCGAAGAAACCGCGCGCGTCGGGCACTTGACGGTGCAACGGGAATTGAGTGCGAGCAGCGCAGGACGAGGAGTTCTGTGAGGGGGTTTGGGTGCTCATGATAGTCCGATGCGGATATGGTTGTTGGGGTCGATGCGCCTGGACCGTCGCCGAAGCTGAGGCGCATCGTTGGAAGAGGTGCCAGAATGCTGAACGGTACATTTATACACTTTTTCCGCAGGGTGTGCAGGGCCCCTTGGCCCTGTCTAATGTCTCCCTCCGCCCGTGCCGGCTGGATACACTATACCGGCTCGGGCGCAATCGCCCGGTAGCGGATCACCCATTATCAGAAACGGTGGTATATATGGACCTCATCTGGACCATCCTAGTCGGATTCATCGTTGGTTTCCTGGCGAAGTTTGTGATACACGGCCCCAGCCCGAGCGGATTCTTCATGACCGCCGTGCTCGGTATCGCGGGATCTCTAGTGGCTACCTTTGCCGGCCGCGCGCTCAACTTGTACCCGCCGGGACAAGTGGCCAGCTTCCTCGGCTCTTTCGTTGGCGCGATCGTGCTGCTGCTCATCTATCACCTGATCGTCAAGAACCGCGGCTCCTCTTCGTAACCACAAGGATCATAAAGGATCACATATGCCACTCCTTACCGATCTCCTCAATCGTTTTCTCGGCGCCAGCAGTACTGACGGCAATCAGCAGCAAACAGCGAACGACTTCGAACGAGTCGCGCTGAACATTGGGCCAGACGCCCTCAGCAAGGGCCTTTCCGCGGCGTTCGGCTCAAACCTCACGCCCGATGCGAGCCAGATGGTTTCGCAGATGTTCGGCGCATCCTCGCCCGATCAACGCGCGGCCATGCTCAACCACTTGATCGCAACGCTCGGTCCGGCGGCAAGCTCGGTACTTGGCGGTGTGCTGCAAGGTGCGAACATCGTTCCTGGCGTGGGGCCGGCGGTCACGGCGGAGCAGGCTTTGCAGATCAACCCGCAGCAGATACAGGCCGCGGTGAGCCAGGCGCAGCAGCACAATCCGGGCATCGTCGATGCGCTGAGCGGCTTCTACTCGCAGCATCCCGGACTGGTGAAGACGCTCGGCAGTGCCGCGCTGGCGGTCGCGCTCGGCAAGATTTCCGAGCACATGAAGGCCTGACCGGATACGCGCGAGACGGCATTGAACACGGTTCCGCATGGGTGTCTTGGCGCTGCAAGCGCCAGGACACATTCGGCGGGTTCGGCCACGCAGGCGACGCCATCCACAGGAGCGGCTGCGCAAAAGGGCGAAATACGCGACACATTGGTCGTGGCGATCTCCTCGCGCGCGCTGTTCGACCTGAGCGAGAGCCACGAACTTTTTGAGCGTAATGGTGTGGAGGCGTTCGCGCGCTACCAGATCGAGCGCGAAAACGAGCCACTACGACCTGGCATCGCGTTTCCCTTGGTGCGCAAACTTCTCGACTTGAATCGCGCCGTGCCGGTGGCGCCGCAAGTGGAAGTGATTCTGTTGTCGCGTAATTCTGCCGATACCGGACTGCGCATCTTCAATTCGATCGAACACTATGGTTTGGACATCGTGCGCGCCGCGTTCACGCGTGGCGAGCCCACGCTGCCCTATGTGCAGGCGTTCGGCGCGGATCTGTTTCTGTCGGCCAATGCGGACAGCGTCGCCACGGCCTTGGCCAGCGGCATTGCGGCGGCAACGATTCTGCCTTCGAAAACGCCGCAACGGCAGTCGGATCAACTGCGCATCGCGTTCGACGGCGACGCCGTGCTGTTCAGCGACGAATCCGAACGCATCTCGGAGGAGGGCGGCATCGTTGCATTTCAGCGCAACGAGTCCGCACGTGCACAGGAACCGCTGTCGGGCGGGCCGTTCCGCGGTTTCCTTGACGCGCTGCACCGCCTGCAGAATGCATTCCCCAGCGAACGAGCGCCGATCCGCACGGCATTGGTCACCGCGCGATCCGCGCCGGCGCACAAGCGCGTAATCCTGACGCTGCGCGATTGGGGCGTGCGCATCGACGAAGCACTATTCCTCGGCGGCCGCGCGAAAGGGCCGTTCCTCGAAGCGTTCGGCGCCGATATCTTCTTCGACGACTCCGCCGCGAACGTGGAATCCGCGCGTCAGCATGTTGCGACCGGGCATGTGCCGCGCCGCCAGCAAACCCAGGGGACCTCTGGATAAGTTCTAAGCCGAAGTTCCAGCCTTTGCGTAGTCATCATACGAGCACAAGTCTATGTAAATCCTTGGCTTTTTCGTCTTTTTATGCAAAGTTTTGTGTTAAAAATGTAGTCACTAAATAACTTGATATGTCATGCCGGATGACCTATTCTTCCAGCATGACATCCAGAACAGGCATTGCTCACGTCGTCACCACGACGCGGGTGTACAAGGACAAGACCTACCGCACCCACCTGTTGCGGCGTAGCTACCGCGAG
>JAISPQ010000009.1 GCA_031274955.1 Rhodanobacter sp.
TGCGTTTCCCTCAAACGTGTCCGCATTGACGGCACAACGATGTACATTTCCAACTACCTGAACGAATGCGCTGTTCCGCTCAGCGACATTGACCGGGTCTCCGAGCAGCGATGGATTAATACTCACCCTATCACCGTATATTTCCGTAGCCAAACGCCCTTTGGCGACCACATCAAATTCATGCCGAAGATACGAATATTCGGCTTTTTCAGCTCACATCCCATCGTAGCCGAGCTCAGGCAATTGTCGGGGCAGCGGGAGAGCATCGAGACGGTTAAATCAACACTGCGCACATGGGCACTTTGCGGTCTGGCTGTCATTGGGTTCTTCATCATCCTGTTTGCAGCCGTCTCTACTGCGCTCAAGAATTCTGATGCCTACCAAATGACTGTTCGTGCACTTAATTCAGACTCAGAGATAGTTCAGATTCTGGGGCAACCGATTTCCACCGGCGACCCTAGCGGCAGCATTAATATTTCGGGGTCAGATGGAAAAGCAAGCCTTTATTTCAACGTTCAAGGTCCGAAGGGCAGCGGTATGGTTTACGTTAAAGCAACAAAATCCCTTGGCCAATGGAAGATCGATGAGGCTGTGCTGAAAGACTCCAAGAGTGGCAAGCGCGTAGACATCGCGAAGTGACGATGCCGTACATCGCCATCGCGACGTTGCGAATACAATGCACGGCTCCCACAGCACTGAATGCTCTGCCATGCCCTCCTTCGATATCGTTTCCGAAGTCGACAAACACGAACTGACCAACGCCGTCGATCAGGCCAACCGTGAGCTATCCAACCGCTTCGACTTCAAAGGTACCAACGCGAAGTTCGAACTCGACGGTTACGTGATTACGGCATCGGCGCCGAGCGATTTCCAGCTCAAGCAGATGCAGGATATTCTGCGCGCGCGGCTGACCGCACGCAGCATCGATGTGCGCTGCCTGGATGTGGCCGAGCCGGAGATCAATCTGGCCACCGCGCGGCAAAAGGTGACGATCAAACAGGGCATCGAGCAAGCTGTCGCCAAGAAGATCGTTGCGCAGATCAAGGCCGCCAAGCTCAAGGTCGAAGCGCAAATCAACGGCGACAAGCTGCGCGTCACCGGCAAGAAACGCGACGATCTTCAACTCGCCATCGCACTGCTGCGCAAGAGCGATAGCGAAGTGCCGTTGCAGTTCGACAATTTTCGCGACTGACTACCCGGACACCTTTACTCGCGTAGCTGAAAGATCCGCGCGACGGCGTGCGCGTCCAGGATCGACCACGTTCCCGAGGCACATTCGCCCAGCGCCAATGCGCCGATGGATACGCGGTGCAAGGCTTCCACATGATTGCCGACCGCGGCGAACATGCGACGCACCTGGTGGTAGCGGCCTTCGGTGATCGCAAGGCGCACGTGCCGGGCGTCGATGATGTCCAGCTGCGCCGGCGCCAGCGGTGTGGTTTCCGCTTCGAGCAACAGCATGCCGCCGGCGAAAATCGCGGCCTCATCACCGCGCAGATCGCGCGCGAGCGTCGCCTCGTAGACTTTCTCGATCTGCGAGCGCGGCGAGATCACCCGATGCAGGAGCGCGCCATCGTCGGTCAGCAGCAACAAACCCGAGGTATCGCGATCGAGGCGGCCGATCGTCGAAATCGCCGGACTGCGCGCACGCCAGCGCGGCGGCAACAGGTCATGGACGATGTGGCCGGCGTCGCGGGTCGAGCAGGTATAGCCGACCGGTTTGTGCATCGCGATAACCAGACCCGACGGCGGATCGAGCAGCTCGCCGTCCACACGGATCGATGTGTGTTCGATCGTGTCGTGCGCGTATAGCACGTGACCTTCCACATCGGTGATGCACCCTGCGCGGAACATCGCGCGCACGTCCTTACGACTGCCGTAGCCAAGGTTGGCGATGAGCTTGAGCAGTTTCATTCGGAAGTTTCTGCCGTCCCCCATGACGGCAAAGAACACACCGGCATCCCTGCCGGACTTCGCAAAAAGGCATTCTTTTCCCTTGCTCCCACTCTTTTGGTCATTTGCCACGCTTCAGCAGGGTTTTCAGGTCCGCGAACGGCTGATTGGTCGCCGGGCCCGACGATGATGCCTCGTCGTAACCGGCGCCACGCACATGATCGATGTAGCGCGAATGTTCGTTGTCGTGACAATAGACGCAGAGCAGTTCCCAGTTGCTGCCGTCGGCCGGGTTGTCATCGTGATTGTGGTTGCGATGATGCACGGTCAACTCTTGCAGATTTGTGCGCGTGAACTCGCGTCCGCAACGCCCGCAAACCCATGGATACAGTTTCAATGCCCGTTCGCGATAACCCTGTTCGCGCTGCTCGGCGGCATGGCGCGCTTGGGCAACGATGCGGTCGAGCTTGGTATGGTCGATGGGCGTTCTGGTCATGGTGGCGCTGGATTCTGTCACGAACGATGCGCGACTTTACCGCGATGTCTTCTCCCCTGCTCCCTTCCGGCTTCTTCCACGCTAACAAGCTGTTTTTCAACAGCCTGTTAGACGAAACGCAGGCCGGTCGATCCCATGCCTTGTACGCGCAGGGTCACGTTATCGCCGGCCTTGACGGCGACGGCCTCGGTGATGCCGCCGGACAGGATCAGACTGCCCGCCGGGATGGATTGGCCACGTGCGCCCAGATGGTTCGCGAGCATCGCCACAGCGGCGGCCGGATGGCCGAGCACCGCGGCACCCGCGCCGAACGACACCGGCTGGCCGTTCTTTTCCAACACGATACCCAGCGTGCGCAGATCGACACCTTCAACCGCCAGCGGCTGCCCGCCGATGACGAAGTACGCCGCCGAGGTGTTGTCGGCGATGACGCTCTTGAGGTCGAACTTGAAATCACGGTAACGGCTGTCGAGCACCTCGATACCGGGAATCACGAAATCGGTCGCGGCCAGCACGCTGCCGATATGGCACCCAGGGCCCTTGAGTTCGACCTTGGTGACGAAGGCGATCTCGGGTTCCACCTTCGGGTGGATCAGCCCGCCGGTCTGGCATTGACCGCCGTCCGGCAGCGAATAGATATCCAGCAGAAAGCCGAACACCGGCGTATCCACGCCCATCTGCTGCATCTTGGCGTACGAGGTGAGGCCGGCTTTGTAGCCGATCAGCCGTGCACCACGCGCGAAATGCCGGGCGCGTAGCACGTCCTGGATCGCGTAGGCGTCGTCCCAATCCATGTCCGGGTGGGCCTCGGTGATCTTGAGCGTATCCTGCACCTGCAACGCGCAGTCGTCGAGTTGCCGGGCCAGCGATTCAATGAGGTCGTTCGAGAGTTTCATGCGAGCGCTTTCCGTTGGGTTTCTTTACCGCCGCTCTGACGTTGCTTGGCCATCGTCAATGCGGTGTCTTCGATCATGTCTTCCTGTCCGCCGACCATGCCGCGCCGGCCCAGTTCGATCAGAATGTCGCGCGCCGGCAGGCCGTACTTCTGACCGGCACGTTTGGCGAACAGCAGGAACGAGCCGTAAACGCCGGCGTAGCCGAGCGTGAGCGCGTCGCGATCGATGCGGATCGGGAAATCCATCATCGGTACCACGAGGTCTTCGGCCACATCCTGAAGTTTGGCAAGATTCACGCCGGTCTCAATGCCCATCCGCTCGCACACGGCGACGAATACTTCCAGCGGCGTATTGCCCGCACCCGCGCCCAGGCCGGCCGCCGCGCCGTCGATCCGGTTCGCGCCCGCTTCGATCGCCGCGATCGAGTTGGCCACGCCCATCGCCAGATTGTGGTGGCCGTGAAAGCCCAGCTCAGTCTCGGCGTTGAGCGCGGCACGCACGGCACACAGGCGCGCCGTCACATCCTCGGGCAGCATATAGCCCGCCGAATCGGTGATGTAGATGCAGTTGGCGCCATAGCCTTCCATCAGCTTGGCCTGCTTGACCAGCCCTTCCGGACTGTTCATGTGGCTCATCATCAGAAAGCCGACGGTATCCATGTCGAGCTTGCGCGCGAGTTTGATGTGCTGTTCGGACACATCCGCCTCGGTGCAGTGGGTAGCGACGCGGATCGTGCGCACGCCCAACGCGTGCGCCATCTTCAGGTGATCGACCGTGCCGATGCCAGGGAGCAGCAGCGCCGATACCTTGGCCCGCTTGAGCAACGGGATGACGGCGCCCAGATACTCCTCATCGCTATGCGCGGGAAAGCCGTAGTTGACCGAGGCGCCGCCCAGGCCATCGCCATGTGTGACTTCGATCAGCGGTACGCCGGCTTCGTCCAGGCCCATGGCGATGCTGCGCATGTGTTCGAGCGTTATCTGGTGGCGCTTGGGGTGCATGCCATCGCGCAGCGTCATGTCGTGGACGGTGATTCGTTTGCCTTTCAGGTTCATGGTTATTCCTTCATCGTAAGGTGCACGGCTTCGTAAGATGCACGGCTTCACGCCGCAGCGCTTCGCACCGGCGCCAGCGCGATGCGGCCCGCGAGCAGTTCTTCGGCGAACATTTCGGCGGTGCGCGCGGCGGCGGCGGTCATGATGTCGAGATTGCCCGCGTATTTGGGCAGGTAGTCGCCGAGTCCTTCCACTTCCAGATAGACCGATACGCGGTTGCCGTCGAACACCGGGCCGTTGACCAGCTTGTAGCCGGGCACATAGCGTTGTACATCGGCGATCATGGCGTGGATCGACTCGGTGATGCGCGCTTCGTCGGGCGCGCTTTCGGTCAGGCAGTGCACGGTATCGCGCATGATCAGCGGCGGCTCGGCAGGATTGATAATGATGATCGCCTTGCCCTTCTTCGCGCCGCCGACTTTCTCGACCGCACCCGCCGTGGTGCGGGTGAATTCGTCGATGTTCTTGCGCGTGCCCGGGCCGGCCGAGCGCGAGGACACGGTGGCAACGATTTCTCCATACGCCACCGGCTGCACGCGCGAGACCGCGCGCACCATCGGAATCGTCGCCTGGCCGCCGCAGGTGACCATATTGACGTTCATTTCGCGCTTGCCGATGTGTTCTTTCAGATTCACCGGCGGCACGCAATACGGCCCGATCGCGGCCGGGGTGAGATCGATCATCATCACGCCCAGCGCGTTGAGCTTGCGGCTGTTTTCCGCGTGGACATAGGCGCTGGTCGCGTCGAACGCGATCTGCACCTCATCGGCTTTGACGTGGGGTACGAGACCATCGACGCCCTCGGCGGTGGTCTTCAGGCCGAACTCACGCGCCTTCTTCAGACCATCCGATTCGGGATCGATGCCAACCATCCAGACCGGTTCGAGTACCGGGCTACGCATGAGTTTGACGAGCAGATCGGTGCCGATATTGCCGGGACCGATCAGCGCGCAACGGATTTTTTGAGTCATGGAGTTATCCTTTTTGAGGAAGCAGGGAAAAAGAAGGCCCTTTTGAGAAGTCCGGCATGGATGCCGGTTTGTTCTTTGCCGTCATGGAGGACGACAGAAATAACCGCAGGGAGCAGGGAAAACGCGCGCTTATCCCTCGCGAAGACACCGCCCACCTCGTTTCGCGGGAATGACGAGGTAGGAAACGGTTGCGCAAGAATTTTTGAGCGTTTTTTCATCATCCAGGGTGACACAAACGTTATATCGCTAGCGTGAAAGAAGCAGAGCCTGCCCCGAGACGCTTCTGATCGGGGGGGCGAGGGAGCGCAATCCACTCCCTGCGTCATTCTGCGCGTAGCGGAGCGAGGCTCCGCGTAGTCGCAGAATCCAAATCCGTATGGATTCTGCGACGGCGCTACGCGCCGCGCAGAATGACAAATGGGGGACGTTTCTTTCATCATCCAGAGTGACACAAACGCCATGATCGTTAGAGTACACGTTACACCTCGACCTTGAAACCAAGCTCAACATCACAACCCGCCTGACCACCACGAAGATGTCGTCCGCCTTGAGCAAATGTTAGGCACCTGATAGAAAACACCCATTTAGCGCACCTTGATTATAAAGGTTCATTTATCCATTTATTTTTCATTGAAGAGAATCTCTCCATTTTATCGAGCAGGCATTTTTTATTTCTGAAAGTCAAGGTATATCGCCTGTTTTCATGATAAAAACCAAGGGCCGGCTCTTTCCATGCAGTATGAATAACAATTTTATTCTTTGAAACTTGCTCTATTGATGTGATGGTTTCATCTTTCTCATCGTGCACAGGAAGTGAGCTTGCGCCCAATGTCGCCAACCTTCCAGTTTTTCTTTCTCTGGGGGTTACATAGTTTTTATAGATCACTGCCAGATCACTTCTTGCTTTCTCCAAAACAGAAGGGATAACTCCTTCGGCGGTGTAGATTTTACTTTGTTTCACGTTCCAGCCATCAACCTCCTTAAAGAATGACCTAAGGACATCAACTGCTGACTTCTCTATAGCTTCCATAATTCTCTTCATTCAGCCTAACGCCTAAATTAACCAGCGGCGAAGCCGTCCGGGTTGAATGTCAGGCGCAACGATTATTGCAACAAGAACTACCCTGCTGAATAGGTGGGCATTTAACTGTGCCATATGAGCAGAATACACAACAGTCTCCGGGCAACGGCTTGAGTAACACGTGACATGCCTTGCACTCATAAAACCACTGGCACGCGTTGGTGGGCATGGTTTCCTGCGCGGTAGCGCCACACTCCGGGCAGGTAATGATTGACTCTAGTTCAATACGTGACATGTTGAAACCTTGATGTAATAAGAGTGGTGAAAGACAAATGTTGTGGACAGCCTAACGTAAGAATTAACCAGCGCGCGCAACACATCCGAGTTGAATCAATGCTAGGCTTTCGATTCGTTAGATGTACTCAGGCCGACCATCAGAATTCCATTTTGAAAAACGCTCCCCAACCCGAGTGGAAAGTTTTTCATAGTTCTCCCAAGTGTCGGGCACTTCGTACAATGATTTTACATTAACTCCGAAAGCCTCAAAATAATCATCGATGTACCGGCTATCGTTGTCTTTGCCCTCGTAATATGCCTTTGCAAATGCGTTTCCATCGTCATTGAAATCATTGTCGGTTAGTTTTTCGTCGAGAACTTCTATTAAAAAACTCGCCCCTGTGATTGATCTTTTTTTCAATGAACCAATCTCTTCCTCCGCATCTTCAACCAATTCTTCACTGGCGAATCCGTTGAGGAGCATCCAAGCCAAAAACATTCCGATGTGCGTTGCACCAGCTTCATTGGGAAGATTTTTCGGAAAGTCACCGCCATAGTGCCACGAAGCGTCATCGTATTTCACTAAGTTTTCTCCTTTGCGTTAATGGATGATGTAGATAGCCTAACACCAGAATTAACCGGCACGCGTTAGCGCGTCCTGGTTGAATGAAATATTAGGGGGTAACCGCAGAGACAACCGGAACTTCTGGATCCCAATGGTAGAGCTGTACATAGTCTTCCCAGCCTTGCTCACTGGAGCACATGGCCATTGCAGCGGCAGCCATGTGTGCTTTATGCGCAGGAACCTGAAAAATTGATTCTTGCATGACTGTCCAAAGTTCTGCCGGACGCTCAGTACCAAAAGTGAAGTTGTAATAGACGCCATTGTCGTAACCATTGTCAAAAGAGTGATGACGAACAAGGTCAATGCGACTCACAAGGCTGCGAAAAAGCTCAGCCACCTCGATCATGTCAATGCCAGGCGAGCGCTCTGGTTGAACCTGTACAGACAACGACCTCACTGTTACCCCCTAACGCCAAGGCTAAGCGGCGGCGAAGCCGTCCGGGTTGAATGCAATGTAGCGAAGTAATCAGCCCGGACGTGCCGAAAATCGTTCCGAAAGAAAGTCGCTTGCATCTGATGTTGCCTATACAAATCAACAAGTTAGGCGCGAGTTTCTTGAGAGGTCAACTTACCCAAAGAGTTCGGCCTCCGAGTTTGCAAAATCTGCGCCCTCAGAAGACGAAACGCTGATATTGTGACCCCAAAAAAGATCATCATTTTCATACGATAAGTCTACACAACTATCACCCCTAATGCTTACTGAATATAGCGTCAATTTACTTTTAAACTCATCTGGACTAAGTTCTGGATTGGCGACAGTTTTGATGCTCCCATCCTCTTGGGTTTCATCGTATGAACTCCAATTTGAGTTATACGTTTCGAGAAGGTCTCTAACTATCACATCCTTTGATATACGATCATACTCAGATAAAGAGGTTGCAATGGTTGTTGCAAGAGAGAGAGCTTGGTCGATGGATACTTCGTCAGGATCGACGCGGAGAGAAATGCTCGCACCATTCAATAAAAGGTAGCCAATGACAGCTCCTTCATCTTCTTGCAGATTCCCTAAAGTGGGGTGTTGCATGTGGCCTCCTAATACTTAATGTTGATTGCGGGACAGTCTAACACCCAAGTTAACCGACGGCGAAGCCGTCCGGGTTGAACGCAATATTAGCGAAGTAATCGGCCCGGACGTGCCGAAAACCGTTCCGAAAGAAAGTCGCTTGCATCTGATGCTGTCTATACAAATCAACAAGTTAGGCGCGAGTTTCTTGAGAGGCCGATGGATAGTCATAGAAGTCGTCGTACTCTCGATAATGATTTGCGGCAAGAATGAATCTTTCGATTTCTTCTTGGCTTGGATTTTGTGGAATAGACGCATTTTCAATGACCCCAACTAAAGTTTGGCTCTCGAACCACGGATAAAGATCAAGCTCGTGTAGTTTAATTGGCAGATGTGGGCCAGCTTCGCTTTCATATATCTCATTTTCTGGCAAGGCATCAACTTCATCTTCGTCGATAAAGAAAAATTGTGCCGTATGAGGATTGTTTTTCCATTTTCCGCGATTGACATATATCCAGCAATTTGAGCCAACACTCGCAATCGTGGAGTAGATCAGTGTTGCTAAATTGTCGCACTGAATCATTGGAGTGTCCTCGTGTGAAGCCTAACGCCAAAATTAACCGGCGGCGAAGTCGTCCGGGTTGAATGCAATATTAGCGAAGTAATCGGCCCGGACGTGCCGAAAACCGTTCCGAAAGAAAGTCGCTTGCATCTGATGCTGCCTATACAAATCAGCAAGTTATGTGCGAGTTTCTTGAGAGGCGCTGGCCACAACCAAGCAGCCGCTACCTCGAAAAATGTGGCCAAGCGCTTCTTGCAATGTTGCATACTCAGAGGATGTTAACTGAAAAGAAATGGAAAGACGCTCCATACCGTTCAGGTTCTCCACGCCATCTAGTGCGAAAGCGATCTCTGCGCCTCCTTGACTGAGCACAAATTGAGAAACACCGCCATATCCTGAGTTTTCTTGACCGCACCACTCGATATGGTAATTGTCCATGCCAAGCTCAATTTCTTGCTCATCGGAAACGCCCTCAAAATCTCGCTGAAGCATGAAATAAGTTTTGGTGTTGAACTTACTATCGGCGAACCCAACCAAATGGCAAACACCATCAGGATGTTCAACCGCCACACACTTTGCTTCAAATGTGAAGGTATTCATGTTTTCAGCCTAACTAGTTTTTAGGCAAACCGCACCGAACACGCACCGATCCCGCCGATCGACACGCGGAAGTTGTCGCCCGCGCGGATCACCGCCATCGCGGCCAGCGCGCCGGAAAGCACGACCTCACCCGCCTTGAGCGCAATGCCCAGCCGCCCGAGCGTATTGGCCAGCCACGCCACCGCATTGACCGGTGAGCCCAGCGCCGCCGCACCCGCGCCGGTGCCGATCACTTCGCCGTTCTTTTCCAGCACCATGCCGCATGTCGCCAGATCCACGCTGCGCGTGCTCACGGCCCGGTCGCCGAGTACGAACACGCCGCACGAGGCGTTGTCGGCCACCGTATCGCCGATCTTGATCTTCCAGTCGCGGATGCGCGAATCGACGATCTCGAAGCACGGCATCACGCATTCGGTGGCCGCCAGTACCATCGCGTTGGTCACGCCCGGCCCGAGCAGATCGCGCTTGAGCACGAACGCGATCTCGCCTTCGGCCTTGGGCTGGATCAGCGTATTGAGCGGAATCTGCTCGCCCTCGCCGTAGACCATGCCCGATAGCAGATAGCCGAAATCGGGCTGATAGACGCCGAGCATGTCCATCACCGCCTGCGAGGTCACACCGATTTTCTTGCCGACGATCGTCTCGCCGGCGTCGAGCCGGCGCTGCACGAAGCGCTGCTGGATCCGGTAAGCGTCTTCGATCGACAGGTCCGGGTATTGCTCGGTTAGCGGGGTCAGCGTTTCGCGCGCACAGAGGGCGTCGTACAGGCGGTCGCCCAGCGTAGTGATCAATGTAGGTTCCATGGTCTCTTATGACTTCACTGTTGGCAGAAATGACAGAGGTTAACGTGAA
The DNA here is from genome assembly GCA_031274955.1 of Rhodanobacter sp. Taxonomy (GTDB): domain Bacteria; phylum Pseudomonadota; class Gammaproteobacteria; order Xanthomonadales; family Rhodanobacteraceae; genus Dokdonella_A. The sequence continues at coordinate 10,251 of JAISPQ010000009.1, forward strand.
AGAAGCTAGGGTCGAGGAAGCGGGGATTCTGCGACGGCGCGTAGCGCCGCGTAGAATGACAGCGCTTTTTTTGCCAACCTGCAAGGCTGCCAAAGCCTTTTGCGACAGCCTCAAAGACGGGGAAAAAGCGGCTCGTCATTCTTGCGAAAGCACTCCCCACTTCGTCATTCCCGCCAGAAGCACGCGGGAATGACGCTGTTGGATAAGCCAGAATATCTCATCGGTTTGGCTCCAGCTACGCTGGCTTAGCGTGAAAGAGCGGGGTTGAGGGAGCAGGGAAAAAGCAAAAACCCTCACGCTGCAACGCTTTTGCTCTTCCCCTGCTCCCCACTCCCTGCTCCCTGGTCTTTCATTATCCAAGGTGGCGCAAAGGTGACGCATTGTGCGGATTTGACCAGCCCGTTTCATTTCAGGATCAAAGTTTTACGCACACATTCTTAAGCTCGGTATAGAACTCCAGCGAATGCACGCCGCCTTCGCGGCCGATGCCGGACTGCTTGGCGCCGCCGAAGGCGGTGCGCAGGTCGCGCAGGAACCAGGAGTTGACCCAGGCGATGCCGACCTCGATGGCTGCCGCCACGCGATGCGCGCGCGCGAGGTTGTTGGTCCAGATCGCGGTCGAGAGTCCGTAGAGGTTGTCGTTGGTGCGGGCGATGGCCTCGGCTTCGGTGTCGAACGGCATGATCAGGGTGCACGGGCCGAAGATTTCCTCGCGCGCGATCGGCGAATCGTCGCCCAGCCCGATCCAGATCGTCGGCTGTATCCATGCGCCGTTGCGTAGATCATCCGGCATCTGAGGCACGCCGCCACCGGTGACCACGGTCGCGCCCAGCTCGGCGGCCTTGCGGTAGTACGCCAGCACCTTGTTGCGATGCTCCTGGCTGATCAGCGGACCGATGCTGGTGTCGGCGGCTTCAGGATGTCCGGGGCGCAGGCGCTCGGCGCCTTCCTTGAGCGCGGCGACGAAGCGCTCGAACAGCGGCCGTTCGACATAGACGCGTTCCGTGCCCAGGCACACTTGCCCGCAGTTGACGAAACACGAGCGCAGCGTGCCTTCGATCGCCGCGTCGAAATCGCAGTCGGCGAACACGATGGCCGCGTTCTTGCCGCCCATTTCCAGACTCACCGGGCGCGCGCCGTCCGCGGCCGCCTTCATGATCGCCGCGCCGGTGCGCGTCTCGCCGGTAAAGGTGATCGCATTGACGCCCGCATGGGTGGTCAGGAACTCGCCCGCCGAATCCGGCCCGAAGCCATGCACGACGTTGTAGACGCCGCGCGGTATGCCGGCGGCGTTCATCACCTCGCCGAGCAAGGCGGCGGTTTGCGGCGTCTCCTCGGAGGGTTTGACCACCACCGTGTTGCCGCACGCGAGCGCCGGGCCGACCTTCCAGGTCATCAGCAGCAGCGGCAGGTTCCACGGGCAGACCACGCCGACCACGCCGACGGGGCGGCGCATCGCGTAGTTGATCGCGCCCGCGCCATCGGGCGTGGTCATCTCGAAGTATTCGCCCGGTACGTTCTTGACGACATCGGCGAAGATTTTGAAGTTGGCCGCGCCACGCGGGATGTCGATATGACGCGCCAAGCTCATCGGTTTGCCGGTGTCGGCGACCTCGGCTTGCAGAAAATCGTCGAAGCGGCGGTTGATGCCGTCGGCCACCGCGTAGAGCAGATCCACGCGCTGCGCTACCGAGAGTTGCCCCCACGGACCGGATAACGCCGCGCGCGCCGCGCGCACGGCGGCATCGACGTCGGCGCGGCTGGCCTGGGCGACCTGCGCGATCAGCGCATGGTTGATCGGTGAGCGTTTGTCGAACCAGCGTTCGCTGGCGCGGTATTGTCCGTCGATGAAATGGTGAATCTGTCGCACGCTGGCGTGCGTGTCGGCTGGGTTGTTTGTCGTGCTCATGGTTTTCAGTCTTGCATAATGCTTTTAACGATCAGGGCGGTTTGCGTCACCCTGGATGATGAAAAAAACGCTCCCCTCTCCCGCTTGCGGGAGAGGGGAGAAAAGCGCGCTTTTCCCTGTTCCCTGCTCTACTCCCCGCGATCCCTGCTCCCTGTGCTCCTTGCTCCCTGCTCTCCCTGCTCCCTCAGCCCCCTCGGGGGCAGGCTCTGCTTCTTCCCCACTTATTGTTCAGATCAATGAAATGCATGCTGTGCGGTCCGCTTAAGGCGTATCCAGGCCAATCGCCTGCAGCCCGGCCTGCGCGCAGGCTTGGTCTTGCAACTCACTGCCGCCGGACACGCCGATACCGCCGATCAACTGGCGGCCTTCGACAATCGGCAGTCCACCGCCGAACGCGACGAAGCGCGGGCGCAGCGGCAAGCCTTGGCGCACCGCCTCCGAGTGACTGGCGAGCGCCTCATGCCAGCGGCTGGTCGGCAGGCCGAAGCTGGCCGCCGTGTACGCTTTGTCCTGTGCGATCCCGATCGAATGCAGCGGCGCGCCGGGCATGCGCACGAACGCCGCGAGCAGCCCGGCCGGATCGACCACCGCGATGTTGACGCGGATGCCGAGTGTGCCCGCATGCGCCACCGCCGCCTGCACCGCCTTCAAGGCGGCTTGGGCGGTGATGACGCATTGCTCGACGCTGTTGCCGGAGTCTTTCATCAAGTCACGACCGTCAGGAAAGCGTCGTTGAGCTTGCGGTCGTGGTAGAAGATGCCCGCACCGACTTCGTCCCAGGTCCAGGTGACCGGATGCATGTCCGGGTAAAAGTCGTAGCCGCCGCAGAAGGTTTCCAGACGGTTGCCGGACGGATCGAAGAAGTAGATCGTGGTGCCCTGCGTGATGCCGTGACGGGTCGGACCGATGTCGATGGAAACGCGGTGCTTGCTCATGATGTCGGCCGCGCGCAGCACTTGCTCCCAAGTGCTCAGGAGGAAGGCCACGTGGTGCAGCTTGCCCGGTTCGGCATGACGCACCAGGGCGATGTCGTGCGCCTTGGCGCTGCATGTCAGCCACAGGGCCAGGTCGGTCTGGCCGTCTTCCAGTTTGACGCGCTCGACCAGCGAAAAACCCAGCGCTTTCTGGAACAGTTCGCGGTTGCCGTCGATGTCCGGTCCGTAGAGCAGCGCATGATCCATGCGTACCGGGCAGATGCCCTTGCCTTCGATCACGTCCACCTCGGGGTTGGTGTAGCCCATGGCGTTGCCTACGTCTTTCTTTTCGGCATACAACTCGATCACATGCCCGGTCGGCAGGGTAAAGCGCACGCGCTCGCCGGTTTCCAGCAGGTCGCCGGCGGGGATGCGCTCGGTCGCCACGCCATGCGCCCGGAGGTTTTTCTCCAGGTCATCCAGCGTGGCCTTGTCCAGCACCTTGAAACCGAAGAAATCCAAGCCCGCGCGGTCGGCCTGACGCAGGATCACGCTATGGTGATCGTGCTCTTGGCGCGTCTTGAAATAGGCACGTCCCTGCCGGTCCTGCCCCATCGGCACCAGGCCCATCACATCGGTATACCAAGGAATCGATTCTTTTATGTCCAGCACACGAATCTGGGCGTGGCCCGGACGCAAAACACCCGTCATTGTCATTTGCACGTCTCCTTCTGATCAGGTTGAGTAAACAGGTCGAACGCCGGCCGGCTCAACCGTCCGGCAGACGTTCTTTTTCATTTTTCCGATCACGCTCAGGCGCAAGTCGCTGGTCGGTTTGATGCAGCATGACAGCACGCAGCCGATGGCTTCTTCCTCGGCGCTGACGTGCTCGCGGCTCATCACGCGCTTGGAGAAGCTCCCCTGCGCGACCTGCACCTTGCACACGCCACATCCGCCTTGGCGACAGCCGGCCGGAATGCCTTTCTTGCCCAGCGCCTCCATGCCCTGGAGCACGCTGCGGTGGTCCGCGCAGCGGTAGCTTTCGCCGGTGTCTTCGATCAGGATGGTGTAGGCCGTCATGGGTTCAAATTCTCTTGAACAGCGGACTGCGGATTTGCTGGACATCGGCGGCCGAGACGAATTTCTCGGTATAGATGTCGCGCTCGAACAAGCGCCCCTGCATCAAGGTGGTGATGCAGGCGTCGATCATCAGCGGCGGACCGCACAGATAAGCCTTGTGACCGCGGAAGTCGTTGTTGAAATGCGCCTTGGCCGCTTCATGCACAAAGCCGCGCGCGCCCTTCCAGTGGCTGCCCTGGGGTTCGCCCGACAAGACCGCCAGGTAGGTGAAATTCGGGTGCTCTCCCGCCAGGCGCAGGAACTCGTCGTGGTGATACAGCTCGTCCTGGCTACGCGCGCCGTTGACCAGCGTGATCGGCCGCTCGCAGCCGCCGGCCATGAGGTCCAGCACCATCGAGCGCGGGCTGGACAGCCCCGAACCGCCGGCCAGAAACAGATAGCCCAGTCCCTCTTTTTGATGCGCGCTGGTGCGCACGAAGAAGCGCCCATAAGGGCCGGAAAACTGCACGCGGTTGCCCGCCTTGAGGTGCTGGTGCACCCAGCCTGTGCCTCTGCCGCCGGGAACATGGCGAATGTTGAGTTCTATTTCGTTGTTCTGCGCCGGCGCGCTGGCGATGGAAAACGCGCGCGGCGCCGCGTCACCCGGAATGCGTAGGTTGATGTACTGCCCGGCCTGGAAGCGGATCGGCTCGTCCAACCCGATCCACACGCCCTTGATGGTGGGCGTCAGATTCTCGATACGCGACACCACACCGGTGTAATCGCACACCGGCAGGTTTTGCGCATCGGGCTCCTCCTCGATCTCGGCCTCAATGGTGACGTCCGACTCCAGCGTGGCGCAGCAGGCCAGGCATTTACCCTCGTCGCGCTCGTAGTCCATCAGCGCAAAGCTGCTGGCCATGCCGTGTTCCACTTCGCCGTCCGTGACCTGGATCTTGCAGGTCGCGCACAGGCCGTGACAACACGCGTGCGGCAGGTAGATGCCGGCACGCAAGGACGCATCGAGGATGGTCTGGCCCTCGGCCACGTCCAGCGTCTGGCCGAGGGGTTCGATGGTGAGCTGGTAACTCATCAAGTCACGACTTTTAGAATGCCGATCCGCTCAACCCTGTCAATCCGGGCGTGCGAAAGCGAATCACATCCTTGTGGCCCAGGCCGTTTTCGGCCAGCGTTTTGTCCATATCAGGCCGCCACGGCCGACCCGATTTGAACCATTGGGTTTGGTCCCAGTCCACCTTGGCGAAGTCCGGATGCGCCCCAAAAATCCCCGGAAACGCTCCCTTGCACATGTCGCCGAACTTCAGCGTCGGTGGAAACGGTACCGCGAACGGCGAGCAGAACATCTTGTGGTCTTCCCAGCACACGTACAGCAGCGGCGCGGGAAATTTGTCGACGGAATCCTTGGGCGCGAACTCGTAGGCCCCAATTGCGGTAACAGCCATATCTCTCTCCTCGTGTCCTGACGATCAATTACCGGTGGCCTGCACGCGCCACTGCTCGAAGTTCTTCTTGTCGGGCGAGTCGGCGTAATCGAGGTTGTCCTCACCCCAGGTTATTTTGTACCAGCGCAGCACTTCGGCCAGCGGGTTGAAGTCCGGCTTGCTCGGATCGACATCCGGACAGAAGCAGTTGCCCTGGTAAATCTGGTGCACCGGCAGCCAGCTCTGGATGTACTTCTCCGGCTCGTGGTCGAAGATGTTCTTGCATCCATCAGAGCAGAAATGATACTTCTCGCCCTTGTAGTCGCTTTCGCGATAGGCCACCTTGGTGGGATCGTCCGGCTCGGTAAAGAACATGGGGATCTGGCAGGTCTGGCACAGCATCGGCAACGTGGTGTTATAGAAGCGCCGGCCCTCCTTCTGCTCCTTGGCGTAGTGTTCCCACAGCGGGCGGTAGTACTTGTCGAAGGTGTCGGGGTACTTCTCGGACAGCCACTTCATATCAGCTTCGCTGGGCGCCCAGGTGTGGAAGGGCGCCGCCGCGGCGTAGTTGTAGAACACGTTCCAGGCCTGATGGCTCAGGTGATCCTTATCCTTGCACGCCTGCGCCAGGCCGGCCGGCGCCTTGACGCCATAGCGCGCCAGATCGGCGAACAGGGCGCCGCCATTTTGCTCGGCGTAAATCTCCCAGGCTTCCTTCCAGCTCATCACGCGCTTGGGCAGCATGTAGTCCATCATCATCGCCACCAGCGTCAGCACGCGGTAGCCGCGCCAGAACCATTTGTCGATCCAGTGCTGGACGATGGGCAGATTGTCCGGATCCTGCTCCAGGATGAACTTGATGATTTCCAGGCCCAGCGTCATGTGCCGCGACTCGTCGGACTGCGCCGAAAAGCCGAACGCCATCGCGCCCATGTCGCCGTTGTAGGCCGCGCCGGAGATGAACGGCACGAACAGCAGGTTGGTCAGCACGTACTCGAAGGCGAAGCCGATCGCGATCATGAACTCGAACGGCCCGGCCGTGATCGCGTCGTCGAAGAACGACTTGGGCACGCTCAAGTACCACACGCGATCGTGCTGGTGGCGCCAGTTCTGGAAGCCGTTGTAGTGCTTGTTGTAGTTGGACATGCTGTGGATCTGCGTCTGCGCGTGACGGATCTCATCCAGCGACTGCATCAGGCAGGCCACCCGCGGGCCGGCACCCGGAAACGCCCGGCCAACGTGCGCGAAGCCGCGGTGCGCCATGTATTCCAGCGGCGACACGCCGGTCAGAAACAGTTTGAGCGTATTGATGTAGCGCGCATCGGTCACGCCCAGGTGGCCGTTGTTCTGCGTAAAGGCATCGATGATGGCGTAGAGCTTGCGTTCTTTTTCGGCCTGGTATTTCCAGTAGGCATCCATCGTCATGCGGAACGGGTCTTCGAATTTGTCCCAGTCGTGGATCTTGATGCCCTCGTACTGCATGTACGGGTAGACGTCCTTGAACGCCTGGTAGGTCGGTGTCCAAGCCAGATCGCGGGTCATCAGGTTGTAGCGCTCCTTCAGACCGAGCTTCTTGTTGACTTTGATATCCATGGTGCTTGTCTCCTAAGGTTCAATGCGTCCAGCTCAGGACGAACTCATCGTCGGTCTCGTCGATGTGGCCGGTGAGCGTAATCAGGTACACGTGCAGTTCCTGCAGGTCGAAGTCGCGCCCCATTTCTTCCTCGACCGTACTCTTGCGTATCACCATGCGATTGGGTACGTCGATTTTGACCATGGCCGGCTGCTCATTGATGATGGCGTCCGGGTTATCGGCCACGATGGCGTTGATGATGCAGCGCGTTTCCTCGTTCTTCTGCAGCGCAATGAAGACGTTCGACATGTTGTCCTTCCTTATGCGAATTTCAGTGGGGGGATCAGACCGTCAGGCCCGCCTTGCTCATGCGGGCATCGAGCGCGGCGGTCACACGCTCTAGCGCGCCCTGCCCCGCCTGGGCCAGTGCGATGGCCGCCACCGGGCGCAGTGCACCTGCCGCGCGGTCGCGCCAAGCGGTGTACCAGCGCGACAGCAAGGCCTGGTTGTCGGCACTTTCGGCAGCGGCGACTTTGATGACGGCATCGACCCACTTCTTGGCGTCCTCAAACCATTCGGCCTGAAAGCGCGTGAGCATCGACACGGTGGGACCGGCCTTGTCCGTCAGCACCGCATCCACCTCCTTGTAGGCCAAACCGAACAGCAGTCCGTCCAGCGCCACGTTCTGCGCGACGAATAGCTCGAACCAGTCCTGCATCACCCAGGTGTCCTCCACCAAGCGGCGCAAGCCCTGCCATACCGGCGATTCCAACCAGGCGTGCTTGGCGGCTTCCAGATCGCCCTGGTCGCCCAGCAGCAGGCCGAGCCGGCTCAAGTATTGGGCCACGCCCAATTGATCCATGCCGGCGTACAAACACGGCTGGGTGATCGCCGTGCCATAGCCGTAGGCGCACATGGACGCGCCATTCATGTTGGCGCCCCAGGCCACATGGCGCAGCGGCAGATAAAAGTCCAACGCGATGCGGCGCGTGGCAGCGTCATAGCGCTCGGTCAGGCCGCGCGTTTCGACGAACATGAAGTCCGCCTCGGCGGTTTCCTGCATACGCGCACGTGCCTGGGTATAGTTGCCGTAATAGAGCTGGCGCGGATCCTTCAGCGCGTACCAGTCCTTCATCACCAGTTGGGTGCGCGCCGTGTCGTGCAACTCGTGGGCCGGATCCCAGGTGGGCCGATAGTGGAAATTGGCATTGGCCTGCACGTCCATCGTCGCTTCGATATAACGTGAAGCCGCCTTGTCGGCACCCAGGCGATCGGCGATGTGGTTGAACGTCTGCCGCAGCGGGGTGATGCTGACGGTTCTCAGATCGATTTGCATGCTGGTGGATCTCCTTTGGATGGCCTTGAAGAAGGTGGGGGTGCGGGTCAGGACTCGCGTCGAAAGCGCTGCTCACGTGCCGTGCGCAGACTCCAGTCCCACTCGTGCTCGGCGCTGCCCGCGGCGGCCTGCGGCAGCGCGCCGTGCGTGGGCTGAACGTGCTGATCGCGGCAAAACTGCTCGAATTCGGCACGCGGCAAGATCATCTCCACGAACAACTGCGGATCACCGATCGAAAACTCGAACTCGACGAATCCGCGCGCATGGATGCTCGTCACCCTGATGAACTTCCGCTCGGGGTCGAAGGGTTCGGTGGGGGGCGTTTGTCGATGCATGAACGTCGCTGTTTCCTCTGCGTGGGAACAACAATGCACGATCCGTGCCATCCTCTCCGATACAATGCTGAACGAGACCAAAATTATCGATAATTTAATGAAAAGACGGGCACCAACAGCCCACTGGGTCACCGAACTCCCATTTAACGGATGTCCTATTAAGCAAAAAGGCGGTAAAAAGACGGATTGAAAGCCCTGTTCCGCGCTCATCTTTTGATCATTTGATGATGTCACTTAGAGCGTTTTATGAAATGATGACAAGGCGCCACGCTTGAACCAGCACTTCCCATAGAGAACAAATCTCGATAAAGGAAGCACGATGCAGCCCGCCACCACACCCCCGACCGACGCCGACCTGCGCCGTCTGATCCACTTCTCGGCCAACGACGGCCGCATCTGGCTGGCCGGACAGCGCATGCTGTTGATCCATGCGGCGGCGCTAGGCGTCTTGCGCCGCGAGTTGATGGAAGGCGCAGGCCCCATCCAGACCCGACGGGCGTTCACCCGCGCAGGCTTTGCCGCCGGCGAGCGCGATGCGGCACTGGCGCGTGAAATTCGCGGCAATGCGCCGATTCATGAGATGTTCGCGGTCGGCCCCCAGTTGCACATGCTCGAAGGCGCGGTACACGTCACGCCGGTCCGTTTTGAGGCCGATCCGGCCTCCGGGCAGTTCTACGCCGAGTACCGGTGGGAGCACTCGTGGGAAGCCGAGATGCACAAGCGCCACTTCGGCCCACAGAACGAGCCGGTGTGCTGGATGCTGATCGGCTATGCCTCCGGGTACACCAGCGCCTTCATGGGCCATACGATCCTGTTCAAGGAAACCCTGTGCGCCGGCATGAACGACTCGCATTGCTTCATCGTCGGCAAGCCGATCGACGAATGGCCCGACGCACAGGAACAGTTGGCGTGGTTCGAAGCCCAAGCGCTGCCGTATGCGATCGATGCGCTCCCCAGCGGCGCCGAATCGCTGCGTTTCGACATCGTCCCCGATGCCAACCGGACACGCTTCATCGGCGAATCCGCCGCGCTGCGCTCGGCCTATGCCTTGCTTGAAACCGCCGCGCCAACCCGCGTCACGGTACTGCTCACCGGCGAGACCGGCGTCGGCAAGGAACGCTTCGCACGCGCCTTGCATGCCTTGAGCCCGCGCGCCGACCGCCCGTTCATCGCGGTCAATTGCGCGGCGATTCCGCATACGCTGATCGAATCGGAGCTGTTCGGTGCGGAAAAAGGCGCGTATACGGGCTCGCATACGGCACGGCCGGGCCGCTTCGAACGAGCCGAAAGCGGTACGCTCTTTCTGGATGAAATCGGCGAACTGCCGCTGGACATCCAGGCCAAACTGCTGCGCGTGATTCAGGAGGGCGAGATCGAGCGCCTGGGCGCGACGCAAAGCCGCAAGATCAACGTGCGTCTGGTCGCCGCCACCCACCGCGACCTCGCACAGGCCGTGCAAGAAGGGCGTTTTCGCGCCGACCTTTACTATCGGATCAACGTCTATCCAGTGGCGATCCCGCCGCTGCGCGAGCGCCAGGACGATATCGAGCCGCTTGCCCGCGCGATGCTGGAACGCTTCGCCATGCTGCACGGCAAACGCACGCCCGCGCTGACCGATCACGCCTGCGAGGCGCTGCGCCGCCGTGCCTGGCCGGGCAATGTACGCGAACTGGAAAACCTGATCGAACGAGCCGTGATCTTCGCGCAGCCGAACCGTCCGCTGGATGCCAAAGATCTGTTCCCCGGCATGTGCTCTCCGGGCGGCGCAACGGTCGATCGCCTCGGACAGATCAACGCGAGCCCGACCATGCCGATCGATTGCCACACACTGCTCGACCAACTACAAGGATGTGGCGAAGGGGTCGAAGGGCTCGAACATGCACTGCTGCGCGAGGCCGTGGAACGCGCCAATGGCAACCTCGCCGCCGCCGCACGCCTGCTCGGACTCACCCGTGCGCAATTGAGCTACCGCCTGACCCGCAAGCAGCATCCGGAAGGTCAGCACGCATGAGCATCGCCCTGCCGATTCCTCCACTGGAAACGATCGTGCCGACCGATACGGCGCACGCCACGCCCGGTAAACCGGCCCCAACACCCGTGCGTACCCTGGGCGAACAAGCCTATCGCCAGTTGCGCCAACACATTATCGAAGGTCGCTACCCGCCAGGCGTCAAGCTGCGCGTCGAACACCTCAAGGACATGTATGGCGTGGGCGCGGGCACGCTGCGCGAAGCGCTTACCCGCCTGGTCAGCGATGCGCTGGTGGTCGCCGAGGGGCAGCGCGGCTTTCGGGTCACGCCGATGTCGATCGCCGATCTGGAAGATGTCACGCAACTGCGGATTCTGATCGAAGTGGATGCGCTGCGCGAATCCATCCGGCACGGCGACGCCGTGTGGGAAGAGCGCGTACGTTTGAGCTTCCAAGCGCTGTCAGCGTGGGAACAACCCATATCGATCGAAAAACGCAGCGCTTGGGAAGGACACAACCGGCGCTTCCACGAGGCGCTGATTTCGGTGGCGGCCACTCCCTGGACCCGCCTGATGCTGCACATGCTGTCCCAACACAGCGAGCGTTACCGCCACGTGTCCATCGGCCTTGACGACAGCCAGCGTGACGTACATGCCGAGCACACGCGCATCTTCGATGCCGCCATGCGCCGCGCCGATGCCCGCGCCGCGCTCGCGCTGGAAGACCACATCCGCACGACCTTGACGACCGTGCAGCAGGCGCCACCAGGTACGCTGCCGTTCGATTGATGGCACCTCCGATCCTTGGGTGACACAACAAGCAGCGGCGAGGCGCATGGGCATCCCGCAACCGAAGGTATCGGGCATGATGCACGGCGATTTCACCCACCTGTCCGAGCGTAAGTTGATGGACTGCCTGAATCGCCTCGGCTACGACATTGAGATCAAGGTGCGACCGACATCCGAGCCGATTGGGCATCTGACGCTCGCAACCGTCTGACCAGCGACACCCGACGACCACCCGCCGCATTCTTGACGCGACACCACTGCCCGGTCAAATATCGCCGAAGGCCTTGTCTGACGTGGGTTTTCAGGTGAAGGGCGGCTTGCTGGGCGGTATTGCCGATGGGGGCGGTCCGATTCCAGTCAAGAAATTTTGATTTGTTTCCACATTTCAAATACTATTGAAATATGGACACATCAGATGCTGTAGCCGCCTTGGCGGCGCTTGCCCAGGAATCCCGCCTCGCGGTGTTCCGGCTGCTTATCCAGATCGGCCCCGCCGGCATGGCCGCCGGTAAGATCAGCGAAGCGACGGGTATTCCGCCCTCGTCGCTGTCCTTTCACCTGAAAGAACTGACGCACGCCGACATGGCGACTTCGCATCAGGAAGGACGCTTCGTGATCTATACGGCCAACTTCTCGACCGCGAGCAACCTGGTGGCCTTCCTCACCGAGAACTGCTGCGGGGGAAACCCCTGTATGCCTATCCGTAATCTCAAGTGCACAACCACCGATGAGCATTTTTGAACGCTATCTGACATTGTGGGTTGCCCTGTGCATCGTCGCCGGCATCCTGCTCGGTCAAGGCTGGCATGGCGTATTTCAGACGATCAGCCGCATGGAAGTGGCACAGGTCAATTTGCCGGTGGGCTTGCTGATCTGGGTGATGATTATTCCGATGCTGGTCAAGATCGACTTCGGCGCGCTGCATCAGGTCAAGGCGCACTGGCGCGGCATCGGCGTCACGCTATTCATCAATTGGGCGGTCAAGCCGTTCTCGATGGCGCTGCTCGGCTGGCTGTTCGTGCGTCAGGTGTTCGCACCCTTCCTGCCGCCCGAGCAACTGGACAGCTACATCGCCGGCTTGATTCTACTGGCCGCCGCGCCGTGTACGGCGATGGTGTTCGTGTGGAGCAGGCTTTCGCACGGCGATCCGTATTTCACGCTGTCGCAGGTGGCCTTGAACGATGCCATCATGATCGTCGCCTTTGCGCCCATCGTCGGGCTGCTGCTGGGCATTTCTTCGATTTCGGTGCCGTGGAACACGCTGCTGATGTCGGTCGTGCTTTACATCGTCGTACCGGTCGTTCTTGCGCAACTTTGGCGGCGGCATTTACTTGCGCGAGGGCAAGCCGCCTTCGACCGCGCCATGCGCAAGATCGGACCGTGGTCGATAGCCGCGCTGCTGCTGACGCTGATCCTGCTGTTCGCCTTCCAGGGCGAGGCCATCATCCAACAGCCACTGGTCATTGCCATGCTGGCCGTGCCTATCTTGATCCAGGTGTTTTTCAATTCCGCGCTGGCTTACTGGCTGAACAAGCGCGTCGGGGAAAAGCACGCCGTCGCTTGCCCTTCGGCGTTGATCGGCGCGAGCAACTTCTTCGAGTTGGCCGTAGCCGCCGCCATCAGCCTGTTCGGCCTACACTCGGGCGCGGCACTGGCGACCGTCGTGGGCGTGCTGGTTGAGGTGCCGGTGATGCTACTGGTGGTGAAAGCCGTGAACGCATCGAAGGGCTGGTACGAGCAAGGCCAGATCAGCGGGTTTCATTGAGCAGCAGGCAAAACCTTGCCCCAATCCAATGGGGGCTCATCGGTGTGGTCGTCTTGAGCGATAAAAAGGTGAACCGGGACGTTGATCGGATGGGCTTCATAAACTTTGGCAGGCCGGGCATACATGCGTATGCGTGTACTCCAGCGGGTAACGCGCCCTTGCCATCTTTAGTATAGATCAATGTAATTATATGGATCAAAAATACTCTAGTACCCTACCGGCAACAAAATATTTATCCACTGACACAGTCAGACGGAGTATAAACGGCTTTTATCAGAGTATTCAATTCTGGATTGGCGAGCAACATGCCCTGTAAATAAGTACTCATCAGATAAGCATTGAATGGTGGCATGACTATACCCGCCTGTTCGAGCTTGCTTTGTGTGTGTGTGCAGTCGAAGCGGAGGGTTACTCGTTCATGTTCCACCATAAAGGTTTCTAGCATACTGTCATCTATATTGAGAATGGAATGAAGCAGCGGCAAGATCGGCAGGACTTCTCCTGCCACAGAACGTTCACGGATACGATCAAGCCACTCTCGGTATGAGAGAATGGCTAAAGGCGGTTGGGCGACCTGATTGTAAAGGGCGAAGATAGTTTCTATCGGAGTAATATTCATTGAGGAAAGGTGAAAAACACTGCCGCCTCGTGAATGATCATTTCCAAGCCTGACCAAGGCGCGGGCAACATAATCGACTGGAGTGGCCAGTAGATCATAATTGGATTTTTCGAATCCCGCACCAATGCGAATGCAGCTTTCCAACAGCCGGTGGAACGTTTGTTGTTCGTCGTAACGACCGAGCTCGGCGTCACCGGTGATCAAGCCGAGCCGATACACATTGCAGGGTAAGCCGCGCTGCATCGCGAGCTGAACCAGTTGTTCGCCCACCCATTTACTGCTCGCGTAACCATTTGTAGAGGTGTGGCGCTCCAACTCAATTGATGTAAATTCATCGACTCGACGCGCGCCCTCATGGCCAACCATACTAAATACTGAGAGAGTAGAGACGTAATTAAGCGCCTTGGGCCGCCCGCATGCAATAATCCGGAGGATTTCCGTCACACCATCGACATTGGTTTTGCGTGCAGTCTCGAAGGTTTCGAGATGGTTCATGCTGGTGGCGTTGTGGCAGATAACGTCCGG
>JAISPQ010000019.1 GCA_031274955.1 Rhodanobacter sp.
TCTCGCCAAAATGCTGCCTCGGTTGTTGCGCGCGATGGTGCTCTGCACGCCTTGTGCGGAGCCGAATTTGCGACTGGCGACCAATTTCCATGGCTGAGGGTCGGGGCTAATCAGGAAACAATATGTTATATGAAGAATCTGTTCCGCGCTCTTGAACGGCCGGAATTATATTTTTTGGCGTTGGTCATTCGGCGTGTAGTTGAGGAATTTTAGGTGAATCACTTTGAAATCTTGGCCCAAAAGCCTGTCGAAGTGGGAGCTTCCGACCATTACCCCAACGATTCTCAGTTGCCAGGGCAATGGCACATATTGTTTTTATAAACACCCTCTTAGACAAGCTCTCGGGTATCCAGTGAAACCGGACAGATTACTTGCTCTCCACACAACTGCCTACGCCGAGTCATCGAGTGCCTCGACCTGCACCACGCCGACCAGCGCCTCATCGGCCGGCAGCCGGATCAGCGTAACGCCCTGCGTATTGCGGCCGACCCGCGCGATTTCGCTCGCCCGCGTGCGCACCAGCGTGCCCTGATTCGAGATCAGCATCAGTTCGTGGTTATCGCCCAGTTGCACCGCACCGATCAGCGCACCATTGCGCTCCGAGCACTGAATTGCGATCACACCCCGCCTGCCGCGGCCCCTGCGCGGATAGTCGGCGAGCGGTGTGCGCTTGCCGTAGCCGCGTTCGGTGGCGGTGAGGATGTCATCGTCGCCATCGCTGACGATCAGGCTGACCACGGTCTCGCCTTCGGCCAGGCGCATGCCGCGCACGCCACCGGCAGCGCGGCCGGTCGGACGCACGCCGCCTTTGCCTTCCTCGGCGGCGTCTTCGGTATCGTCATCGTCCGCCTCGTCGGATTCATCGAGCCTGCCGGCATCGGCCTTGCCTGCTTCGGCAAAGCGCACCGCCTTGCCGTTGGAGGCGAACAGCAGGATGTCGCGCGTGCCGTCGGTCAGTTGCACGTCGACCAGTGCATCGTCCTCATCCAGACCAATCGCGATTTTGCCGCGCTGTAACTGGAACGCGAATTCGGTTAATGGCGTCTTCTTCACCTTGCCTTTGCGCGTGGCGAAAAAGACGAAATGATCCTGCGAAAAATCGCGCACCGGCAATACGGCCTGTACCTTTTCGCCCTCTTCCAGGTGCAGCAGGTTGACGATGGGTTTACCACGCGAGTTCGGGCTGGCTTCGGGAATTTTGTACACCTTTAGCCAGTACACGCGACCCAGGCTGGTGAACGCGAGCAGGGTGTCGTGCGTATTGACTACCCACAGGCGTTCGACGAAATCTTCTTCTTTGATCGCGGTCGCTATGCGTCCCTTGCCGCCGCGACGTTGCGCGCGATAGGTGTTCACCGGTTGGCGTTTGGCGTAGCCGGCATGCGAGAGCGTGACGACGACATCCTCGGCCGCGATCAGATCCAGTACGTCGAGGTCTTCCTGGCTGGACTGGATCGCGGTGCGGCGCGCGTCGGCGTATTGTTCTTTCAGTTCGACGAATTCGTTGCGGATTACTTTGAGCAATACATCGGGATTTTCGAGAATCTCGATCAGCCCGGCGATCGTATGCAGCAGTTGCTGGTATTCGTCGGTGAGTTTTTCCTGCTCCAGCCCGGTGAGACGTGCCAGGCGCATTTCGAGAATCTGCTGCGCTTGTGTCTCGGACAACTGGTAGCCCGCAGCGGACAGGCCGACGTTCGGATCGAGCGTTTCGGGACGCGATGCATCCGCGCCCGCAGCGGCCAGAAGCGTCCGCACGAGGCCGGGTTCCCAGCGCCGCGACAGCAGGCGTTGTTTGGCTTCTTCCGGCGTCGCCGAGGTCTTGATGAGTTCGATCATCGCATCGACATTGGCCAGCGCGACGGTGAGGCCTTCGAGAATATGCGCGCGATCGCGCGCCTTGCGCAGATCGAAGATCGTGCGTCGCGTGACCACTTCGCGGCGATGGCGGATGAACGCATCCAGGACCTCGCGCAAGCTCAGCGTGCGCGGTTGTCCGTCGACGAGCGCGACCATGTTGATGCCGAAGGTCACCTGCAACTGCGTCTGCTGGAACAGGTTGTTGAGCAGCACGTCGGCGGCGGTGTCGCGCCGCACTTCGATGACGATGCGCATGCCGTCTTTGTCGGACTCGTCGCGCAGACCGTCCGCGGCAATGCCTTCGATCTTCTTTTCCTTGTGCAGATCGGCAATGGCTTCGATCAGGCGCTTCTTGTTCACCTGATACGGCAGTTCGCAGACGATGATCGTCTCGCGGCCGTTGTCGTCGCTTTCGATCTGCGTTTTCGCACGCACCAGAATACGCCCGCGGCCGGTCTTGTACGCCTCGATGATGCCCGCCGCGCCATTGATGATGCCGGCGGTCGGGAAGTCCGGCCCCGGCACCAGACGCAGCAAGTCGTCGAAACCCAGTTCCGGATCGTCGATCAGCGCGATGCACGCGGTCAGCACTTCACCGAGATTGTGCGGCGGCACGTTGGTCGCCATGCCGACCGCGATACCGGTCGATCCGTTGACCAAGAGATTCGGTACGCGCGTCGGCAGGACGCTGGGTTCCAGTTCCTTTTCGTCGTAATTCGGCTGGAAATCGACGGTTTCCTTGTCGATGTCGGCGAGCAGCTCCGACGAGAGGCGGTCCAGTCGGCATTCGGTATAGCGCATCGCCGCGGCCGGATCGCCATCGACCGAGCCGAAGTTGCCTTGCCCGTCGATCAGCAGGTAGCGCATCGAAAAATCCTGCGCCATGCGTACCAAGGCATCATAGATCGAGGCATCGCCGTGCGGATGGTATTTGCCCATCACATCGCCGACCACGCGCGCGCACTTTACATACGCACGGTTCCACACCGTGTTCGATTCGTGCATCGCATAGAGCGTGCGCCGATGCACCGGCTTCAGGCCATCGCGCACGTCGGGAAGCGCGCGTCCGACGATCACGCTCATCGCGTAATCGAGATAACTCTTCCTGACCTCGTCCTCGATATTGACGCGAATGATTTCTTTGGCCAGCTCTGCCATCAGGCGACTTCCTTAAGGATTCATGTACGAACGACGGAATCGCGTGATTGCCCGATCCTGCGAGCAGTCCGGCGGCCACCCGCAAGGAAGTCGGAAACCCCATGCGTGCGGGATGGTCGAACCGATCCACCGGACCTCCAGCCCGATAGGCCGGAGACGTTCAAAAATTCAGCAGGAAATTATATCACGATCTCTTGCGAAACCGCGGTTTTTTCCCGCTTTTTATGCGTTTGGATACTTACGGATGTGTATTAGGCAACCGGCGCCTTGGGCGCCCTGAAAATCCAGTATTTCGAGCTCAGGAAATTGACGAGCGCACCAGCCACCGAGCCGACCGCTACGCCGATCGCCGGCCACTGCCACACCAGCGGCCAGAATGCCACGCACGCGGCATAGGCGCCGTAGTTGAGTGCGAAACCGCACGCCATCGCGAAGAGGTAGCGCAACAGTTCGCGATGCCGGCTGCCGCCATCGCCGTGCCCGGCGAAGGTGTAGCGGCGGTTGAATCCCCAGGTTGTCGTCGCCGCGGCGAGGAACGACAGCACACGCGCACCATAGGGATTCATGTCGAACCCGCGCACGAGAAACTGCACGATACCGGCGTCCACGCAAAAGCCGAGCACGCCGCTGATCGCAAACAACAGGATTTGCCGACGCAGTGCCACTCACGCGCCGCCGAACACGGCGGCCATGCGCGCGCGATCCGGACGTTCGATCACGCCGCGCTCGGTGACGATCACATCGATCAATGCGGCGGGCGTCACGTCGAACACCGGGTTCCATGCGTGCGCGCCCTGCACCACCGTGCGTTGTCCCGCATAACCGAACAATTCGTCCGGCGTGCGCAGCTCGATGTCGATGTCTTCGCCGCTTGCGGTCGCCATATCGAGCGTCGATGAGGGCGCGACCACCATGAAACGCACACCGTGATGGCGCGCCGCGATCGCGAGTTGATACGTACCGATCTTGTTCGCCGTATCGCCGTTTGCGGCAATGCGGTCGGCGCCGACGATCACCCACTGGATCGCCCCGGATTTCATCAGATGCGCCGCGGCCGAGTCCGCGATCAGCGTCGCCGGAATGCCATCGCGCAACAATTCCCACACGGTGAGCCGCGCGCCTTGCAGCCACGGCCGGGTTTCGCCCGCAAACACGCGCTGGATACACCCCGCGGCAACGCCCGCGCGGATCACCCCCAGCGCCGTGCCGAAACCGGCCGTGGCGAGCGAACCGGTATTGCAGTGCGTAAGCACGCCGATAGAGTTTCCGAGCAGCGCCGCGCCCAGCTCGCCCATGCGGCGATTCGCGGCGAGGTCTTCGTCCTGGATCGCCTGTGCCTCACGTGCGAGGTCATCGGCGCCAGCGCCGCGCACGATCGCCGCCTTCATGCGGTCCAGCGCCCACATCAGATTCACCGCAGTCGGGCGCGCGGCACGCAAGGTATTCCATGCCCGATCGAGCGCATCCGGCCCATCCCG
>JAISPQ010000114.1 GCA_031274955.1 Rhodanobacter sp.
TTTCGGTCTTCTGCGGTGCCACACTCCACCTTGCCACAACGAGGCCGCAAAGAGTTTCTTCGGCACGATTTGCGGCAGCGGGCCGATTACTTCGCTAACATTGCATTCAACCCGGACGCGCTAACGCGCGCCGGTTAATTCGGGCGTTAGGCTACTCGAATGAATCCAACACAACCAGATGACGAAGTAGCAAAGGGCAGAATTGCTCTTTGGCTGTCCCCAGAACAAATCGCGTTCATTGCAAATGAGTGGCGAAAAATCCCTGATAATGTTGCGCCAGGCGCAAAGGAAATTTTGGCAACCATCGCATTTCGGGCAATGACGGCATTACACAAGGCAGGAGTTACTTATGAACCACAGTTTCCTGGCGAAGGCGAAAAATATCATCTGCCTGCGAGTGCCTCTCAAGAGACTCGCGCCTAACTTGTTGATTTGTATAAGCAGCATCAGATACAAGCGACTTTCTTTCGGAACGGTTTTCGGCACGTCCGGGCCGATTACTTCGCTAACATTTAAACCCGGACGCGCTGACGCGCGCCGGTTAATTCATGCGTTAGGCAGGCAAAGACCTATGAAGCATCCACTTAAATTTGATGTAGTAATGCAATTTCTTCGAGAGCAACAGAATCTCATTGTCAAAAAATTGCGTACAGAAAAGGAACATTCAGAATTCCTGGAAGCCAAACGCCAGTTAGATCGCGCAATCAAGTGCCTTGCGTTCTGCGAATCACATCAGATACACCCAGATTCCGATGTAATCCAACTTCCGTGGCCTCGTGAGGCTTTCGGTGAATTTATAGTGGTTGATACGGACGAAATGAACAGCAAACCCAGTTGGCTTCCCGTAGTTGTTAATGGTAAAACTGTAACTCTTGGGCCTGGTGATATAGTCATCCGCTTGGGGCATGGTTTTAATCTACCCCCTATACAGGCGCCTAACATTGCATTCAACCCGGACGCCTTCGGCGCCGGTTAATTTTGGCGTTAGGCCCTGCAATGAAAGTCTCAAGCACCCGTTGGGTTCATTTGGCCATGCTGATCGCCCTCGCCGGTGTTGTCATCCACGTGGGTGCGTTGTTTGCCGGCCCCTCGTGGCTTGAGTTCTTCCATGTGCCGCCGAGCGTTGTTGCCTCCGCACGGGAAGGAACTTGGCTCACACCGGTTGGCGGTCTGGTCATTGCCGGGCTAATCGGCACATGCGCCTTTTATGCCGCATCGGCGGTTGGGATGGTCAGGCGCCCACCGCTCCAGCGCCTGGGCCTTGTCGTCATGGCCACTATTTGCCTTGTGCGGGCATTGCTCCTCCCCGTGCTCGCGGTCAGGCGCCCGGAACTGCACAACACCTTCGAGATCGTCGCGGCTGTCGTCTGGCTCCTTGCGGGCGTTGGTTTTTCTGTCGGTTTCCGGATCGCCAAGATGGAGCCTAACGATCCAAGCCGACGCCCTTCTCTGATCCATTTGCCTCTGGATAACGTCGCGTGATCGGCCAGGCTTCTACCAAAACCCCCGTATCGCGGCAACGCCCTGCGCGCCGGACATGCGCGCGCTCTCGATATCATCCTCGCCTTCCAGACCGCCCAGCGCGAATACCGGCAGCGCTGCTTCGGCGACCAACTCGCTGAAACGCTCCCAACCCATCGGCGTCGATTGCGGGTGACCGGGTGTCGCGAAGATCGGCGATAGGGTGGCGAAGTCGGCGCCGATGTGCATCGCATGCGCGAGTTCGCCGGCATCGTGACAGGACACGCCGACCCATCGATCCGCCGGCAGTGGACGCCGGTTCAATTCCATCGCGACGCGCGCGGGAAGGTGCACTCCATCCAGGCCGAGGATGCCGGCGAGCTTCCAATCGGTATTGAGCAGCAATTGCGCGCCGTGAATCCGGCACAGATTGCGCGCGGTGCGGGCGATGCTGGCGATACGCTCCAGCGGCCAGTCCGGCAGACGCAGTTGGATCAGGCGGATGCCTTTGCGGCAGGCGCGTTCGATGCCCTGCATGATCGCATCGGCAGCCTCCACCGGCAGCGGCGGCGTAATCAGGTAACGCTCCGGCAGGCGCAGCGCCGTAATCGCCGGACGATCGGCCGCCGGCATGTCCACATCATCCAATGCGTCCTGCTCCACCCAGGCCAGCCGCTGGCTTTCGCGCGACAGCAAAATGCCGGAATACGCGGACACGTGCCAGACATCCAGCAGAATGTCTTTTTCGGGATAGCGGTGCGGAATCGCGATCAGCGGGCGCGCAGACTCCACGATGACGCCGATTTCCTCGCGCAGTTCGCGCGCGAGCGCATCGACCGGTATCTCCTCGTCCTCGCATTTACCGCCGGGAAATTCCCACAGTCCTGCCAGATGACGCCCCGGCGGCCGCTGCGCGAGCAGCACGCGGCCCTGCGTATCGCGCAGTATGCCGGCGACGACATGCAGCCGTGAGGCCATATCACGGCTCGCCGGCACTCAAGCAATTTTTCCGTGGCATTGCTTGTATTTTTTGCCCGATCCGCACGGACACGGATCGTTGCGGCCGACCTTCGGCTCCCTGCGATGTACCGTGCCCGGCCGCACCGGTAGCGCCGGTAGCGCCTCTGCGGCCGCTGCTGCGTCGGCGGAATCATCCGCCGCCATGCCACTGGTTTCGGCGTGCTGAAATTGCATCGCGCGCGCCTGCGCTTCGGCCTGCTGGCGCTGCTGACGTTCCATCGCTTCGACTTCTTCTTCGCTACGGATGCGCACGCGCGCGAGGATCTGTATTACCTCGTGCTTGATGCGATCGAGCATGCCTTCGAACAGTTCGAACGCCTCGCGTTTGAACTCCTGCTTGGGTTGCTTCTGCGCGAAACCGCGCAGGTGGATGCCCTGGCGCAGATAGTCCATGCTCGCCAGATGTTCCTTCCACATATTGTCGAGCACGGACAGCATCACGTGCTTTTCGAGGCCGCGTACGACCTCGGAACCCAGTAGGGCCTCTTTCTCGCGGAACAGGCGATCCGCGCCGCCGAGCACGTGTTCGAGCACATCCTCGGCATCCGCCTCGGACTGTTCTTCGAGCCATGCTTTCAGATTCATCTGCAAACCGAATTCGCCGGCAAGCTCGTTTTCCAGCCCCGGAATGTTCCATTGTTCGTCCACGGATTCGGCCGGCACGTAGCGGCGCACGAGGTCGGTGAACACGTCCCGGCGGATGTCGGCGACCGTTTCGCCGACGTTCTCGCTGTCGAGCAGTTCGTTACGTTGCTCGTAGATCACCTTGCGCTGGTCGTTGGCGGTGTCGTCGAATTCGAGCAGATGCTTGCGGATGTCGAAGTTGTGCGCCTCGACCTTGCGCTGCGCCTTCTCGATCTGCCGGCTGACTAATTTATCCTGGAGCGCATCGTCTTCTTTCATGCCGAACATGCGCATGAGGCGCGCGACGCCCTCGCCCATGAAGATGCGGATCAGATTGTCTTCGAGCGACAGGTAGAAACGGCTCGATCCCGGATCGCCCTGACGACCCGAGCGGCCGCGCAACTGGTTGTCGATGCGGCGTGATTCGTGACGTTCGGTACCGACGATGCGCAGGCCGCCCAGCGCCACCACCTCGTCGTGGCGCTGCTGCCATTGCGATTTGATGCGCTTGCGTTCGTCCGCGGGCGTCTCTTCCGGCAAGGCATTCAATTCCGCATCGAGGCTGCCGCCGAGCACGATGTCGGTACCGCGGCCGGCCATGTTGGTGGCGATCGTGATCGCCTTTGGACGCCCGGCCTGCGCGACGATATGCGCCTCGCGCTCATGCTGCTTGGCGTTGAGCACTTCGTGCGCGATGCCGCGCTTGTTCAGCAGACCGGACAACAGTTCGGATATTTCGATCGACGCGGTGCCGACCAGCACCGGCTGGCCGCGCTGGTAACTCTCCTTGATGTCCTCGATGATCGCCTCGAACTTTGGCGTGGTTTTCAGGAATACCACATCCGGCTCGTCCTTGCGGACCATCGGCCGGTGGGTCGGGATGACGACGACTTCGAGGTTGTAAATCGACTGGAATTCGTAGGCTTCCGTATCGGCCGTACCGGTCATGCCGGCCAGCTTCTTGTACATGCGGAACAGGTTCTGGAACGTGATCGACGCCAGCGTCTGGTTCTCGCGCTGGATCGGCACGCCTTCCTTGGCCTCGATCGCCTGATGCAGGCCGTCGGACCAGCGGCGCCCCGGCAGGGTGCGGCCGGTGAACTCATCGACGATGATGATCTCGCCGTCGCGCACGATGTATTCGACGTCGCGCTGGTAGAGCGCGTGCGCGCGCAGCGCCGCGTTGAGGTGATGCACGACCATGATGTGCTGCGCATCGTAAAGCCCTTCGTCCTCACCGAGGATGCCGTCCGCATGCAATAGCTGTTCGGCGTGTTCCATGCCCTCTTCGGACAGATGCACTTGTTTCTGCTTTTCGTCCACGTAGTAATCGCCCGGCACGGGAGGCTCGCCGATCTTGGGCTCGGTCGCCTGGCGCGTCAGACGCGGTACGATGCGATTGACCTTGACGTAAAGCTGCGGCGATTCGTCGGACGGACCGGAAATGATCAGCGGCGTGCGCGCTTCGTCGATCAGGATCGAATCCACCTCGTCGACGATCGCATAATGCAGGCCGCGCTGGTAACGCTGATCCTTCGACAGCGCCATGTTGTCGCGCAGATAGTCGAAGCCGAATTCGTTGTTAGTGCCGTAGGTGATGTCGGCCGCATACGCCTCGCGCTTGTCGGCGTGATCCATGCCCGGATACACCACGCCGACGCTCATGCCCAGGAAGCCGTAGACCCGCCCCATCCATGCCGCATCGCGTTTGGCGAGATAGTCGTTCACGGTGACGACATGCACGCCCTTGCCTTCCAGCGCGTTCAGATACACCGGCAGCGTGGCGACCAGGGTTTTGCCCTCGCCCGTGCGCATCTCGGCGATGCGCCCCATGTGCAGCACCATGCCGCCGATCAGTTGCACATCGTAATGGCGCAGGCCCAGCACGCGGCGTGCGGCTTCGCGCACGGTGGCAAAGGCTTCCGGCAAGAGACTGTCCAGCGACGCGCCATCGGCGAGGCGCTGGCGGAACTCAGCGGTCTTGGCACGCAGTTCCGCGTCGGCCAACGCCTGGGCCTGCGGTTCCAGCGCATTGATTTTTGCGACGGACTTGCCGAGCTGGCGCAGCACGCGTTCGTTGCGGCTGCCGAAAATGCGCGTCAGGACACTGTTGAGCATGAGTAGTCTTCAATTGAAAAACGAATACGGCGCGAACTGCCCTGGGCGGTACTGCCGGGAAGTTCAACCAGGGTGAGTCCGCTTTCCGCCACGTTCGTTCGCCAACGGCGGGGCCGCGATGATAAGGCGGCCTGGGCATAATTAGAAACAGATGTGTGCGTGGCGCGCGGTTTCAAGCTCTGCAAGAACACCACTTGGGTGTTCGGAATGGCCCGCATCGCCACCGCCTACGCACGATTCGCGCGGGCCGTCTTCACGTAGACCAGCGGATTCACGGCATGGCCGTTGTACCAGACCTCGAAATGGCAATGCGGACCGGTCGAGTGTCCGGTCGAGCCGACCTTGGCGATCGTATCGCCGGCATGTACGGGCTGGCCGACCTGCGCGACGAACTCCGAATTATGTGCATAGCGCGTCATGTAGCCGTTGCCATGATCGATTTCCACGACATTACCGTAACCGCTGCGTTCGCCGGCGAAGGTGACCACGCCATCGGCGACCGCGAGCACGGAACTGCCCAAGGGGGCGTCGAAATCCAGGCCCAGATGCATGCCGGCATGACCGTCGATCGGGTCGGCGCGCTCACCGAATCCCGAGGAGAGGTACCCCTCGGCGACCGGCCTGCCGCTGGGCACGAGGTTGTTGTCGATCTTGCGGTCGCGCAGCAGGTTTTCGAGCACGCTCAGTTGCGCTTCCTGGCTGTCGAATTCGGCGCGCAGGCGCTGGATGTTGTCCTGCAGGGGCAGTCCTTCGCGCGGCCCGGACAACGCATCTTCGGGGCCGCCCAGCGCCGGATCGGAGGAGAAATTGAACTCGCCATCGTTGAGCTTGCCGACCTGCGTCAGCCGGTCGCCGAGTGCATTCAGGCGCGTGGCCTGTGCTTGCAACTGGCCCAGTTGCAACGCGAGCGCGTCCAGATCATGGCGCGAGTGGCCGTCGATCTGCTCCAGTTCCGCACGCGCCGTGGTGATTTGTGTACGCATGGCGACCACTTCGCTCAGTTCGCGAATACGTACATGGTCGACCAGTAGCGTGGAGGCGGCGCCCAACGCGACGAACAGCAACGCACCTACCGTCGCCAGCGAATACGCCAGTAGCCGATTGCGGCGCCTGGCAAAATCGATACGCCATGGCGCAGTACGCGTATTGCGGATAATAATAATGTTCATGTTGTGAAAGGCTCTGCTTGCGTTCGTCATGTCGCCACGTCGCCATCGACCTTCCAGTTCCACGTGCGGCCCCAAACCCGCAGCGGAATGCATCGGCCTGGACGCGATCGCGAAACGCGCACGCGCGCTGGACGAACTGGATGAACGACTGCGCCAACTCTTACCCCCTGCGGTCGCCCGCGAGACACGTCTCGCCGACTTCCGCAATGGGCGGATCATCTTTCTGGCGTCGAGTCCAGCCTGGGCCAGTCGTATCCGGCTTCATCAAGCCGCCTTGCTGGCCGCAGCCCGCGCCGCTTTGGGCGGCACGGTCGAACACTTCGCCGTGAAAGTGGCACCCTTGCCGACCGTTCCCCAGGAACCGACAAAGCCAAAACCGCTTTCTACCGTTGCCGCCCGCCATTTGCGCGCAGCCGCCGATACTCTTGCAGACCCCGAACTGCGGGCCCTTTATCTTGATCTGGCGTCCATGGCTACCGATCCGGACGCATGATCTTCAGGAAGCCGGGGCGACTTCCGTTCTTACCGGGCTTTTCGATGAAAGCCTTTCTTCTTTATAACGAATGATAACGAATGCTCAGACCGCCTGCGCGGGGTGCGCGTAGGAGATCGGTGCGGAACTTTCGTCTTCAAAGCTCACTTCTTCCCAAGCCGATACGTCCGCCAGCAGCGTGCGCAACAGCTTGTTGTTCAACTCGTGACCGGATTTGTAGCCGTAGAACGCGCCGATCAGGCTGTGTCCGAGCAGGTACAGATCGCCGATCGCATCGAGAATCTTGTGCTTGACGAACTCGTCCTCATAACGCAGGCCGTCCTCGTTGAGCACGCGGTAATCGTCCAGCACGATCGCGTTGTCCATCGAGCCGCCCAAGGCGAGATTCTTCTCGCGCAGCATTTCGATGTCGCGCATGAAACCGAACGTGCGTGCGCGGCTGACTTCCTTGACGAACGAGGTCGTCGAGAAGTCGATCTCGCTGGTGGAGGTGCGCTTGGTGAACATCGGATGGTTGAAGTCGATCGAGAAACCGACCTTGAAACCATCGAACGGCTCGAAGCGCGCCCACTTGTCGCCATCGCGTACCGTCATCGTTTTCTTGATACGGATGAACCGCTTGGCCTTGGCTTGCTCTTCGATGCCGGCCGATTGCAACAGGAATACGAATGGACCGGCGCTGCCGTCCATGATCGGCACTTCGGGGGCGGAAAGATCGACATAGGCGTTGTCGATACCCAGTCCCGCCATCGCCGAGAGCAGATGCTCGACCGTCGCAATGCGGATACCATTCCTGACCAAGGTGGTGGAAAGGCGAGTATCGCCCACGTTTTTGCAACAGGAGCGGATATCCACTGGGTGTGCCAGGTCGACACGGCGAAACACGATACCGGTATCGACCGCAGCCGGCCGCAAGGTCATATACACCTTGTCACCCGTGTGAAGACCCACGCCCGTCGCTCTGATCACGTTTTTGAGCGTGCGTTGTCTGATCATTTTTATGTGTGGACCCCTAGGGCAGGAGTTGAAGTCGAGACAGAAGTTGACAAAACATTAGTGAGTTTAGCACAGGAAATCCGAAGAGAAAAGTTAAATGATGCACGTAACCCACAGCATGTTGTCTTTACACAACAGCGTTTGCCCTGCGACATGTTGTCAGAGTTAGACCGTGGAACCTCTCGCCAGTTCGCAATGCCTTAACTCTGTCATGGCCATCTTTCCTTGAACGTTTACCGCTGGGCGTCCTTATCCTCACTCGCACGCGATCCTGCCGGCGTGTTCGAAGCGCCGGCGGAACCGCCCCCGCATCGGCGGACTTACGATGCGGGAATATGAGGATGGAGCCCCTGCAGATCAATCCGCCTGGCGGCGCAAGAACGCAGGGATGTCTATGATGCGTTTGGGGTCGAATTTCAGATAGTCCTCCTGCGCATCGACGGGCGGCGGAGCGGCCGCGCGACTGGGCGTGGGAGCAACCGGCTCGCAGTAATCCTCGATCTGGTTCGTGGTTGCATTACGCACGACACGTATCGGTGGTCGCGGCGCTACGCTATTGGGCTTGCGCGAGGCGAATCCGCCTATCACCGGCTGCGGTTGTTGGCGCGCGGCGGCGACGTGCTTCAGACCCGTTGCGACCACGGTGACGCGCACCTCGTCCTTGAGCTCGGGATCCAGCGCCGTGCCGACCACAACCGTCGCATCTTCGCTGGCGAACCCATGGATGACCTGACCGATGTCGTCGAACTCGCGCATGGTCAGGTTCGAACCGGCGGCGACGTTGACCAGAATGCCGCAGGCGCCGGCCAGATCCACATCATCGAGCAACGGATTGTTGATCGCCGCCTCGGCCGCGGCCACGGCGCGATCGTCGCCCTTGGCAACGCCCGAACCCATCATCGCCATACCCATCTCGGCCATCACCGTACGTACGTCCGCGAAGTCCACGTTGATCAGGCCCGGCCGCGTAATGAGATCGGCGATACCCTGCACCGCACCAAGCAGTACGTCATTGGCGGCCTTGAACGCATTGAGCATGCTGACGTCGCGGCCGAGCACGGTCAGCAGTTTTTCGTTCGGCACCGTAATCAGCGAATCACAGTACTGGCCGATCTCTTCGATGCCCTTCAGCGCGACCTGCATGCGCCGGCGGCCTTCGAACGGAAACGGCTTGGTGACCACCGCCACCGTCAGGATGCCCATCTCCTTGGCCAACTGGGCCACGACCGGCGCCGCGCCGGTACCGGTGCCGCCGCCCATGCCGCAGGTGATGAAGGCCATGTCCACGCCCTGCAATATCTCGACGATGCGTTCGCGATCCTCCAGCGCAGCCTGACGGCCGACTTCGGGATTCGCGCCCGCGCCCAGGCCCCGGGTGACATTGGCACCCAGTTGCAGCGTGAACTTCGCGACACTGCCTTTGAGCGCCTGTACATCGGTATTGGTGCAGACGAATTCCACGCCTTCGACGTTGGACTGCACCATGTGGCTGATCGCATTGCCGCCGCCGCCGCCGATACCGATCACTTTGATGACGGCACTGGGTGCCGCTTTTTCAACGAATTCGAACATTTTCCATCCTCCGCAAAGAGTTTTACTGCCTGATGTTTACCATTTCCGGACCCGCGACCTTCCTGATCCGGTCCGTCCGTTACTCTTGCCGTCCTCCCTGACGGCAAAGAACACACCGGCATCCGTGCCGGACTTTTCAACAAGAGCATTCCCTGCTCCGTTGTTTCTGCCGTCCTCCCCCCCCGATCAAAAGCATTTCGGGGGCAGGCTCTGACGGCAAAACTAGAACTCGCCCTTGATCCAGGTCAAAATCCGCCTCCACAAACCGCTCACCATCGACGGGCCGCTGCCGCTGGGCGTCGCATGCGCGCCGTTGCGCCGGCTGCCGTACAGCAACAGACCCACGCCGGTCGCCTGCGTGGGACTGGCGACCACATCGGCCAAGCCGGTCACATGCTGCGGCGTGCCCAGGCGTACCGGCATGTGGAACAGCTCCTCGGCCAGTTCCAACGCGCCTTCCATGCGTGCCGCGCCGCCGGTCAGCACGATGCCGGCGCGCACCTCTTCCTCGCGACCGCTGCGCCGCAGGTCGGCCTGCACCATTTCGAAAATTTCCTCGTAGCGCGGCTGCACCGCCTCGGCGAGGTTCTGCCGCGCCAGCCGGCGTGGCGGACGATCGCCTACGCTGGGCACCTGAATCGTCTCCTCGGCGTGCGCGAGTTGCGCCAGCGCGCAGGCGTAGCGCACCTTGAGTTCCTCCGCGTGCGCGGTCGGCGTGCGCATCAGATACGCGATGTCCGCGGTGACCTGATCGCCGCCGATCGACAGCGACGCGGTGTGCCGCAGCGCACCGCCGGTGTAGATCGCGATATCGGTGGTGCCGGCGCCGATGTCGACCATGCATACGCCCAGTTCGCGCTCGTCGTCGGTCAGCACCGCGCATGCCGATGCCACTGCGGCCGGCAGCAACTCGTCGACCTGCAGGCCGCACCGGTTGACGCACTTGGTGATGTTCTGGATCGCGCTCGCCGCGCCGGTGACCAGATGCACGTTCGCTTCCAGACGCACGCCGGACATGCCGACCGGATGGCGGATGCCTTCCTGGCCATCGATCAGGTATTCCTGCGGCTCGCGGTAGAGCACGCTGCGATCGGCCGGAATGGCGATGGCGCAGGCCGAGTTCAGTACCGCTTCGAGGTCGGTCGTGCTCACTTCGCGATCGCGGATCGGCGCGGTGCCGTGCGAGTTTTCGTCCTTGATGTGGCTGCCGGCGATCGATGCGTACACCGAGCGGATCTGGCAGCCGGCCATCAGCTCGGCTTCCTCGACCGCGCGCCGGATCGAATGCACGGTCGATTCGACATCCACAACCACGCCGCGCTTCAAGCCGTGCGCGGGATGCGAGCCGATGCCGATGATCTCGACCGCTTCGCCGGGCGCGTGCTCGCCGACGATGGCGACGATCTTCGAAGTGCCAACATCGATGCCGACGATCAGATTCTTTTCACTTTTGCGGTTCATAGGCGTAAGTGGTAGTTGTCGAAGTTTGAAAACACAGATTCGGTGGAACCGGCCGGCGCCTCTTCGCGCGCGTCGTGTACGAAGAGAGCACGCGCGGGCGGTGGATCGTCCAAGGCATTGCGCTGGCCATTCGCCGGCGGTGGCGCTTTGGGGTCCGCAGCTCCGGCCTTGGGCGCGGTGGCGGGCGCCGCATCCGGCCAGCGCATCGCGAAACCGTTTTCGTAACGCAGATCGACGTAGACCGGCGGCGTCGCATGCGAAGTCGCCAGACGCGGCCACACATCCAGGAAACGTTGCAGACGTTCCTGCTCGGCGTCGCCGCCGATCTGGATCAACGTGCCGGAGGCCAGTTCCAGCTTCCAGCTGCCGCGCGGCGACAGCGTGACCGCATCGACCTTCATGCCGCTGCCGGTGAATCGCTTCATGCAATTCGCATAGAACGCCAGCACGTCGTTGATGCGATCGTCCGGACCGGCCAGCCGCGGCAGCTCGTGCAGATCGCTCGCGTCGGCGACGCTGAACACCTGTCCGTTATGTTCGATCAGGCGGTTCTCACCCCAGCGCGCATACGGATGACGTTCGCGGATCACCAAATCGATCGTGTCGGGCCAATGCTTGCGCGCCTCTACATGCTCCACCCACGACAGCTTCGCCACCGCATCGCGCACCTGATCGAGCCGGACCGCGAAGAAACCCTTACTGAGCGCTGGTTTGATCACGGCACGGATCTGTTCGGCGCTGACATGGTGGAACTGCGCTTTGACATCGAGCCGGGTGATCGGCCAGCGATCGCCGGCGAACCAGCCGTTGAGCACACCCACGACCGGCAGCGCGACCAAGGTCAGCGCAATGCCCCAGGCGACGATCTTGGCAATGAGATGACTCTTCATGCCGGCACCTCGCGCTCGAAACTGGTCTCCAGCACGCGCCAGCACAGTTCCTCGAAACCGATGCCGACGGTGGCCGCGGCCTTGGGCACCAGCGAATGGCTGGTCATGCCCGGCGCGGTGTTCACTTCGAGCAGGAAATTGCACCCGGTGCGGTCGCGCATCAGATCCACGCGGCCCCAGCCCGAGCAACCCGCGGCATCGAAGGCGGCGAGCGTCAACGCGCGCAATTCCGCCTCGGCCGCACCGTCCAGGCCCGGGCAGAGATACTGCGTATCCTCGGCGACGTACTTGGCGTGATAGTCGTAGAACGCGCCCGTGGGCACGATGCGGATCGACGGCAACACCTCGCGGCCGAGCACGGCGACGGTCAACTCATCGCCCTCGATCATTTCCTCGACGAGCAGATCGCCCGGATAGCGCGCGGCCAGTGCCGCGGCGGCGTCCAGATCTTCCGCGCGGAACACGCGCGTGACGCCGACGCTCGACCCCTCGCAAGCCGGCTTCACGACCACCGGCAAGCCGATCCGCGCGGCCGCGCCGTGCACATCGGGCCGCGCGCCGGAAGCATCCCTGCGCAGCGCGACGAAACGCGGCGTCGGCAACCCTTGCGCGATCCACACCTGCTTGGTGCGTACCTTGTCCATCGACAGCGCTGAACCCAGCACACCCGAACCGGTATACGGCACGTGCAGCGATTCCAGCGCGCCTTGCAGCACACCGTCCTCACCGCCACCGCGTTGGCCATGCAGAATGTTGAACACGCGCGCGTAATGACCGGCGCGCAACGCATCCAGCAGTGCGGGAATGCCATCGACCGCGTGCGCATCGACACCGCGCGCGCGCAGCGCCGCCAGCACGTTGCGGCCCGAATTCAGCGAGACCTCACGCTCGGCCGACTCACCGCCCATGACCACGGCGACGCGTCCGAAAAGGCCAGGCTCGATAATCCGAGACTCGGGATTCGACATCACACCGCCTCCCTCGATGGCAGACGCCCCGCCTGTGCGATCTCGGTCGCCACCGCGCCGATATCGCCGGCGCCCAGCAGCAGCAGCAGATCGCCGTCTTTGAGTAACGGCGGCAACGCATCGCGCAGATCGCGCGGGTGTTCGACCAACACCGGATCGACCTTGCCGCGCGCGCGCACCGCGCGCGCCAGCGCATGCCCGTTCGCATTCGCCAGCGGCACCTCGCCGGCCGGATAGACCTCGGTCAGCGCCAGCACATCGACCTCAGTGAGCACGTTGGCGAAATCATCCAGCAGATCGCGCGTGCGCGAATAACGATGTGGCTGGAAGGCGACGACCAGACGCCGCTGCGGCCAACCCGCGCGCGCGGCCGCGAACACGGCGGCCAGTTCGCGCGGATGATGGCCGTAATCATCCACGAGCAGTGCCTTGCCGTTGTCCAGCGCGATCTCTCCGCGCAACTGAAAACGCCGGCCGACACCCTGGAACTTCGCCAGTGCACGCTGCATCGCTGCGGGCGTGACGCCGAGCTGCCAGCCGACCGCACAGGCCGCCAGCGCATTGAGCACGTTGTGGTGGCCCGGCAGATTCAGCGTGATCGGCAGACCCGAGTCGTCATCGGGAAGGTGCAGCACGAACTGCGTGGTGGTGCCGTTCTGACGCACGTCGGATGCGCGCACGTCGGCGGCGGCGTCGATGCCATAGGTCAGCGTGCGGCGGCTGGTGCCGCAGGCCAGTTCAGCGACTTCCGCATCGTCGATGCACAGCACCGCGACGCCATAGAACGGCAGCCGGTGCAGGAAATCGCCGAAGGCTTTCTTCACACGTTCGAAATCGCCACCGTAGTTTTCCAGATGATCCGCATCGATATTGGTGACGATCGCCACGACCGGCGACAACAACAGAAACGAACCGTCGGATTCGTCCGCCTCGGCGACCAGATATTTGCCCGTGCCCAAGCGCGCGTTGGCGCCGACCGCGATGAGCTGACCGCCGATCACGAACGTCGGATCCAGCCCCGCCTCGGCCAACACGCCCGCGGTGAGGCTGGTCGTGGTGGTCTTGCCGTGCGTGCCGGCCACCGCGATGCCGCGCCGGAAGCGCATCAGTTCACCGAGCATTTCCGCGCGCGGCACGATCGGAATGCGCCGTTCGCGCGCCGCGATGAGTTCCGGGTTGTCCGCTTTGATGGCGCTGGTCACCACCAGCACATCGGCATCGGCCACGTGTTCCGCGGCATGGCCGCGCTCCACGCGCGCGCCCAGGCCGGCGAGGCGCCGCGTGGCCGCGTTGTCGGCCTTGTCCGAGCCCGATACGGTATAGCCCAGATTGCACAGCACCTCGGCGATGCCGCTCATGCCGACGCCGCCGATGCCGACGAAATGCACGCGGCGGAAATCCTGCATGATGTCGCCGTGTTCCTTGAGGCGGGCCGGAGTCATGCGGCCACCTCGATGCAGGCGTCGGCGATGCGCACCGCCGCGTCCGGTTTTGCCAGCATGCGCGCAGCCGTCGCCATCGCCAGCAGGCGCGCGCGGCGCGCACTGTCGTCGCCGCCGGTCAGCCCGGCCAGCGCCACGCCCAGACGTTCGGCGAATTGCTCGTCTTCGGCCACCAGCAGCGCCGCGCCGCTATCGACCAGCGCCGCCGCATTGTGCGTTTGGTGATCGTCGACGGCTGCGGGAAACGGTACGAGGATCGCCGGCAGACCGACGGCGCACAGTTCCGCGAGCGTCAACGCACCGGCGCGGCAAACGGCGAAATCCGCCCAGGCGTAAGCCGCGGCCATATCGTCGATGAATGCATCGACCTGCGCGTCGAGGCCGGCGGCGGCGTAAATACGCGCGGTCTTTTCCAGATGCTTGGGTCCGCTCTGGTGCCATACCTGCGGACGCTGCGCGGCCGGCAGCCGCTGCAGTACCCGCGGCAGCATGACATTGATGCTCTGCGCGCCCTGGCTGCCGCCCAGCACGAGCAGCTTGAGCACGCCGTCGCGGTTTGCACTGCGCGTTTCCGGCCTCGCCACCGCGGCGATTTCGCGGCGCACCGGATTGCCGACCCATTCGCCGCGTTTGAACGCACCGGCGAATCCACACAGCACCTTTCCGGCGAACCGCGCGAGGATCCGGTTGGTCACCCCGGGAATGCTGTTCTGTTCGTGCACGACCAGTGGAATGCGCGTGAGCCGCGCCGCGAGTCCACCCGGCGCCGCGGCATAGCCGCCCATGGAAAGCACGCTGCGCGGCGCATGCCGCGCAAGCACCGTGCGCGCCGCGACCACCGCGCGCAGCAGACGCCATGGCGTGCGCAGTAGCGTGCCGATGCCCTTGCCGCGCATGCCGCCGATCGACAACGTTTCGATCGGCAAACCATGCCGCGGCACGAGTTGTGTTTCCAGACCGTCGTGCGCACCGAGCCAGACCACGGGCACGCCACGCGTGGTGAGTTCCGCGGCGACGGCCAGCCCCGGAAAGATGTGGCCGCCGGTACCGCCGGCCATGACCATCACCGGCCGGCTCGCAGCGTGGGCGCGCGGCGTCATCATGCCGGCGCCTCCATGAGTTGTTGTGCCGCGATCGCGCGCATCATCGCGTCCTGCGCGCGGCTGACTTCGTAACTCACGCGGATCAGCACGCCGACGGCGGCGCAGGTCATCATCACGCTGGATCCGCCCGAGCTGATCAGCGGCAGAGTCAGGCCCTTGGTCGGCAAGACGCCGAGGTTCACACCGATCGATACCATCGCCTGCAATGCGATCGTCAGCGCCACACCGAACGCGCAGTAGCCGGCGAAACGCTGGTTCTGTTCGACCGCGCGCAAGCCCAGCACGAAGCCGCGCCCGACCAGCCACGCGAACAGCGCGAGCACGAGCAGGATGCCAGCCAGGCCCAGTTCCTCGGCGATCACGGCGAGGATGAAATCGGTATGCGCCTCGGGTAGATAAAACAATTTCTGTACCGAACCGCCCAGACCCACGCCCAGCCATTCGCCGCGACCGATCGCGATCAGCGCCTGGGTGAGTTGGAAGCCGTCCTTGAACGGATCGGCCCACGGATCGAGAAACGAGGTGAGGCGCTTGACGCGGTAGTCCTGACTCATCGCCACCCCCGCCAGCAGCGGCACGCAGGCCGTGCCGAGCAGCGCGAGATGGCGCGCACTGGCGCCGCCGAGCCAGACCATGCCGACGGTGACCGCCATCAGCAACATGGCCGAACCGAAATCCGGTTGCGCCAATAACAGCACGACGAGAATCGCGGCGATGCCCAGCGGCTTGATCACGCCGAACAGGCTACTCTGCACGTTGTCACGATGCCGCACCAGATAGCTCGACATATAGACGACGAGGATCAGCTTCACCGCCTCGACCGTCTGAAAGCCGATCAAGCCCAGGCGTATCCAGCGCCGCGCGCCGTTGATGCGCACGCCGATGATCGGCAGGAACACCAGCAGCAGCAGGATGATGCCGCAGAGCAGCAGGAACAGCGCATGGCGCTCCAGCCACGCCAGTTCGATGCGCGCCATGACCACGCAGGCGGTGATGCCCAGCGCGAGAAATACGAGGTGGCGTTCCAAATAGTAGAACGAGCCGACATGCTGGCCGTCGGCGATCGCGATCGAACTGGAGGCGACCATCACCACGCCCAGACTGGCAAGCGCGACCGCGGCAAGAATCAGGCCCAGATCGTAGCGTCCCCGGCTCTCGTCGTGGCGGACCGCTTGCAACTCGGTGTTGTAATCCAAGAGCAGCATCAACGCACCTTCAACGTAGCCAAACCAATGAGCGCCAGCACCACACTGATGATCCAGAAGCGCACGATCACGCGCGGCTCCGGCCAACCTTTCAGCTCGAAGTGGTGATGGATCGGCGCCATGCGGAACACGCGCCGGCCGGTGAGCTTGAAGCTCGCCACCTGGATCATCACCGAGGCGGTTTCCATCACGAACACGCCACCCATGACGAGCAGCACGATCTCCTGCCGCACGATCACCGCGATGGCGGCCAACGCCGCACCGATCGCCAGCGCGCCGACATCGCCCATGAACACCTGCGCCGGATAGGTGTTGAACCACAGAAACCCCAGGCCCGCGCCGGACAGCGCGCCGCAGAACACCGCAAGCTCGCCCGCGCCGGGAATCGATGGAATGCCCAGGTATTCGGAAAACACCCGGTGGCCGGCCAGATAGGCGAACACGCCCAGCGCGCCGGACACCAACACCGTCGGCATGATGGCCAGGCCATCCAGACCGTCGGTGAGGTTCACCGCGTTGGAGAAGCCGACGATCATCAGATACGTGACGACCACGAACAGCATCCCCAGCGGTATCGCCACCTGTTTGAACAGCGGCACGTACAGCGCGGTTTCGGCCGTCGGCACTGTGCCCACGGCATGCGGCGCCATGCCGTACAGGAACAGCGCGGCCGCAAGGCCGAACACCGATTGCCAGAAATACTTCCAGCGCGGGGCCAGCCCGCGGCTGTCCTTGCGCACGAGTTTCTTGTAATCGTCGTAAAAGCCCACCGCGCCGAAGCACAGCAGCACCGCCAGCACCAGCCACACGTAACGGTTGCCCAGATCGGTCCACAAGAGCGTGGAAACGGCGACCGCGATCAGAATCATCACGCCGCCCATGGTCGGCGTGCCGGCCTTGGACAGATGCGTCTGCGGGCCGTCGCTGCGCACCACCTGTCCGACCTTCACCTGCGTCAGCTTGCGGATGACCGCCGGCCCCGCCAGCAGCAATACCGCCAGCGCGGTCAGCGTGCTCATGATCGCGCGGAAGGTGAGGTACTGGAACAGATGGAAGCCACTGATCCAACCCTTCAGCAGATCGGCCAATTCAAGCAGCATCGCGCGCGCCTCCCTCAGCGTCTGCCGTATTGAGCAGCGCCTGCGTCACGCGATCCATCGCCGATAAACGCGATCCTTTGACCAGCAACACGACCCCCTTGCGCAACTCGTCGTGCAGTGCGGCGAGCAGCGTCGCCTGATCGGGATAATGTTCGGCGCCATGGCCGAACGCGGCGACCGCGGCGCGGCTCAGACGGCCGACGGCATACAGCCGGCGGATGCCGCTGCGTTTGGCCAGCGCGCCGATGTCCGCATGCAAACGCTCCGCATCCGCGCCCAGTTCGCCCATATCGCCCATCACCAGCACGCGCTCGCCGGGTTCGGCGGCCAGCACCGCGATGGCGGCGGCGAACGATCCGGGATTGGCGTTGTAGCTGTCGTCGATCACGCTCGCGCCGGAGGCGTGCACGCGGCGCGCGAGCCGGCCGGCCACACCCGCTGCACTTTCCAAACCCGCACGGATCCTCGCCAGCGGCACATCCAGCGCGAGCGCGAGTGTGGCCGCCGCCAGCGCGTTCATCACGTTGTGACGGCCGGGCAGCGGCAAGGCGATGTCGCTCGCGCCGATCGGCGTCGATATCTGGAAACGGCTCGTATCCTGTGTCTGCGTGTCGATCCGCGCACCCACATCCGCACGCTGCAACAGCCCGAACGTGAGCGTGCGGCGTGGTGCGGCCAGCACCGCGAAGTCGGCGGCGAACGCATCGTCGGCGTTGATCACGGCGACGCCGTCCGCCGGCAATGCGCGATAGATTTCGCCCTTGGTCTGCGCCACGCCCTGCACGCTGCCCAGGCGCTCCAGATGCGCGGCGGCGACGTTATTGACCAGCGCCACCTGCGGCTGCGCAATGCGCGCGAGATAGGCGATGTCGCCCGGCTTGCCGGCGCCCATTTCGAGCACGGCGTATTCGCTGTCGTCCGGCATCGCGAGCAGGGTCGCCGGCAGACCGATCTCGTTGTTGAGATTGCCGGGGTTCACATGCGTGCGCCCGTGCCTGGCGAGAATCGCGGCGAGCAACGTCTTCACCGTGGTCTTGCCGTTCGATCCGGTGATGCCAACCACGCGCACCGCGCGTTGCGCACGCACCGCGCGCGCGATCTCGCCGAACGCGACGAGCGTATCGGCAACGACGATCTGCGGCAGATCGCTGTCGATGACATGATCGACCAAGAACGCCGCCGCGCCGCGTTCGCGCGCGGTGGCGAGGAAATCGTGCGCGTCGTAACGCTCGCCGCGCAACGCGACGAACAGCGCGCCGGTACCGAGCGTGCGTGTGTCCGTGGATACCGCGTTCACGTCGCGGTCCGCACCACGCAAGGTTCCGCCGGTCCAGTGTGCGATGTCGCGCAGGCGCAGATTCACCATGCGCGCTGCTCCAATGCTTGCCGTGCGATGGCCGTGTCCTCGAACGGACGGCGCACACCGGCGATTTCCTGATACGGCTCGTGCCCCTTGCCGGCGATCAGCACCACATCGCCGGGCCGCGCGTCCGCGATGGCGCGCGCAATCGCGGACGCGCGATCGCGCTCGATGAGCACATCCTGTGGACGCGCAAGGCCGGCGAGAATCTGTGTGACGATCGCAGCGCCGTCCTCGTCGCGCGGATTGTCGTCGGTGACGATGAGGCGATCGGCCAGCGCCTGCGCGATGGCGCCCATTTGCGGGCGCTTGCCGGCATCGCGCTCGCCGCCGCAGCCGAACACGCAGATCAGGCGGCCAGCGCAATGCGCGCGCAGATTCGACAGGGCCTGTTCGAGCGCATCGGGGGTGTGCGCGTAATCGATGACGACCAGCGGCTGCGCACCCGCGCCACCGAGCCGGTTCATGCGTCCGGCGATGGGTTCGAGCGCGGCCAGCGCGGTAACGATCGCGGTAAACGGCAGGCCGAGCCGGCCCAGACAGGCGACCACCGCGAGCAGATTCGCGACATTGAAACGCCCGAGCAGGCGCGTCGCGACCATGCCCTCGCCCCATGGCGTGCGCAGATGGAACTGGATGCCATGTGCATCGGCGGTGATGTCACGCGCGATGATGTCGGCATCCTCGCGCTCGATACCGTAGCGCAGGATCTGCACATCCGCCGGAATCGTTGCGGCGAGCGTGCGGCCGAAGGCATCGTCGATGTTGATGATCGCCGCGCTGAGACCGGGCCAGGCGAACAGGCGCTGTTTGGCCGCGCCATACGCCTGCATATTGCCGTGATAATCCAGATGATCGCGGGTGAGATTGGTGAACACGGCCAGGTCAAACGCGACCGCGTTGACACGGCCCTGTTCGAGCGCGTGCGAGGAGACTTCCATCGCGACATGGCTCGCGCCGGCCGCGCGGAAGTCGGCCAAGAGCGCCTGTACGGCGATCGCGTCCGGCGTGGTGCGCTCGCCTTCGTACAACGCGCCGTACAGACCCGCGCCGAGCGTGCCGATGGTGGCGACGCGGTGGCCGGCCTGCTGCAACGCCTGCGCGAGCAGTTGCACGGTCGAGGTCTTGCCGTTGGTGCCGGTGACGCCGATCACGCTCAGCGCGCGCGAAGGTTCGCCGAAGAAATGCGCGGCGATCGCGCCCAGTTGTGCACGCAGATCGTCGATCCAGACCACCGGCGTGCCATTCGTCGCCGGCGCTGCGTCGCCGGTCACGGGCGCGACGGCACCGGACGTTTCCGCCAGGATCACCGCCGCGCCACGCGCCGACGCCGTCGGGGCAAACGTGATGCCGTGCGCGCGCGCTCCAGCCAGTGCCACAAACGCATCACCCGCACGCACCTGCCGCGAATCCAGCGCGAGGCCGCGCACGAGGATGTCGCCGGCCGCGCCGGCATCGCCGCGGCCTTGCAGGAGTTCATGCACGCTCATCGCGCGTCCGTTCATTGAGGCACTTCCTCCGCGTAGTTCGATTCGTCGGAAGCCTCGTCCTGCGCCGCCCGCTCCGGCTGAGCCTTGCGGCCCGCCTCGGGTGCGGCGACGTACCAGTTCTGCACGTTGTCCGGCGGAATGTCGAGCAGACGCAGCGCGCCATCCATCACCCGGCTGAATACCGGCGCCGCCACCAGGCCGCCGTAGTACACGGTGCCCTGCGGATCGTGGATCACCACCACGCCGACCAGGCGCGGCGCGCTGGCCGGTACCATGCCGGCAAACAGCGAGATGTATTTCTTCTCGTAGCCGCCGCCGGCCGCGGTGCGCGACGTGCCCGTCTTGCCGGCTACGCGGTAGTTGGTGACCGCGGCCTTGAGGCCCGATCCGCGCGGACTGACCACGGTTTCCAGCATCGCGCGCAACTGCGCGGCGATCTGCGGATCGATCACCGCGCGATCGGGATTCTGCACCCCCTTGACGAACGTCGGCGCACGCAGGCGTCCATTGTTGGCCAGCGCGCCATACGCCTGCGCGAGTTGCAGCGGCGTCAGGTTCAGACCATACCCATACGCGATCGTGACTTGCTCCACCGGGCCCCAGTTCTTGGGGATCGGCAGGTTGCCCGGCGCTTCGCCCGGAAAGCCCGAACCGGTGACTTCGCCAAAGCCGAAGCGATGATAGACGTCGTACATGTGTTCGCGCGTCATCGTCTGCGCGATCTTCGCGGCGCCCACGTTGCTCGAATAGGTGATGACGCCGGTGACGTCGATCAGGCCCTTGTTGTGCACATCGCTGATCCTGTGGCCGTACAGCGTCAGCGAGCCGGGATTGGTATCGACCGGCGTGTGCGGCTTCCACTTGCCGCTCTCCAGCGCGGCGGAGATCGTGAACGCCTTCATCGTCGAGCCGGGCTCGACCAGATCGGTCTCCGCGCGATTGCGCTTGTAGGCCGGATCGATGGCGGCGCGCGAATTCGGATTGAACGACGGCTGATTGACCATCGCGAGGATTTCGCCGGTCGGCACATCCAGGATCACCATCGAGCCGGACGAGGCGTGATGTTCCTGCAATGCGGTCATGAGTTCGCGATAGGCCAGGTACTGGATGCGCCGATCGATCGACAGGGTCAGGTCGCGACCGGGCTGCGCTTCGCGCACGAGTTCGACGTCTTCCACCTCGCGCCCGAGGCGATCGCGGATCACGCGCTTGATGCCCGGCGTGCCGGACAGCCAATGATCGAACGCCAGTTCCAGCCCTTCCTGGCCGTGATCGTCAATATTGGTTATACCCAGCACATGCGCCATCACCTCGCCGTTGGGGTAGTAGCGGCGGAATTCGCGCTGGCTGAAAACGCCGGGAATGGCGAGCTTGAGGACGGCTTGTGCGTCATCGGGCGTCAGATGGCGCTTGATGTAGTAGAACTCCTTGTCGGAACGCTCCGTCAGGCGCTGCCGCAGCGAGGCCTCGTCCAGGCCCGCCGCACTGGCCAGTTCGCCGATGCGCTCGGCGTGATCGAGTACTTCGGGCGGATTCACCCAGATCGATTCGATCGGCGTGGATACCGCCAGCGGCTCGCCGTTGCGATCGAAGATCGTGCCGCGCGATACCTCGATCGGCAGGTCGCGCAGATAACGCGCGTCGCCCTGCCCCTGATAGAAATCCTTGCGCACGACCTGCAAATCCACCGCACGCACGACCAGCGCGCTGGAGGCAAGCCCCAGCACGACCAGCACGACATGCAGCCGGGTACGCGCGCTCACGCCCTTGATGCGCTGGTTCAGCGCGCGCGCCGGCGTTGCCGCGCCCGCCGCGCGGCGCCAGCGGCCGGCCCAATGACCGATGTGCGCGCCGATATGCGAAACGTTCACTGCATCGTCCTCACCGCTTGATGACGATGGTCGTGACGGCATTGGCCGAAACCATGCCGAGCCTGCCGCGCGCGACTTGCTCGACACGGTTGTTTTCCGCCCAGGTCGCCTGCTCCAGTTGCAAGCGCCCGAACTCGACATTCAAATCGTCGCGTTCATTGCCCAACTGCGACAGTTCCACGAACGTGAGCCGGCTCTGCTGGCGTGCGTAGACGACACCGATCGCACTGGCGATCGTGGCCAGCAGCAGCATCGAGAATGCGATCAGTTTGATACTCACGCGCGCTTCTCCGCGATACGCAATACGGCGCTGCGCGCGCGCGGATTGGCGGCGACTTCGGCCGCCTCCGCGAACTGCGCCTTGCCGATCGCGACCAGCGCCGACGGCGCGGCCGGCGGAACCGGCAACCCGCGCCGTACGCTCACCGCACGCTCGCCGCGGATGAACTGTTTCACTTGCCGATCTTCCAGCGAGTGGAAGCTGATGACCGCCAGGCGCCCGCCCGGCTTCAACCGCATGCGCGCGGCTTCCAGGCCGCGCTGCAAGGCGTTCAACTCGTCGTTCACCTGGATGCGCAGGGCCTGAAACGTGCGCGTCGCCGGATGCTTGTGGCGTTCGCGGCGGCCTACGCTGCGCACGAGGAGGTCGGCCAGTTCACGCGTGGTCGTCAGCGCACGCGCGCCTCTGCGTTCGACAATGGCGCGGGCGATACGCCGGCTCATCTTTTCCTCGCCATACCGCCACAGCACATCGGCGATGTCCTGCTCGTCCGCCGCCGCCAGCCACTGCGCCGCGCTCGTACCCCGTGTCGGGTCCATGCGCATGTCCAAGGGGCCTTCGCTCTGGAAACTGAAACCGCGTGCCGCATCGTCCAGTTGCGGCGAGGAAACACCCAGGTCGAACAACACGCCATTCAGTCCCACTTCCGTCTCCGGCCACTGCGCCAATTCCGCAAAGTCCGCATGCCGGATCGCCACGCGCGAATCGTCGCCGAATTCGCATTGGGCACTCGCGATCGCCACAGGATCGCGATCCATCAGCAACAAGCGGCCTTCCGGGCCCAATTTCTTCAGCACCTCGCGCGCATGTCCGCCGCGACCGAAAGTGCCGTCCAGGTAAATCCCTTCGGGTTCGACCGCAAGCCCTTCCAGAACCTGCACCACCATCACCGGCGTGTGCTCCAAGCGGATCGCACTCACGCCGCCGATTCCCTTCAAAGCTTCAACTCGAGCATGTCCTGCGTGATCTGATCCTCGTCGATCGTTTCGCGGATCTTGGCCAGGTGCGCCTGTTCGCCCCACAGCTCGAACTTGTTGCCCATGCCCAGCAGCACGGCGCGCTTCTCGATGCCGGTCGCCGTGCGCTGACTGCCCGCAAGCTGGATACGGCCGCTGCCGTCCGGCTCGACATGCGCCGCGGCGCCGACCAGTTTCATTTGTAAGTTGCGATGCACGGCTTTCACGCTGGGCAGACGATTGACTTCATCGCGCACACGCTCCCACTCGGCCAGCGGGAAGATCCACAGACAGCCGTGTTCGAACGGGTTATAGGTGACGACCAATCGATTGCCGCACGCCTGCGCGACGAGTTCACGATAGGCGGCGGGAATGGCTACCCGGCCCTTATCGTCCAGCGTGACGGAAGTCTCGCCCTGAAACATATCCCACCAATCACCACGAAAAACCACTACATGCCACATTAGGCCGTAACTTACGGCCTGTCAAGGAAAATTCGGGATGAAATTCGAGTATCTCGGTGCGTCGGCGCAGTCATGTGATGAGGCCGGAAAATGGCAAATCTTCTGACTGTTTTCAGATATGTTTCCCAACATACTGAAAAGCAAAAATTAAATATGAATCAATTTGCGTACAAATGGATACGACGCGTCGCTTTTGGCACCCCATAACGTTGCTTAACCGCCCGGGAGCCTGCCGGTTCAACGTCACCCGCCAGGCTCGCTTGCGGGGGTAGGAAACAGCGCGTTTCTCTCTTGCGAAAACATCCCCTGCGACGTCATTTCCGCGTGCTCCTGGCGGGAACGGCGAAAAACGGGATGATGCGCGGCGCTCACCGGCGCACGGTGTCCATACCGTGCGCGAAGGTAAAGAGCGGGAGCCGGCCGATCAGCCGGGTTCTGTCGTGAGCAGCCATTCCTCTGGGCCTTGCGTCGCCGCAAGGCTCTAGCGACCTACCCGGGAACGACGCGGGCCGCGTCATGGTTCCCCTATTTAGTCTTGCTCCGGGTGGGGTTTGCCGTGCCGGTCTGTTGCCAGACTCGCGGTGCGCTCTTGCCGCACCGTTTCACCCTTGCCACGCGCGTCTTGCGACACCGTTCGGCGGTTTGCTTTCTGTTGCACTTTCCGTCGGCTCGCGCCGCCCAGGCGTTACCTGGCACCCTGCCCTATGGAGCCCGGACTTTCCTCGGCGCGCGAACGCGACGCGGCTGCTTGGCCGGCTCCCGCGCAGAGTTTAGCAAGGGATGGAGAAAGGTCTATCCCGCCCGCACGCTCGCAGAGCAAAACGGCGCCACGTGCTACGCCCCGCGATGGTCAGTCATCCGCTTTGTACAGCGCCTTACGCGGCGCTCCGCTGATTGCCGCCGCCAGTTTTGCGGCGCGTGCCGGCGGCAATTCATCGCGCAGCAGAGCGAATACGCGACGGCCTTCGGCCAAGCGCTCGTCAGCGGCTTCGTCCTGGGCGCCGGCGATCAATACCAC
>JAISPQ010000025.1 GCA_031274955.1 Rhodanobacter sp.
GGTTATTCAGTCGGTCAACCAGCGTCTGGGTGTCGATCGGGGAAGTTTCCATGGCAGGCACCTCTGAGGAATGGGAACGAACGAGGCGACTTTACCGTGCATCAGTTTGAATCGCACCCCCGGCAAATTTCATGGAGCCTGAACGTAATCCAGGGTTTGAACAAAACACCAACACAAAACACCAAGGACTCTGGACGCCGTAGCGGCTACGCAGGCATTATGGCGTGTTCAATATCGACGTCATCGGCCTGTGGACGAAGCCACGTTCCGCCAACTGCTGTTCCGCAATATCGAGCACTTGCTGGACAGACGAACCCTGGACAAGGGGGCCGACTATCTGCGCCAAGGGCGCGTACTGGAAACCGCTTACGAACCGGATACGCGCGGTTGCACGCTGACCGGCGTGGTCCGCGGTAGTGCGCGCGCTCATCCCTATTTCGTCGAGATTCGGCTCAGCAGGCCCGACAACAACGACGATCGGATCAGTATGTACAGCGATTGCACCTGTCCGCTGGAGACCGATTGCGAGCATGTCGCTGCGGTGGCACTGAGCAAGTTGTGCGGACACCTGATCGCCGATGCGGCGCCTCCCCCGGCGCCGCAGTTGGGCGCATGGAAACACTGGCTGGAAGCGCT
The DNA here is from genome assembly GCA_031274955.1 of Rhodanobacter sp. Lineage (GTDB taxonomy): Bacteria > Pseudomonadota > Gammaproteobacteria > Xanthomonadales > Rhodanobacteraceae > Dokdonella_A. The sequence continues at coordinate 637 of JAISPQ010000025.1, forward strand.
GCAATCCGCGCCGCCGGCCGTGCAAGGGCAAGCGCCGGCCGCCGCATCGGAAACCCTGTGCGCGATTGTGTTGCGCGCGGACGGCGGCGGGCTGTCACCTATTCATGCCCAGGCGGTACGCATCAAGCGCGGCAAACGCGGCGGGTTCGTCAGTCCGCGGCCGCTGCTGCATACCTACGACAATCACGATCCCTGGCAGGGCCTGAGCGCGGACGAGTTTCGCCTGATCGCCGAGTTGCGCATGTGCGCCCCGGCCAGCAATGGTCTGTATGCAGGATGGTTCGAACTGACCGGCAGTGCAGATGGAGCGCTGCTGGAAAAACTGCTGACGGGGTTGCCGTGCTTCTTCGACAAACCTTCGTCCGGCCAACTCACGCTCGGGCCGCGCCGCGCGCTGCGCATCGGTTGGGACGCGCGCGAGGATGGCACGCAGAAACTCACATTGAGTGTGGATGCCGCTTCGCCCAAGACGCGGCTGCTGGCTGCCGACGGACTGTGGTACTGGGACCCGCAAGCGTGCACGATCGGCCATGTCGATGGCGAACCGCGCCTTGCCCAGGCCGTGCTGCGCGCACCGCCGCTGCTGCCCGAACAGGTGCCGCTGTTGATGGAACGTTGGCGCGATGCGCCGCTGCTCGCCGCGTTGCCCAAACCCGCGCAGACCGGCGCCATCGAACGCCGCCAAGTGAAACCGCAGCCGGTGCTTACGCTGCGCGCGCTTGCTGTGAAAGCGAGCAACAGCCCGCATTATCAAGCCGGTTGTGCGCGGCTGGCGTTCGATTATGCCGGCGCGCGCGTACCGGCATCGCCGGCGCCGCTCAGTGAGCGCCGCCGCCAGAATGGATGCATCGTCGAGATCGTGCGCGACCGCGCCAGTGAGGTCGCCGCACTGGAACGGCTGGAAAGCGCCGGCTTGATTCCCGCAGACATCTTCGGATTCTTCCCGGGCATCGCGCGCGGCGAACTCAACGACAACGATTTCGTCCTCGAACACCGCCCGCGCATGCTGGCCAGCGTCGAGCAGATGTTCACACTGGCGCCGCGCTTGCGCGATCTGGGCTTCCGTCTGGAATCCGCCGAAGGTTTTCCGTTCGATCTGCTGGACGAACCCGCCGACGATGCCTGGTTTGCGAACGTCGAGGAAGAACAAGGCAATCCCTGGTTCGATCTGCGCCTGGGCATTGTCATCGACGGCAAACGCATCGATCTGCTGCCGGTGCTGCAACGCCTGCTGTCCGATCCTGCGTTTGCGCTGACGCCGCGCAAGGGTGAAGCCGCAGACGCGGTCTGGCTGGTACCGATCGACGAGCGGCGGCGCATACCGATTCCGTTGTCCAAGCTGCGCGAACTGGTCGCGCCGTTGCTGGAATGGCTGGAAGGCCCCATCGAACGCGATGGCGTCTTGCGCCTGCGCCGCGCGCACGCCGGCGTGTTGGAAGACCTCGCCAAGAGCATGGAGCAGCCGTGGCTCGGCGGCGAGCGCCTGCGCGCGGAGTTGGAACGCCGGCGCGCACCGCGCCTGCCGGTCAGCGAACCGGCGGGCTTTCGCACGACCTTGCGCGGCTATCAGCGCGACGGACTGGCATGGCTGCAATTTCTCGCCGACGCCGGACTCGGCGGCATCCTCGCCGACGACATGGGTCTGGGCAAGACGGTGCAGATACTCGCGCATCTGCTCGCCGAGAAACAGCGCGGCCGTCTCGACAAACCCGCGCTGGTGATCGCGCCGACCAGCCTCGTCGCAAACTGGCGCGATGAGACCGCGCGCTTCGCACCGGATCTTTCCGTGCTGGTCGTGCACGGCCCGGAACGCGGCGGATCGCACGCCGCGATTCCGCATTACGATCTGATCATCACGACGTATCCGCTCTTGATGCGCGATCGCGAGGTATTGATCGCGTATGACTATTCCGTGCTCGTGCTCGACGAAGCGCAGGCGATCAAGAACGCGAAAAGCCGCTCCGCCGTGATCGTGCGCGAGTTGAAGGCGCGCCAGCGCATCGCGATGACCGGCACGCCGCTGGAAAACCATCTGGGCGAATTGTGGGCGCAATTTGATGCGGTGGAACCGGGTCTGCTCGGCAACGACAAACGCTTCACGCGGTTCTTCCGCACCCCGATCGAAAAACACGGCGATGTCGAACGGCGCGAACGCCTGAACCGGCGCATCGCACCGCTGCTGCTGCGCCGACGCAAAGAAGACGTGCTCACCGAGTTGCCGCCGAAGACCGAAATCGCACGCCGCATCGAACTGGAAGGCACACAGCGCGAACTGTACGAAACCCTGCGCCTCACCCAGCACGAGCGCGTGCTCGCCGAAGTGCGCAAGCGTGGTCTCGCACAGAGCAGCATCATCGTGCTGGATGCATTGCTGAAGTTGCGTCAGGTGTGCTGCGATCCGCGCCTGGTGAAACTCGACGGCGCGCGGCATGCGCAGCAATCGGCCAAGCTGGATTACCTGCTCACCCTGCTCGACAGCCTCGTCGAAGAAGGCCGCCGCGTGCTGATTTTCAGCCAGTTCGCACAGATGCTCGCGCTGATTGCGCAGGCGCTCGACGAACGCCGCCTCCGCTACCAGATGCTCACCGGCGATACGCCGGGCACGGCGCGCGCCGCGCTCATCAACCGTTTCCAGTCCGGTGAAGTGCCGTTGTTTCTGATCAGCCTCAAAGCCGGCGGCGTCGGCCTGAACCTGACCGCCGCGGACACGGTGATCCACTACGATCCGTGGTGGAACCCGGCGGTCGAAGCACAGGCCACCGACCGCACACATCGCATCGGTCAGGACAAGCCGGTATTCGTCTACAAACTGATCTGCGCCGGCACCGTCGAGGAAAAGATCCAGGCCTTGCAACAGCGCAAAGCCGATCTCGCGCGGGCCGTGCTCGACGGCGGCAGCACGCAGACCGCGCGTTTTGAAGAAGTCGATCTCACTGAGTTGTTCGCACCGCTTTGACCGCCGCGACATTATTGTCGCCTGCAACGGCAACCAGCACTGCCGCCGTTTGCGGCCCGACACCGAATCGCTCGCGAAGTCGCCTGGCATGCTGGATGGTCATGCGTTCGAGCATGGTATCCAACATCTTGAGCGCTTCGGTTGGCGCGAGGCAGCGCTTGTCCAGCAAGCGTAGGAACCTCCAAGTTGCGATCAAAGTATCGCTTCTTGGCGTCCGTTTCTGCGGGACAAGTTCACTGGGTGTCTGACGGCCTCGTAGGGGGAAGAAACGTGGAAAGTGAGCAAGATAGTGAGCAAGTTTTTCCATCGTTCAATAAAAACATTTTTAAATCATATAGTTAGACATGATTTGTGGTAGAGAGCGTCAGGTGGAGGACGCCCCGAACATGGTCCAACTGACAAGATCAGTAGTCCCGATTCCCACATGCCCGGCAGCAAACTTCGGCTACCATGTACAACATGAACGAATCCCAACATCCCCCCATCGACCAAACCGGTAACGATCCTTGGCGCGTGCCGCGTTACCTACTGCGTGCGCCGCTGTTGGTTGTACACGGCATCACCGCCGGGCTGATAGCGATCTTCATACTCAATCCGTTCGTGGCGGATATCCGCATCGGCAGTACGACGCTGGACAAACTCGCGGTCAATTGGTGGTCGGGCGGGCTGCTACGCATCTGTGGATTTCGCGTCCGCCGTTTCGGTGAACCACTATCGGGCGCGGTGCTGTATGTCGCCAACCATATCTCGTGGCTCGACATCGTGCTGCTGCAAAGCCAACGGCGGATGAATCTCATCGCCAAGAGCGAGATCGCGCGTTGGCCGTACATCGGCTGGCTGGCCGCGCGGTCGGGTACGATCTTCCACCGGCGCGGCAGCACGGATTCGCTGGCCGCGGTGATGTCACGCATCGTTGAGCGGTTGCGTTCGGGCAAGGCGGTCGGCGTGTTTCCCGAAGGCGGCAGCGGGCGTGGCCCGCGCATCGGCACGTTCCATGCACGCATCTTCCAAACGGCGCTCGACGCAGGCGTACCGGTACAGCCGGTCGCCTTGCGCTACGGCCGCGATGGCCGGCAGGATCCGCGCGTGCCGTTCGGCGTGACGGAAGGTTTCTTCACCAATTTCCTGCGCATCATCGGTGGTCCACCGCTGGATGCGGAAATCCATTTTCTCGATCCGGTGCCGGCCATGCCCGACGCGCGGCGCCGCATGGCCGAAGAAAGCCGTGCGCGTATCGTGCGGGCACTGGGCTACAGCGATGACTGATTCGCACCCAGCGCCTGTCACGGTTCCGTGGCCGCTGCGCTATCTGCGCGTGCAATCCGTGTGCGCCATCCGCGCCGGTGGCACTCTCGCGGCATAATTCCACGCCTCTATCAGGCGGCCACATGCTCAAGGATTCCATCGAACTCCATCGTCAGGGCCGTCTCGACGAAGCTGAGCAGGGTTATCGCGCACAACTGGCCGCAAAACCCGACGATGCGGATGCGCTGTATCTGCTGGGCATGCTGCGCTACCAGCGCGGCGACGGCGCGGAAGGTGCGCATCTGCTCGAACGCGCGCGCGTACTCGCGCCGCACAGCGCGGATATCGAACTGGCACTGGCCTCACTGCGTTTTCGCGATGGCGATTACGCCGCAGCGAAGCCGCACTTCGAGCGCGCGCTCGCGCTCGACCCGAACCTCGGCGGCGCGCACGCCGGCATGGGCGAGATCGCGCTGATGGAAGGCGATCGCGAACGCGCCGAGCATTATTTCCGCGTCGCCCTGCGCACCGGCGAGGAGCCGCATGCGCTGGCCGGCCTCGGCGCGCTGCTGATGGAGCGCGGCGACATGGACGGCGCGCTGCGCCATCTTGGCCGCGCGGCCGAAGTGGCGCCGTACGATGCGATGATCCAGATGATGTTCGGTCAGGCGCTGATGCGGCGCGACACGCCCGCCTTCGCCGAACAGGCGTTCGCCAGTGCGCTGCGTCTGCGCCCCGATCTGCATCAGGCGCGCTACTGGCTCGGCTCGGCGCTCGTCCGGCAAACGCGTTATGCGGAGGCCGCGTCGAACTATCGCGCCCTGCTCGACGTGCCCGAATTCAGCGTGCCCGCGCAATTGGGGCTGGCCGATATCGCACGCAACGAGCGGCGCTGGGAGGAGGCCGCGTCCGGTTATCGCGCGGTGCTGGCGATGGAGCCCACGCAGGCCGCGGCGACGCGCGCGCTGGCATGGACGCTCGTGCAGAGAGGGCTTGGGGACGAGGCCGTCGCCGTCTACGACGCTTATCTGGCGATACTCCCGGACGATCGCCCGATGCGCACGGCGCGCGCGGACCTCTTGATGCTGATCGGCCGGCTGGCCGATGCGGACGCCGCCTGGAAAACCCTGCTCGACGAGCATCCCGCCGATGCGCACGCACATGCGCGCAGGGCGACACTGGCCGAACAGCAAGGGCATCTGGAGGCCGCCGTCGTACACGCCGGCAGCGCCGCAGCGCTGCAGCCGGATAATGCCGAAGCCGCGCTCGTCAAGGTGCGCGCGTTGCTGCGCGCCGGCGACAACGCGCGCGCACGGGAAGCGCTGGAAAGTCTTGGACAGCGTCCGTTGCAGGATATGCACAACCGGCTGTGCTGGAATTATCTGGGCCGCCTGCACGATCTGGCGGGCGAGACCGCCGCCGCCGTGCGCTGTTTCGGCGAGGCGCAGCGCGGTCTGGCGGATGCGCTGCCGCCGCTGGACGCGCCGCATGCGGAGCTTGTCGATGCGCTGGCCGAAACGCCCGCGTCGCCTTGGGAGCGCGCACCGATTCTGCTGCTCGGCGCGCCGGGCAGCGGTGTCGATCAGGTGGCCGCCGTGTTGTCGGCGCAAGCGGGGCTGAGCGTGCTGCGCGATCGCGCCGGCAGCGTATTGCGCGACGACGATTTCAACCGGCCGCGCTTTGCATATTACTGTGGCGGCTTATCCGAAGCCGACCGCGCCGCACTGCGCGAACGCTATCTGGCGCCATTGCGGGCGATGGGCATCGCGCTCGATCGCCCGATCATCGATTGGCTGCCGCGCTGGGATGCGCATCTGCTCGCGTTACTGCGTCGCGTGATGCCGGGTACGCGCCTCATCATCGTCGAACGCGAACCGTGCGATACGCTGTTGAACTGGCTCGCGTTCGGTTTCGTGCCGGGTTTTCCGTGTGCGGACGCGCTCGCGGCGGCCCAGTGGCTCGCGCGTGCACGGCGCCATCTGGCCTGGGGCAGCGCAGGGGCCGAACCGCGCCGGTGGGTGCTCGCCGCCGATGCGCTGCTGGATCACGACGAGCGCACGCGTACAGAACTGGCGCGCTTCATCGGGGTCGATACGCTGGAGAACCTTCCCGCGCCGCGCGGGCTGGGCGGCCTGCCCGTACGTTTCGCGCCGGGGCACGCGCAGGCCTATCGCGAAACGCTGGCGGAAGCATTCGCCGCGCTTACAGACGATGCGGGCAGCGGCGGCGCCGCGTGAGCGGCATATCACCGACCATTCCGGAGAAAATCACCATGCAACTTCACAGCAACGATTGGCAAGACATGCAGCCGATTCCCGATGCCTTCGCGTTCGGCCGGCCCGGCCCGAACGGCGAACCGTGCATCCTCTCGTCCAATCGCAACCCGCATCTGGCGTGGTCGCAGGTTCCGCCGGGCACGCGCTCGTTCGCGCTCGCCTGTATCGATACCGATGTGCCGACCCGCGGCGACGACGTGAACAAACCCGACCGCCGCGTACCGGCCTCGCTGCCGCGCACGGAATTCGTGCACTGGCTGATGGCGGACATTCCCGCTGATTGCCACGAGATCGCCAGCGGAGCGTGCAGCGACGGTATCGCCGCGCGTGGCAAGCACGCGCCGAAAGGCCCGGCCGGCTCGAAGCAGGGCCTTAACGACTACACCGGCTGGTTCGCGAACGATCCCGACATGGCCGGCGACTATCTCGGCTACGACGGCCCGTGCCCGCCCTGGAACGATGAACGCCTGCACCACTATCACTTCCACCTGTACGCACTGGACATACCCACGCTCGCGCTCGGCGAGCGCTTCACCCTGGCGGACCTGCGCGCCGCGCTGCATGGACACGTGCTCGCCGAAGCGAAACTGACAGGTACCTACACGCTGATGGCCGAACGGCGGCGTTAGTGTCATGTATCGGAAATAGCAGGCTCAGGCTCTCAGCAATCGGCTATGTCTGCTCGATCCCGAATACCTGCCGCAGATAGGCCAGATAGTGTTCATCCTCGCACATGTTTTTGGCCGGCGTATCCGATAGTTTGGCGACGGGCTGGTCGTTGCAGCGGACCATCTTGATGACGATCTGCAAAGGCTCGTAGCCCAGATCGTTGGTCAGATGGGTGCCGATGCCGAAGGCGAGTTGGCAGCGGCCATGGAAGCGGCGGTACAGTTGGATCGTGCGCGGCACGGTAAGCATGTCGCTGAAGATCAGCGACTTGGTGCGCGGATCGACGCGGTGGGCTTGATAGTGCGCGAGCATGCGTTCGCCCCACTGGAACGGATCGCCGCTGTCGTGGCGTGCGCCGTCGAACAGCTTGCAGAAGTACAGATCGAAGTCGCGCAGAAAGGCGTTCATGCCGTACACGTCCGATAGCGCGATGCCGAGGTCGCCGCGATACTCGCGCGCCCACATCTCAAAGCCGTAGATCTGGCTGTCGCGCAGGCGCGACCCGAGCGCCTGGCAGGCTTGCAGGTATTCGTGCGCCATCGTGCCGAGCGGGATGAGGCCGAGCTTCATCGCATACAGCACATTGCTGGTGCCGGCCAGTTGCGGCGCGCGTGCCGTGGCCGCGGCGACCGGTGCGACGGCGCCCAGTTGCGTGCTCAGCGTGCGTATCACTTCTTCCTGCCAGTCTCTGGAAAAACGTCGACGCGTGCCGTAATCGGCGATTTTCAGGTCTTCCAGGCCAGCCTGTTGCAACTGGGCGATCTTGGTGTGCATCCGGGCTCGGCCTTCGGCGAAATCCGGATGCGGTTGCGTGTTGCGGAAGTAAACCTCGTTGATGATCGCGAGCACCGGAATCTCAAATGGAATCGTGTGCAGCCATGGTCCTTCGATGCGGATTTCCAGTTCGCCCGCGGGCAGCGGTGTGATGCGGATGTATTTCTCGTTGAGTTGGAACAGCCCGAGGAAATCGACGAAGTCGCTCTTGATGAAACGCAGCGAACGCAGCCAGGCCAGTTCGTTATCGGCAAAGCGCAGCGTACACAGCGCGCGCACCTCCTCGCGGATTTCCGCGGCGTGGCGTGCAAGATCAACGCCCGGGGTACGGCATTTGAAGCGGTACTCCACACGCGCGCCCGGAAAATGATGCAGCACGACCTGCATCATCGTGAACTTGTAGAGGTCGGTGTCGAGCAGGCTGTGGATAATCATGAGGCCATCAGATCGGTGATCGTCCGGTAAAGCATGCAGGGTATCGTCGCACTGTTCCAGTCGGGCCGGCGGCGCATGCGCTGCGATAGGGAGCAGGAAACGAGGTGCCCCTGCGTGAGGGCTGTACCGCTCCATCCCTGCTAGCATGGCGAGTGTCTTTTCGAATGCGTACATCGCGATGAATGAAGCGGCCGTATCATCTCCGGAAATAGCCCATCGCCGTGCGGCGGCGCGGGCGCTTTACGATCAGGGTGCGCTGGCCGAAGCCGAGCGCGCGTTCCGCGATCTGCTGCGCGATGTGCCGGATGATGTGGATGCGCTCAACGCGCTGGCCGTGTGTGCCCATGCGCGCCGTCAGCCCGATGAGGCGCTGAGCTATCTGGAGCAGGCACGGCGCGCGTATCCGCAACACCCGGCCACGCTGGTCAACCTCGGCGTATTGCAACGCGAACGCGGTCATCTGGATGCGGCCCATGCCGCGCTCAAGCGCGGCATCGAGCTTGCGCCGGATCTCATCGATGCGCGGCTGCGTTTGGGTGAGCTTTTGCAGGCGATGGGCCGCCATGCCGAGGCCGTTCCGGTTTATTACGGCGCGATCTTCATGGCCCAGCAGCGCGGACAATGGACCGACGCGGCGAGCACGCCGGCGGAATTGCGGCCGCTGGTCGAGCATGCGGTTCACTTCGTCAACACACGCCGCCGCGATCTGTTCATGCGCCTCTTGGAACCGCTGCGCGAGCGCTACGGCAGCGCGGCGCTCATGCGTGTGGAAAAGTGTCTGGCCATTCAACTGGGCATGCTGCAGCCGAACTACCCCGATCCGGCGCAGAAGCCGACGTTTCTGTATTTCCCCGATCTGCCGACGGTGAAGGCGTTCGATCGCGGCCTGTTTCCGTGGTATGCGGACCTCGAAGCGCAGACTCCGGCGATTCGCCAGGAAATGCTGGCCATGTTCGAAGGGCACATCGGCTTCGAGCCGTTCCTCGGTCACGTCAGCGACGTGGCGACGAAAGACCTGCTGAAAGGACACAGCGGGCCGCCGTCGTGGACCGCGTTCTTCTTCTACCGGCATGGCGAGCGCAACGCGGCGAACGCGCGCCGCTGCCCGCACACGATCGCCGCGATCGATGCCGTGCCGACGTTGTGCCGTGTGCGCGCGCACGGGCCGGAAGTGTGCTTTTCCGCGCTCACGCCCGGCACGCACATCCTGCCGCACTATGGCGTGACCAATACGCGTCTGGTTACGCATCTGCCGCTGGTCGTGCCCAAAGGCGATCTCGCGCTGGACGTGAGCGGCCACACGCTGCATTGGGAAGAAGGCCGCTGTTTCAGCTTCGACGACTCATACAACCACGAATCGTGGAATCGCACCGCGCATCTGCGCGTGGTGGTATTGCTCGATGTGTGGAATCCGTATCTGACGGACATCGAACGTGAAGCGATCGCGCTATTGGTTTGCGCGATCGGCGATTTCAATCGCTCGGCGGGGGTTTGAACAATTTCATGGCGTCACGCGCCAGCCGGCAGCCATAGCAGCAGCGCGATGCCCAGCGCGATGCGGTAGATCGCGAACGGCGTGAAGCGGTGTGTACGGATGTAGCCGAGCAGCCACTTCACCGCGACGAAGGCCGTTACCAGCGATACGACAAACCCGATCGCCAGCGCGGTCCAGTCCTCACCATGGCCCGCGCCGGTCTTGAGCGCTTTCAGCAATTCGTAGCCGCTGGCCGCGAACATGGTCGGGATGCCGACCAGAAACGCGAATTCCGTCGCGGCCGCGCGATTGCTGGCGCCGGCGAGCATGGCCACGAAGATGGTCGCGGCCGAGCGTGACGTGCCGGGAAAGATCGCCGCAACGACTTGTGCCAGCCCGACCAGAATCGCGACGCGCCAAGTGATCGGCGTGCGGTCGGGCTGTTGTGCAGCCAGCCACTCGGCGCCGATCATCCACAGGCCACCGACGATCAGCGCCCAGGCGACCGGCGCGATCCTTTCGGGCAGTTTGAAGCCGAGCCGGGTCGCGGCGAAGCCAAGCACAGCGGTAATCAGGAATGCGGCCGCCAGTTTCAGCGCGTAGTCGCGGTTCTCCGCCATGGAAAAACCGGTCGCGAGTTGGCGCAGACGATCGCGGTAGATCAAGACGACGGCGAGGATCGCGCCGGCCTGGATCACGACGTTGAACATCTCGGAGCGCTGCCCGAGCCAATGCTCGGCGATCAACAGATGCCCCGTGCTGGAGACCGGCAGGAATTCGGTGATGCCTTCGATGATACCGAGCAGGATCGTGTTGATGAGATCGGTCACGGATCAGCCTTGACTACGAATGCGATGGTGCAGTCTAAACATTACAGCGGCCATGATCGAATGTGCCGCAATGGTGAAATTGCGGCAATTTATTGCACCATTTTTGTGCATTTGGAGTAACGCTATAGATTCTACGTATTGATTTCCAAGGAAATGTCCACCGTTTTTCGCTGGCACGGCAGTTGCTGTAGCATCGTACCCTTTCATTGGAGATATGCCATGTCCGCCCAAGACGCACTCACCCTCATCAAGGACAACGAGGTCGAGTTCATCGACCTGCGCTTCACCGACATGCTCGGCAAGCATCACCATATCACCTATCCCGCGCATTCCGCTGATGAGTCGCTGTTCGAGGACGGCAAGATGTTCGATGGCTCGTCGATCACCGGCTGGAAGGGCATCAACGAATCGGACATGGTACTGCTGCCCGATCCGGATACCGCGATCATCGATCCGTTCATGGCAGACAAGACGATATTCATGCAGTGCGACGTGCTGGAGCCGAGCACGATGCAAGCGTATTCGCGCGATCCGCGTTCGCTGTCCAAGCGCGCCGAGGCGTTCCTGAAGTCCAGCGGCATCGCCGATACCGCGTTCTTCGGTCCGGAGCCGGAGTTTTTCATCTTCGACTCCGTGCGCTTCCGCAACGACATGCACCATGTGTTTTACGAAATCGCTTCCGAGGAAGCCGCGTGGTCGTCGGGAAAATCGTTCGAAGGCGGCAACGCCGGCCATCGCGGCGGCGTCAAAGGCGGTTATTTTCCGGTGCCGCCGGTGGATACGTTCCAGGATTTGCGCAGCGAAATGTGCAAGGTGCTGGAACAAGTCGGCCAGATCGTGGAAGTGCATCATCACGAAGTGGGCAATGCGGGCCAATGCGAAATCGGCGCGCGCTTCAACACGCTGGTGAAGAAAGCCGACGAACTGAGCACGATGAAATACGTCATCAAGAACGTCGCGCATCAAAACGGCAAAACCGTGACCTTCATGCCCAAGCCGCTCGTCGGCGACGCGGGCTCAGGCATGCATGTGCATCAATCGCTGGCGAAGAACGGCCAGAATCTGTTCGCGGGCGATCTGTACGGCGGCCTCTCGCAGACCGCGTTGTACTACATTGGCGGCATCTTCAAGCATGCGCGCGCGATCAATGCCTTCACCAATTCGACGACCAACAGCTACAAGCGTCTGGTGCCGGGTTTCGAGGCGCCGGTGCTGCTTGCGTACTCCGCGCGCAACCGCTCGGCGAGTTGCCGCATTCCCTTCGTGCACAGCCCGAAGGCGCGTCGCATCGAAGTGCGCTTCCCCGATCCGGTCAACAGCGGCTATCTGACCTTCGCCGCGTTGCTGATGGCGGGATTGGACGGCATCATCAACAAGATCGATCCGGGCGCGCCGGCCGACAAAGATTTATACGATCTGCCGCCGGAAGAAGAAAAGAACATCCCGACCGTGTGCCATTCGCTCGACATGGCGCTGGATGCGCTCGACAAGGATCGCGCCTTCCTCAAGGCCGGCGGCGTGTTCTCGGACGACTTCATCGATGCCTACATCGACGTGAAGATGCAGGAGGTCACGCGCTTCCGCGCGGCGACGCATCCGCTGGAATACCAGATGTACTACGCAATCTGACCTATCGATGACGCATGGCCAGGGAGACGGCGGTCGACAACATACGCCCTCCCATGCCATGCGCTGAGCGTCTGCGCTCGGGCTACCAGCCCCGATCGGATTCCACGGCACCTCGAAGCATTCGTGCCGTGGAACCACTGTGCGTCACTCGCGCATGTACATTGAGTACACTGCGTTTACGGCCCCTGCGCGCTGCGTGCAAAGAACCAGCGTCACAACCGTCTGGTTATTGATGACAGACCCTAGACTGGCGCGATGACGAACCACACTCCTCTTGAAACATATCCGCCGGATTTTCCGGTGGCGGGTGAGGGTTTGCTGGAAAATTGCGTGACGCCGATGGCGGTTCTGGATTCGTCGTTGAAGCTGCGCTGGATCAATCCGGTACTGCACGACTGGCTCGGTGCCGGCCCGCGTATCTGGCGTAGCGAAACCTTGGCTGTACTGGATGCCAAGCCACCACTGCTGGTCGATGCCGCCGCGCGCGCATTCGCGCAACGTCGGCGCGTCTGGCTGCGCGAGGCACGTGTGCGCACGGCGCCCGGCGATCGTCTCGCCGATCTCGCATTTACGCCGCTGGACGCAAATACCGTGTTACTTGAGGTGCTGCCTGTCGCCGGCATCGCGACGTCCGGCTTGCGTCTGTCCGAATCGCTACGCGGTTTCGCACACGAAGTACGCGGGCCGCTGACCGGCATGCGTGGCGCGGCGCAATTGTTGCAACGTCGTGCGGACGCCTGCGAGCTTCGGGAACTGGCTGCGCTGATCGTCGACGAGGTCGATCGGCTGACCGATCTTTCCGAACGTCTGCTGCATGCGGGCACGAAACCACGCCTCGTACGCGTCAACGTGCACGAAGTCATTGAGCGTGTGGTGGCGTTGATCGCGGCCGGAGTTCCCTCGCTGCACGTGCGCCGCGATTACGATCCGAGCCTGCCGCCGGTCAGCGCCGATACGGGCCGCTTGCAGCAGGCGCTGTTGAATCTCGCACGCAATGCGATCCAAGCCGGCGCCGGCGAACTCATCCTGCGCACGCGCGCCGAGTATGGCGCACGTGTCGGCGAACATCCCGTGCGCCTGGCTGTGCGTATCGATATCGGTGATGACGGTTGCGGCGTGCCGGCCTGCGTCACCGAGACCTTGTTCGAGCCGCTGGTGTCCGGCCGCGCCGACGGCAGCGGTATCGGCCTCGCGCTCGCGCGCGAGATCGCACGCGAACACGGCGGCGACATCACCTATGTCAGCCGGCCCGGTGCGACGGTGTTCACCCTGCTGTTACCGGTGCAGGAATGAGCACACATCCCGCCTCAATCTGGATCGTCGACGACGACCGCGCGGTACGTCTCGTACTCGCCGCCGCGCTGCGCGAAGCGGGCCATCGTCCGCACGAATTCGCCGACGCCCAATCCGCGCTCGCCGCGCTGGTGGACGCGGCACCGGATCTGCTGTTCACCGACGTGCGCATGCCCGGCGTGAGCGGTCTGAAGCTGCTCGAACGCAGCGCCGCGCATGAGCCGCGATTTCCGGTGATCGTGATGAGCGCGTTTACCGATGTCGCGTCCACCGCATCGGCGTACCGGCTCGGCGCGTTCGATTATCTGCCCAAGCCGTTCGATCTGGATCAGGCCGTTGATGCCGCGCGGCGCGCGCTGGCGCAACCGCGCCATGTCGTGCCGGCGGCGCCCGTGCAGGAAGAAACCGCCGACACCGGACTCATCGGCCGCAGCGCCGGCATGCGTGAATTGTTCCGCGCGATCGGGCGCGTCGCCGCGAGTGGTCTGGGCGTGCTTGTCACCGGCGAAACCGGTGTCGGCAAGGAACTCGTCGCGCACGCCCTGCATCGTGAAAGCGCGCGCGTGAAGCAGCCGTTCATCGCACTCAATACCGCGGCGATTCCGGCGGAACTGCTCGAATCGGAGCTATTCGGGCACGAACAAGGCGCGTTCACCGGCGCTGCACGCCGTCACCCCGGACGCTTCGAACAGGCCGACGGCGGCACATTGTTTCTCGACGAAATCGGCGATATGCCGCTGGCCTTGCAGACGCGCCTGCTGCGCGTGCTCGCGGCCGGCGAATTCTATCGCGTCGGCGGCCGCGAACTGATCCGCGCCGACGTGCGCATTATCGCGGCAACGCATCAGGATCTGGACACCAAGGTCGCACGCGGCGAGTTCCGCGCCGATCTCTTGCATCGCCTGGATGTCGTGCGCATCCACATACCAGCGCTGCATGAGCGTCGCGAGGATATTCCGCTGCTCGCCGAACACTTTCTCACACATGCGGCCGCGGAGGTTGGCGTCGCGGACAAACGCTTTTCGCCCGCTGCGCTCGCCGCGCTGCGCGAGCGCGACTGGCCCGGCAATGTGCGCCAGCTCGAAAACCTGTGCCGACGTCTGGCCGTGCTCGCGCCCGGCCACGAAATCGGCGTCGGCGATTTACCGCCGTCGCTCGCGACGGGCGCAGCGCCCACGAACGCTGCTGCAACTTGGAGCGACGCTTTGAAAACCTGGGCACAACAGCGCCTGGCCGAGGGCGCGCAGGATATCCACGCACAAGCGCACGCGCAGTTCGAGCGCGTATTGCTCGATGCTGCGCTCGCCGCGCATGGCGGCCACCGTCAGCACGCCGCGAAATCACTTGGCCTGAGCCGCAACACGATGACACGCAAGCTCGGCAGTTCGCGCCGCAAGCGCACTCACAAAGAATGAAGGAGCACGATGGCCGCGAAAAAGAATAAGGATGTATGTACGGAAACTGCTGCGCGCCGCGATGAGGCAGTACAGGTCAAGCGGTGGCGAGCGTAAGAACCTGGCCGGCGCGGCGACCAACCGCACCTTTCCAGGCCCCGACCTGGGAAACCAGCGTTTACTGGTATGTAAATTATGCCCGGCGGTACGGGAAAGGAGCGGTCAGGTTATCTGACCGCCACCTATCCCGATCATCCGCGAGGTAAAGACCCCACTTCAAGCCTTGAGCACCCCGCTCAGCTTCGCCGCATGTGTCGCCAGTGCGTCCATCAACGGCGGATTCAGGCAGTCATACGGCTCCAGGCCGATTTCCTTCAAGCGACTGCGTACCGCGCCCATGTTCTGCGGATTCGCGCCGGATTCGATGATCGACGACACGAACGCGGCGAAACCCGCCGGCGCCCATCCGCCCTGTGGCGACAGTTCGGCATGGATGAAGTCCAGGCCATAGAACGCATGCTGGGTGTTCTCGATGCGGCCAAACAGATGCACGCCGCAACTGCTGCAAGCATGACGCTGGATCGCCGCCTTCTCATCGACGATCTTGAGCTTGTTCGCATTGTCGGTCACCTTGAGCTTGTCGCGCGGGACGACACCGACGACCGAAAACAGCGCGCCGGCCGGTTTCCAGCACTTGGTACAGCCGCAGGCGTGGTTATGCAGCACTTGCGAATCGATCTGCACCTTGACCGGATTGCTCGTGCATTGGCAGACCAGGGTACCGCCGGAAAAACCCGGTGCAGCCGGTTTGAGGCCCTGGTCGACGGAAGGATGAATTGCAACTGTCATGATGATCTCCTGATGATGTGAATGACGGGTACGGCATCCTGGCTCGCGGACATTGCGAATGAGACGATCCGTCGCCGCACCTGGGAAAGCTCAATACTTGAGGACGGAACGGACCACCTTGCCCTCGTGCATCAAGTCGAAGGCATGGTTGATTTGCTCGAACGGCAGGGTCTTGGTGACGAATTCGTCGACCTTGAGCTCGCCGGCGAGATAGCGTTCGACATAGCCGGGCAACTGCGAGCGGCCCTTCACGCCGCCGAAGGCGGTGCCGCGCCAGACGCGGCCGGTGACGAGTTGGAACGGGCGCGTTGAAATCTCCTGCCCCGAACCGGCGACGCCGATGATGACCGACTCGCCCCAGCCCTTGTGACAACACTCCAGCGCCGAACGCATCACGTTGACGTTGCCGATGCACTCGAACGAAAAATCGACGCCGCCATTGGTCAGATCGACGATCACCTGCTGGATCGGCTTGTCGTAATCCTTCGGATTGATGCAATCGGTCGCTCCCATCGCTTTGGCCATCTCCCATTTCGAGGGATTGAGATCGACCGCGATGATGCGCGAAGCCTTGGCCATGACCGCGCCCTGGACGACGGCGAGACCGATGCCGCCCAAGCCGAACACGGCGACCGTCGCACCCGGCCAGACCTTGGCCGTGTTGAGCACCGCGCCGACCCCGGTGGTGATGCCGCAGCCGAGCAAGCAGACCTTGTCGAGCGGCGCCTTCGGGTTGATCTTGGCGATCGAGATTTCCGGCAGCACCGTGTATTGGGAGAAGGTGCTCGTACCCATATAGTGCAGTACCGGCTTGCCTTTCAACGAAAAGCGCGAGGTGCCGTCCGGCATCAGGCCTTGGCCTTGGGTGATGCGGATTTTCTGGCACAGATTGGTACGACCGGATTTGCAGAACTCGCATTCGCCGCACTCGGGCGTGTACAGCGGGATCACGTGATCGCCCGGTTTGACCGTGGTCACGCCCGCGCCGACTTCCTCAACGATGCCGCCGCCTTCGTGACCCAGGATTGCCGGGAACAGACCTTCAGGATCGGCGCCCGACAGGGTATAGGCATCGGTGTGACAGACGCCCGTCGCGACGATGCGCACCAACACTTCGCCCGCCTTGGGGCCCTGCAAATCGACTTCCTCGATTTCAAGAGGTTTGCCCGCTTCGAAAGCGACGGCGGCTCTGGTTTTCATTTGTTTCCTCCTGTAAGAAATTTTTTGGAAAAACTAGTGAAAAGTGTGGTCAGTGATGGTCGTTTTTTAACTTTTACGTTCTCAAGGACGAGTGCCAAGGTACATCGCGTGGTGGCACAGATGATCCTCGATGAACGTACTGATGAAGTAGTAACTATGGTCGTAGCCCGACTGCATGCGCAGCGACAGCGACTGGCCGGCCTTTTCGCACGCGGTCGCGAAGATTTCGGGCCGTAGCATGTCGTTGAGAAACGGATCCTGATCGCCTTGATCGATCAGGATCGTGCCGGGAAATGTCTTTTGCTGCACCAGTTCGGTCGCGTCGTACTGCTTCCAGGTTTCGCGATCGGGCCCGAGGAAGCGCGGAAACGCGTTTTCACCCCAGCGCACCTGCATCGGCGCGACGATCGGCGCGAATGCGGACACCGAGCGGAAGCGGTCGCTGTGCTTGAACGCGATCGTCAACGCGCCGTGTCCGCCCATCGAGTGGCCGAAAATACCCATGCGCCGTGTATCGATCGGAAAATGTTCGGCGACCAGCTCAGGCAGTTCCCGGCTGCAATAGGTATACATGTTGAAATGCTTCGACCACGGTTCGGCCGTCGCGTCGAGGTAGAAGCCAGCGCCGGCGCCGAACTGCCAGTCGTCCGCCTCGCCCGGAATACCCGTACTGCGCGGACTGGTATCGGGCGCGACGACGATCAGGCCGAATTCGGCCGCGACGCGCTGCGCACCGGCCTTGACCGTGAAATTTTCTTCGGTGCAGGTCAGCCCCGACAGCCAGAACAGCACCGGCACACGGTCGAGCTTTGCCTGCGGCGGCTGGTACACGGTGAAACGCATCGGCCCGTTGCACGCGACCGAGGCGTGCCGGTAGAACCCCTGCACACCGCCAAAACTTCTCTGCTCGGAAATTTTCTCGATCTCCGCCATACGCCTATCCTTTACAGTGACCGTCTTTGCTGGGGGAACGTGCTCGAACCGTGGTAGGCGCAGTCGGTCCCTTAACCGAAGTGTAGGATCGCGTGGCGATGGGAAGAAGAGCGTGTGCAGAATCGCCACACAACCTGTCTCGTAAATAGGACAGCCAGGACAGCGGGCGATTCATCACGTATAACCTTCACGGAAGTCACCGCTGTGTAACAGGCGCAGGGAGCTGGGAATAGGTCGAATGCAGCGTTCTTTAGCTTGTAGCCGACCCACGTGTTCGCGTAGTCCTGCGCATTGCACTTACAGCCGACGGCGCAGTGCGTGGGCAGATCGGTCAGCATGGCATCCAAGGACATACCGGAAGCTTGCTGTTCGATGCGCGTGGGCTCAGGCGGTTCACGGACTTCGCCCTTGCGCGGTCGGCCCCGCTTGCGCAGGGTTCAATGATCGCTTGCTGCGCAGATCGAACCCACACAAACGGCGCAGGCGCACATCCACCTGCAAACGCTCGATCAAGTCGATCCTCTAGCACTGCTTTGGCTACGAACGCGCGCGCCAAGGCGACGCGCTCACACGGGGGACGACCGATGCCGCCAGCACTGGATGGCACAAAGCGTTCGATCTCCACCATCTCCCAAATACGCAAATGCGCAGCAAGTGCTCCAGGGGTGCGATCAAGGTCTCACCCAGATCGGCTTGGATCAGCGGCAACAGTTCGTGCTGGCATTGAAAATGGAATTGCGTCAGGCGCGCGTAAGGCAGTATTCATAGTGACGGGCTTGATGAAGCTTAGACACCTGCATCATGTCTTCAATGGCAACGCCCGTCACTTTTTTCGCCCAAAAGTGGTGAGAAATTCGGCTGAGAAGGCGAATTTTGCAAGAGCCCCTATTGACCGGCCTTTACCTTCGCAGGCCCGCACCCCTAAGTGTCTTCCATCATCTGGGGTGCCGCCAGCGTGCATGACAGTGAGACAGGCTCTGAAACCGACGGATTGGGAGGCGATTTCTATGGACGACCGTGAATTCGAGCGTCTGCGCCGCGTTTGACAAACGCTCGGACACGACGATCTGCTGGAGATAAGGAGAAGCCAGCAACCATGCCCTCCGCTTTGGGGTTGTCTCTCAAAAGGCTCTCCTGTTTCCAGTGCGGGCAAGGTTCGGGTTATGATCGGCGTTCGGTCGCGGCGTCGCGGACGTCCACGACCGTTCCTTCGTCCCCCCCCTCATCGCAGAATCAGGCATCCGTATGCGAGTTTTCCGAACATCCTGTTTTGCCTTGCGTACCCTTCTGCTCGTGCTGGCCGTCGTGCTGGCCGGCTGCCATTTCGGCAAGAAGGGCGATCCTTTCGATACGATGTCGGTGGAAGAGTTGTACCGACAGGGCGTACAGAGGCTGGACGACGGCAACTACGATGCCGCGACCAAGGCGTTCACACGCCTGACTACGCGCTTCCCGTTTGGCCCGTACACCGAGCAATCGCAGATCAACCTTGCCTATGCGCAATACAAGAACGACAAGCAGGACGATGCGTATTCGACCATCAACCGCTTCATCAAAACCTATCCGACGCATAAGCACATCGACTACGCGTTCTACTTGCGCGGTCTGATCAACTTCAACCGCTCGTCCGGTTTCCTGGAACGCTACGTCGGCCAGGACATGACCAAGCGCGATCCGGCCATGCAGCGCCAGTCGTTCGACGATTTCAACGCGCTGGTCACGCGCTACCCGGAGAGTCCGTACATGCCCGACGCACGCCAGCGCATGATTTATCTGCGGCAGGCGCTGGCCCAGTCGGATCTGAACATCGCGCTGTTCTATTTGAAGCGCAACGCCTACGTCGCCGCGTCGAACCGTGCGAAGGTGGTCATCGAACGCTATCCGCAGACGCCGCAGGCGGGCGACGCGCTAGCGGTCATGGTGATGAGCTACAAGAAACTCGGTCAGGACAAACTGGCCGACGATGCCGAGCGCGTGCTCCAACTCAACTATCCCGATCACCCGTATCTGCACGGCAAGTGGCCGCATTATCGCTCGAACATGTGGAAGCTGATTCCGCTGGATAACCACAGTTAGCGATCATGCTGAAGTACGCGTATCAATCGATTGTCTTTCTGGCGCTGACGCTATGCGTGGGCTGCGTCCCCTTTGATAGCCGTATTCGCAGCGAAACCGTCAATAAGTTGAATACCCGAAGTATTTCAGGCATTTTCTCGAATCATGCGAGCTACAAGACTGCGGGCAATTTCCCCAGGATAGACAATCTCGCCTCACTATTCGATGTGTCTGCGACGACGTCTGATCGGGTCCAGGTGACGTTAGATGCAAACAATGTTCTGACGCTTACTTGGTTTTCTGGAACGGAGGAGAAGGCTGCAAAAACTTTCTCCGTTGTTTTTGATAAAGATGGCGCAATCGATATTCGCGGCAGGGCAACGGCCTCCGGGGTGGTTGCCTATAAAGCCATCCATACTCGCCTATTCCAGAATACCGTAGGAGACCTTGTGGTCATTCAATCAGAAGGGAATGGTGGACTGTATGGGTTTCTTATCCCATTCGGCATGTACACCAAACATCTTTCGATTTTTCCGCAGCAAAGGTGAGCGTGTGTTGGCTGGGCTGTAAGAACCTGTCTAACTGTCATGCACGCTTGCAAGCACCCGAGATGATGGAAGACACTTCGCGGTGGAAGGTAAGTGATCAATGAAGGTGCGAACACTGGGGCTCATACAGTTGATGGTCCTTCCGTTGAACGCAGTGCCCCCTCTAGATCATATCGCCGACTCGTTTGATTCCGTTTGCACCTGTTCCCATACGGCTGATCGTCAAACATGACCTTCGGAGGTCAGGGGGTTTAGACAGGTTCTCAAGCAGCGAGCGGCACATGCTCCATTAGGAATCGCGAAAGATCGGCCACCCGACTGGCATGCTGCGTGTCGATTCCGACCAGCGCTCCGTTCACGGCAAAATCAAGCACCACGCCATCGGTTACTCCTTTTGCATATGCACCCGGATGCTCGGAAAGGTGGATGTACAGCGAGGTCGTTATTAAACACCGTGTTCGGGTTGCTTCCTTTCCAGAGTTTGGCCCTGAGGTTTCCACAAGTTTCAATACTTGCTTGCCGCTACCCCGTATTTGCTTTACGTCTAGGCGTGTGTGCCACCCCGAATGATGAAAGAAACGCTCCCCTCACCGCTTCACGAAAGATCTCTCTTCCTGCAAACGGGGGAAGCGGTGTTGAAAGGGATTGCCATGGCGCCTTTCCCCGTGGCGGGGGAAGGAAAATGATGCTTCACAAATTCACCATGCTCCGCCCGTATGTCGCATGCGACATGACAAATTGGGCGGGGTAATACAGACAGGTGGGAGATTCAGGACAGGCTCTTACCAAATCCCGAATCTCCGGTCCCGAATCCCGGCTTTAAAGCAGCGGCACCAACAGCAGCGCGACGATGTTGATGATCTTGATGAGCGGGTTCACCGCCGGGCCGGCCGTGTCTTTGTAGGGATCACCCACGGTGTCGCCGGTCACCGCTGCCTTGTGCGCGTCTGAGCCTTTGCCGCCGAAGTTGCCATCCTCGATGTACTTCTTGGCGTTGTCCCACGCACCGCCGCCGGTGGTCATCGAGATCGCAACGAACAGACCCGTGATGATGGTGCCGATCAAGAGGCCGCCGAGCGCCTTCGCACCGAGCAGGAAGCCGACCAGAATCGGCACCGCGACCGGCAGCAGCGAGGGAATCATCATTTCCTTGATCGCGGACTTGGTCAAAAGGTCTACCGCCTTGTCGTATTGCGGCTTGCCGCTACCGTCCATGATGCCCTTGATCTCGCGGAACTGGCGGCGCACTTCCTCCACCACGCTGCCGGCCGCGCGGCCGACCGCTTCCATCGCCATCGCGCCGAACAGGTACGGGATCAGGCCACCGATCAGAAGGCCGATGATGACCATGTGATCGGAGATGTCGAAGGTGTAGACGCGATCCGGATGCTGCGCACCGAGTTTGTGCGTGTAGTCGGCAAACAGCACCAGTGCGGCCAGACCCGCCGAACCGATCGCGTAACCTTTGGTCACCGCCTTGGTGGTGTTGCCGACCGCATCCAGCGGATCGGTCACGGCGCGCACTTCCTTGGGCAGTTCGCTCATCTCGGCGATGCCGCCGGCGTTGTCGGTGATCGGGCCATACGCATCGAGCGCGACGATCATGCCGGTCATCGACAACATCGCCGTCGCACCGATCGCGATGCCGTACAGACCGGCGAGCGCATACGCACCCCAGATCGCCGCACAGACCGCGAGCACCGGCCACGCGGTCGCCTTCATCGATATGCCGATGCCGGCGATGATGTTGGTCGCATGGCCCGTGGTGGATGCTTGCGCCACATGGCGCACGGGGCCGTATTCGGTCGCCGTGTAATACTCGGTGATGACGACCATCGCGCCGGTCAGCACCAGACCGATGACCGCACAGCCGAAGATGTTCCACACGCCATAGGTGCTACCGGCCATCAGTTGCTGGGTGACCGGAATGAACGCGAGCAGAGCGAGAACGCCGGAGACGATGACGCCCTTGTACAGCGCGTTCATGATCTTCGAACCCGGCGTCGCTTTCACGAAGAACGTGCCGATGATCGAGGCGATGATCGATACGCCGCCGATCACCAGCGGATAGAGCACGCCGTCGGCGCCTGCATCCTTGGCCATTACGCCGCCGAGCAGCATTGTTGCGATCAGCGTCACCGCGTAGGTTTCGAAGAGGTCCGCCGCCATGCCGGCGCAGTCGCCGACGTTGTCGCCGACGTTGTCCGCGATCACCGCCGGATTGCGTGGATCGTCCTCGGGAATGCCGGCCTCGACCTTGCCGACAAGGTCGGCGCCGACATCCGCGCCCTTGGTGAAAATGCCACCGCCCAGACGCGCGAAGATCGAAATCAGCGACGAGCCGAAAGCGAGGCCGACCAGCGCGTGCAGCGCGGCATCCTGTGTGGAGCCGAGTTTCGTCAGCACGCCGTAGTAGCCTGCGACGCCCAAAAGCGCGAGGCCAACCACCAGCATGCCGGTGATCGCGCCGCCGCGAAACGCGACATCCAGCGCGTCGGCGAGGCCGCCGCGCGCGGCTTCGGCGGTGCGCACATTGGCGCGCACGGAGATGTTCATGCCGATGTAGCCGGTGACGCCCGAGAGCACCGCGCCCAGCGCGAAGCCGATCGCGGTGCCTACGTCGAGCGCGAGGGCGATCACCACGAACAACACGACGCCGACGATCCCGATCGTTCGATACTGTCGGTTGAGATATGCACGCGCGCCTTCCTGGATCGCTGCAGCGATCTCACGCATGCGTTCGTTGCCGGCGGGTTTGGCCAGGATCCAGCGGATCGACCAGACTCCGTAAGCGATGGCGAGCACCGCGCAAATGAAAGCAATCAGCAAACCATAGTTATGTAACATGGAACCCTCCCTCGGGATTATCAGAGTCGGACGGAAAAACGCGACGGGCGCGCCGGGCAAGTATAGCGTGTGGTGCGTTCCAGCAGGCTTTCTAAACCGGCTTGAACCTGTTTGACTATTATGGCGATTTGCGCCGCCCAGGAGGATGAAAAACGGGTCGAGCAAACACCCTCCCCACCCAAACCCTCCCCTTCAAGGGGAGGGCTCTGTCTTACTTGCAAGTGGGAGAGGGGGAAAATCGGCCAAGGCCAGTGGGAGATTTTGAACAGGCGCTCAGGAAATTTCGTAGGCAGGAAGCTTCTTCGCCAGCAGGTGCTTGCGCAGGCGCACGTAGCCGGGCAAGCCGTCTTTGGCGTACTTGGGTGCATCTTCGCCGCGGATCAGCGGTTCCAGATAACGGCGCGCGGCGGCCGTGATGCCGTAGCCGTCGCGACTGATGAAATTTTTCGGCAGTTTCTTTTCGTGATTGGCAACGGCATTGAGCGGCGCCGATGCGATCTTCCAGCGGTACGGCGCGTCGCTGGTACGCACGATCACCGGCATCACTGCGTTATGGCCAGCAAGCGCGTATTCGACCGCGGCTTTGCCGACCGCATAGGCTTGTTCGGCATCGGTCTTCGAGGCCAGATGGCGCGCCGAGCGCTGTAGATAGTCCGGCAGCGCCCAGTGATATTTGTAGCCGAGTTTGTCGCGCACGAGGTTCGCCAAGAGCGGCGCCACGCCGCCGAGTTGCGTGTGACCGAACGCATCGCGCGTGCCGGCTTCGGCGAGGAACTGGCCTTGCGGATTCTTGATGCCCTCCGACGCTGCGATGGTGCAATAGCCCACGCGCTCGACCGTGGCCTTCACGCGCGCGAGGAACTTTTCTTCGTCGAACGGAATTTCCGGAAACAGGATCAGATGCGGCGGATCGCCGTCGGCGCGCGCGGCGAGGCCGGCAGCGGCGGCGATCCATCCGGCGTGGCGGCCCATGACTTCGATGATGAAGACCTTGGTTGAGGATTCGCACATCGACTCGACATCCAGGCTCGCCTCGGCGACCGACACCGCCGTGTACTTGGCGACCGAGCCAAAGCCCGGACAGCAATCGGTGACGGCCAGATCGTTGTCCACCGTTTTGGGTACGCCGATCACATTGATCGGGTAGTCAAGTTCACGGCCGATCGCGGAAATCTTCAGCGCGGTATCGGCCGAATCGTTACCGCCGTTGTAGAGAAACCAGCGGATATCGTGTGCGCGCAACACCTCGATCAGACGCTCGTACTGCGCGCGGTTTTGTTCTAGCGATTTCAGCTTGTAGCGGCAAGAGCCGAATGCGCCGCCCGGCGTGTAGCGCAGCGCGGTAATCGCGGCTTTGGATTCCTTGGCGGTATCGATCAATTCTTCGCGCAATGCGCCGACGATGCCGTTGCGCGCGGCGAGCACATCGATGCGGTGCTTGCGTGCGGTTTCGATCACCGCGCAAGCGGTCGCGTTGATGACGGCGGTGACGCCACCGGATTGTGCGTAAAGCAGTCTGCCTCGTTTCATGGGTTCTTCCTTTGCGATTAAAGTGGCGAGAGTGGTGCGCGGCCCGTACCACGAAGGGCGATTGCGGCAGCGCG
Source organism: Rhodanobacter sp. (assembly GCA_031274955.1). Lineage (GTDB taxonomy): Bacteria > Pseudomonadota > Gammaproteobacteria > Xanthomonadales > Rhodanobacteraceae > Dokdonella_A. The sequence goes on from JAISPQ010000025.1 coordinate 25,648, forward strand.
GTTTGACACTGTTCCGATCAACCGTTAGCGTTGCCCGGCATTTTAGAGCTTGTCCACCACCGGTTTTGCAAAAGCCGCGTTTCGCGGCGACAGGGGGTACCATGCGACTCGTCCTACTCGGCGCGCCCGGCTCGGGTAAGGGAACCCAGGCCGATGTCATCAAGACCAAGCTTAGCGTTCCGCATATTTCCACCGGCGATCTGTTGCGTGCCGCGGTGAAGGCCGGCACGCAGCTCGGGCTCAAGGCCAAAGCGGTGATGGAAGCGGGCCAGTTGGTTTCCGACGACATCGTGCTGGGGATGCTCGAAGAGCGCCTCACACAGCCCGATGCGGCCGCCGGATTCATCCTCGACGGCTATCCGCGCAATCTCGCGCAATGCACGGCGCTGGAAACGCTGCTGAAGCGTTTGGAACGGCCGATCGAAGTGGCGATCCAGCTCGACGTACCCAGCGAATTGATCGTCGAACGCATCGCCACCCGCGCCGCCGTGCAGGGCCGCCAGGACGATACGCCGGAAACCGTGCGCGAACGCTTGCGTGTCTACGCGCAGCAGACCGAACCGGTTGCCGGGTATTTCGCGCAGGAGGGCAAGCTCAAGGTCGTGGATGGCGTCGGCGAACTGGGTGAAATCACACAGCGCGTCCTCGCCGCGCTATCGCGTTAGCGCGCCAGGGTGATCCGGCCGTTTGATCGCCCACGTGTGTGGGCTGCGTGTCGCGCACGCTATCGGATTTCACCATGAACGTACCGATGCCGCACCTCGCCCGTATCGCCGTGGACGTATGCCGCCTGCGCCGTGGTCCGCAGGACCTGCCGTATTCGCCCCACCTGTTGCTGACGCTGATCGTCGTCAGTACCGGCCTGGATCTGCTCGCCGGTACGGCCCAGGGCGATAGCGCATCGTCGGCGCTGGGACGTTCGCTGCTTTCAAACGTCAGCGTACTGGGCCTGTGCTGGGTTGCGCTGGCGATCCGCCATCTGCACGCCCGCTATGTGCAGACGGCGACCGCGCTGGTGGCGTGCAGCCTGTTGTTCTCGCTGATCCAAACGTCACTTACGCTACTGGCCGGTCCGCTGCCGGATGCGCACACACCGCTCACGGGCTTGCAAGGGCTGATCTCCTGGATAGCGTTGACACTATTCGTCTGGGAAATCGGTGTGGACGTGCACATCATGCGCCACGCGATGGAATCCTCGTTCGTGTTCGCGCTTTTACTGGTCATCTCGTGGGTGGTTGTGTACTGGACGCTCGCGAGCGCACTGCTTCCGCAGCCCGCACACCCGTGACGTGCGAAGATGTGCATCGTTATTTCGGCTCGATTCCAACATGCGCATCCATATTCTCGGTATCTGCGGTACCTTCATGGGCGGCCTCGCCGCGCTCGCGCGCGAACTGGGACACAGCGTCGAAGGCTCGGATGCGAACGTGTATCCGCCGATGAGCACACAGCTCGAACGGCTCGGCATCGCACTGAAGCAGGGGTTTACGGCCGAACATCTGCAACCCGCACCGGATCTCACCGTGGTCGGCAATGCACTCTCGCGCGGCAATCCGGCGGTCGAGTACATGCTGGATGCGCGTTTGCGCTACGTCTCCGGCCCGCAATGGTTAGGCGAAACCCTGCTGCAACAACGGCGCGTGCTTGCTGTGGCCGGTACGCACGGCAAGACCACGACCACCTCGCTGCTGGCCTTCCTGCTTGAAGCGCAAAACCTTGCACCGGGGTTTCTGGTCGGCGGCGTGCCGACGAATTTCGGCGTATCGGCGCGGCTTGGCGCGGGCGCGGATTTCGTGATCGAAGCCGACGAGTACGACACCGCATTCTTCGACAAACG
>JAISPQ010000049.1 GCA_031274955.1 Rhodanobacter sp.
GAAATTGCTGAAGTGCCCTTCGCGTCGAGCATGGCACAGCTCACTTCTCAGCAAGCGAAGCAGCGGCGGCTGATCTCACGGAGCAAGTACGCGACGCCGTATCCTTTCTCACTGGCAACCGTGAGGCTATGCCACATTACTTGCTTTGCCACAGGCGTCAGGTGAACTAGATTTTGCAATCAAGTACGCACCTGGAGCGTTCACGGCTCGCACGTTACCCGCTACCCTTGTTCGGCTTGCCGGTGCATTGGGCCTTGACCTCACCGTTTCAGGCTATCCTTCTGAAAATGATTTGGCCTAACGACTCGTTCAAGTGGACGCCGCTGTCGCAGCAAGAGCCTGTCTAAAACCTCCTACCAAGCCCGTGCATGCAAGTGTCAAGCCCTGCCATTCCCACGCAAACAAACAGTTCCTACTTCGTCATTTCCGCCTTCGCGGGAATGACAAGCGCGATGTATTTTTGCTTTCTTCCCGCTCGTGCAGACTTGGCAGGATATTTTAGACAGGCTCTAACCGTCATGATGGTTTGCACCACCGCGGAGGGTGAAAGACGCGCTCCCCCTTCACTGCTTTGCGGAGCTTCCTCCGCAGGCAGGGGAAGCAAAAGCGCTGGGTTCTCGCTTTCGCGGGAACGACAAGCTGCTTTCCCCTGCTCCCTGCTTCCACGCTAACGATAGACTGGTGTGGAATTACGCCACCTTTCCATCGGTAACCTTCGCGTGATCGAACAGCAAGCGTTCGATCTCACTCCCGGCTGGAATCTTTTCATTGGCCCTAACGGGGCCGGTAAAACCAGTCTGCTCGAAGCCGTATTTTTGCTCTCGCATGGCCGTTCGTTCCGTAGTGGCGGGCAGGATGCGCTGGTTCGGCAGGGGACTTCTGGATATGTCGTTTACGGAGAACTGGCTCGAGCGGCCGCCCCGGAGGTCCGTCGTGTGGGACTCGCGCGGACGGGCGCGCGGCTAGAAGCCCGGGTCAATGGGGAGTCTGTCGGGGTTGCCGAACTATTGCATGAAACGGCCGTCGTCTGCTTCGAGCCGGGCTCGCACGAATTGATCTGTGGCGCGTCCGAGGAACGACGGAGATTCCTCGACTGGGGCGTGTTCCACGTGGAACATGATTTTTTGGCGCACTGGCGACGCTACCAGCGTGCGCTTAAGCAACGCAATGCGTTGTTGCGCGGCGAAATAGCGGAATTGGAACTGGATGTCTGGGATGCCGAGCTGGCCAGATTCGGCGAACCCTTGAGCCGAATGCGTCAGGAGTATTTCAACGCGTTTGTCCCTCAGGTCAACGAAGTGCTCCGGGAATTACTCCCCGAACTCGGCCAAGTCCAACTGGAATTCCATCCGGGATTCGACCCGGAGCATTCGCTCGAACAGGCTTTAGCCCAGCGGCGCGGACGCGATCTTGCCCGCGGACACACCAGCGCCGGGCCGCATCGTGCCGATTGGTCGATCGGCTTCACGACCGCAGTGCGGCGCGAGCATCTTTCCCGAGGCCAGGAGAAGCTCTGTGCTCTGGCCTGTGTGATTGCGCAAGCGCGCTTGTTCGCGGAACACATCGGGGAATGGCCGATCCTGTGCCTGGACGATCTTGCGTCCGAAGTAGACGCCGCCCATCAGGAAAGAGTCGGCGGTGTGGTAGCCGCACTGCCGGCACAGATACTTGCAACCGCGACTGAGGAATCGATACACCGCGTCCATCCACGGGCGCCTGCTGCACGGTTCCACGTGGAACATGGGCATATAAAAACGCTGCTATAATAAGGAATTACCCCGATTCCGGCATATTTCGCCCAGCGTCGCCGTACCCGAGAGCATCATGAGCGAGCACTACGATTCCAGCACTATCAAAGTCCTGAAAGGGCTTGAAGCCGTCCGCAAGCGGCCCGGCATGTACATCGGCGATGTCGGCGACGGCACGGGTCTGCATCATATGGTGTTCGAGGTCGTCGATAACTCGATCGACGAGGCGCTGGCCGGTTATTGCGATCGCATCGTGGTGACCATATTGGACGACGGCTCGGTCAGCGTTATCGATAATGGCCGCGGCATCCCGGTGGATATCCATCCGGAAGAGGGGCGCTCCACCGCCGAGGTGGTGATGACGGTGCTGCACGCCGGCGGCAAGTTCGATGATGACAAGATTTCCGGTGGCCTGCATGGTGTGGGCGTTTCCGTAGTGAATGCGTTGAGCGATCATCTGTGGCTTACGGTTTACCGCGATGGCCACGAATACCAGCAGGAATACACGCTCGGCGAACCGTTGTATCCGGTCAAACCGGTGGCGATATCGAACCGGCGCGGTACCACCGTGCGTTTCCTGCCCAGCCCACGTATTTTCAAGCAGGTCGAGTTTCACTACGAAGTGCTGGCCAAACGCTTGCGCGAACTGGCCTTCCTGAATTCCGGCGTCACCATCGAACTGCGCGACGAGCGTGGAGAAGGGCGTCAGGATATCTTTATGTACGAAGGGGGCATCCGCTCGTTCGTGCAGCATCTGGCACAACTGAAAACACCGCTGCACCCGAACGTCATCAGCCTCACCGCCCAGCAGGACAAGGTCAGCCTCGAATTGGCGATGCAGTGGACCGACTCTTATCAGGAGACCATGTTTTGCTTCACCAATAATATTCCCCAGCGCGATGGCGGCACCCATCTGACCGGCTTTCGCGCCGCGCTGACCCGTGCTTTGCAGGGGTATATCGAGAAAGAAGGTCTGGCCAAGAACGCCAAGGTCGCGTTCTCCGGCGACGACATGCGCGAAGGCTTGATCGCCGTGCTGTCGGTCAAGTTGCCGGGACCGCAGTTTTCCTCGCAAACCAAGGACAAACTGGTTTCCAGCGAGGTGAAAACCGTGGTGGAACAGGTGGTCAACGAAAAATTGAGCGAATTTTTGCTGGAACACCCCCACGAAGCCAAGATCATCGCCTCCAAGGTCGTCGAAGCCGCGCGCGCGCGCGAAGCGGCGCGCAAGGCGCGCGAGATGACACGCCGCAAGGGCGCACTGGATATCGCCGGCCTGCCTGGGAAACTCGCCGACTGCTCCGAGAAAGACCCGGCACTCAGCGAGCTGTTCATCGTCGAGGGCGATTCGGCGGGCGGCTCGGCTAAACAAGGCAGGAACCGCAAGAATCAGGCGATCTTGCCGCTCAAAGGCAAAATCCTCAACGTCGAGCGCGCGCGTTTCGACCGTATGCTGGGTTCGGCCGAGGTGGGCACGCTGATTACCGCCTTGGGTACCGGCATCGGCAAGGAAGAATTCAACGCGGACAAACTGCGCTACCACCGTATCATCATCATGACCGATGCGGACGTGGATGGCTCGCACATCCGTACCCTACTGCTCACGTTCTTCTACCGATATCTGCCGGAATTGATCGAGCGCGGTCATGTCTATATCGGTCTGCCGCCGCTGTACAAGCTCAAACAGGGCAAGCAGGAGCTGTATCTGAAAGACGATATAGCGCTCAATACATACCTGATTGCGAACGCGGTGGACAACGCCGAACTCACCTATGCGCCGGACGCACCGCCGGTGAATGGCAGCGGTTTGGAACGATTGATGGCAACCTATCGCGCGGCGCTCGATCAGATTGAGCGTCTGGGCGCGCGCTTTGATACCACACTGCTGCATGCACTGCTCAATGCGCCACTCACCGCGGAAATGTGGCAGGATGCCGAGGCGCTCGAAACATGGCGTGGGCGCCTGCAAGCGGCGCTGGCCGCAGCCGGCTTGGGACGTCCGCGTTACGCGCTGCGCATCCAGTCTGCAAGCACGGAACATGGTCCGGCCTTGGTCATCGAACGCGAACAGCATGGGTTGCGGCATACACAGGTATTGCCGGCTGCTTTTCTCGCGGCGGCCGAATTCCGGCCGATTGCGGAAGCGGCGACGGCGCTGGCCGGCCTGATCCAGCCCGGTGCGCAAGTGCGTCGCGGTGGTAAAACACAGGCGGTCGCGACCTTTGCGCAAGCCTACGAATGGTTGATGGAAGAAGCCAAGCGCGGTCGCACGATCCAGCGTTTCAAGGGCCTGGGTGAAATGAACCCCGATCAGCTATGGGAGACTACGGTCAATCCCGATACGCGGCGTCTGTTGCAGGTCAGTATCGAAGACGCCGTCGCCGCCGATCAGATTTTCTCGACGCTGATGGGTGATGTTGTCGAGCCGCGCCGTGAGTTCATTGAACAGAATGCGCTGCGTGTGGCCAATCTCGACGTTTGAAATCCTGTCTACTGTCTAACTGTCATGCACGCTTGCAAGCACCCGAGATGATGGAAGACTCTTCGCGGTGGAAGATAAGTGATCCATGAAGGTGCGAACACTGGGGTTCATACAATTGATGGTCCTTCCGTTGTTGAACGCAGTGCCCCTGTCTGGATCATATCGCCGACTCGTTTGATCCGGTTTGCACCTGTTCCCATACGGCTGATCGTCAAACATGACCTTCGCCAAGAAGCACGGGGTTAAGCGCAATACTGTTCAGATAGAGAATATTGTGTAATCATGCGCCTCCGTCTCCCCCTACAGGACGGAAGCGATGGCTCGAACGCGCAAGTTGTTGCCGGCAAAAGTTGATGTTGCGCACCTGATCAGCGCCGGGGTGCTGGCGGCGGTGTGTCCGCGCCCCTTGATCGAAGAGGTATTGGCCCAGACAGGCAGGGGCAGCCAGCGCGAGCGGTTGTTACCTGCGCCAGCGGTGGTGTACTACGTGATGGCCCTGGCGTTGTGGCGCGAAGCGCCGCTGGAGGAAGTGCTGCGCGTGGTATGCCAAGGGTTGCACTGGTTAGGTGGTGGGTACGGTGAAGCGGTGCAGGCCAGTAAATCGGCCATTTCGCAAGCCCGTAGCCGCTTGGGTTGCGACGTGATGCAGCGATTGGCGTAGCGCGTGTTGCACCCCTTGGCGCCACCGGGTGCTGCGGGAGCGTGGTACCGAGGGTGGCGCCTGATGGCACTGGACGGCAGTTGTCTGGAGGTGGCCGATGAGCGCGCCAACGCCGAATTCTTCGGCTATCCTGGGGCCAGCCGTGGCCAGAGCGCCTTCCCGCAGGCGCGTGTGCTGGGACTTTTGGAGTGTGGCACACACGCCATCGTGGCGGCCCAGATCGCCCCCTATGCGCGCAGCGAAAAGGCCATGGCCGCTGAGCAACTGGCCGCTTGGCTGCGTCCGGACATGCTGCTGCTGGCCGACCGGGGTTTTTACAGTTTCAACCGGCACCGCGGGCCGACGATACACGGCACGCTCAAGTTCGGCATCGCTGAGCGCCGCATCCAGCGGCCAAGTCAGCCCGCAGGCGGCAAACCGTCTGAGCGCGCGCTCGACGCTCGAACGCA
>JAISPQ010000113.1 GCA_031274955.1 Rhodanobacter sp.
CGCGGTCTTCCATGGAAGGCGCTCGCCGGCACGGCCGCATCGATCTGGGTGGGCCTGGGCATCGTGCTTTACGCCATCACGCGCTGGCGCAATGCGCCGCGCGGCCGGCGCTACACGCCCGAAATGCTCGGCATGATCTGCGCGCACTTCGGCGTCGCGCTGTTCTTCGCCGGCGTGCTGATCGTGGAATCCACCAGCATCGAAACCGATGTCCGTCTCGACCCGCAACAGACGGTTTCGGTCGGCGCTCTGGATTTCCGCTTCGAGGGCGTGACTTCCGCGAAAGGCCCGAACTACAACGCCGAAGAAGGCACGCTGGTCGTGCAGAAGAACGGCGTCGAGGTGGCCAGACTCCATCCGCAAAAGCGCACCTATCTGAGCAATCAGCAACCGCAGGCACAATCGGCGATCGATCCGGGACTCTTCAGCGATATCTATGTCGCGCTCGGTGAGCCGGTCGGCGATGGCGGCGCATGGGCCGTGCGCATCTACATCAAACCGTTCGTGCGCTGGATCTGGCTCGGCGGCTTGCTGATGATGCTCGGCGGTTTCGTCGCCGCGGCCGACCGGCGCTTCCGCACGCTGCCCGCACACGCAGCCGCGCACACGGCCGCGGCGCTGCAACCCGCCAAGGCCAGCGTATGAACGCGCGCCTTCTGCCCCTGGCAGGCTTCGTGCTGCTGCTCGCGCTGCTCAGCTTCGGCATCTGGTGGAGCCAGCATCACGATCTGCGCGAAGTACCCTCGCCGCTGATCGACAAGCCCGCGCCGGCATTCTCACTGCCGCTGCTCTACGATCCGGCCCAATCGCTCGGCAGCAAGGAACTGGCCGGCGAACCGTATCTGCTCAATGTGTTCGCGAGCTGGTGCTTTGCCTGCCGCGAGGAACATCCGATCCTGCTGAACCAAGGCAAGCGTCTGGGCGTCAAACTGGTCGGCTTCGACTACAAGGATGAAGCCGCCGACGCCAAACGCTGGCTCGCACAGTACGGCAATCCCTACGATGTCGTCATCGCCGACCTGCCGGGCAATGTCGCGATCGATTTCGGCGTGACCGGTGCGCCGGAAACGTTTCTGGTCGATGCCCAGGGCGTGATCCGCTACAAGTACATCAGCCCGATCACACCCGACATCATCGCCACCGAATTGCAACCGCGTATCGCCGCGCTGAAAGGCGCCAAGCCATGATCCGCCAACTCACAATACCGATCTGCGCACTGCTCGCCGCGCTGATGATGAGCGCAGCGTTTGCCGCGATCGATCCCTTGCCGTTCAAGGATCGCGCGCAGGAATTGCGTTTCCAGGAACTGACCAAACAACTGCGCTGCCTCGTCTGCCAGAACGAAAGCCTCAACGATTCCAGCGCGCCGCTCGCCGCGGATCTGCGCCGCGACGTGTTCGCGCAGATGCAAGCCGGCAAGAGCGACGCCGACATCAAACAATGGCTCACCGCGCGCTACAGCGATTTCGTACTGTACGACCCGCCCCTGCGCGGCGGTACGTGGCTCTTGTGGTTTGGGCCGTTCCTCGTACTGCTCGTCAGCGCGATGGCCGCCGTCGTGATCGTGCGCCGCCGCGCCGCTGCGGCAACAAACACACCGCCCGCGGATGGGCGATCGACGAACGACACCGAGGACGACTGGTGATGCCCCTCTTCATACTCATGGCGGCGCTGATGGTAGCCGCCGCGCTCGCCTTCATCCTCGTACCTTTGCTGCGTTCGCGCGCCGCGTCGGGCGAGGATGCCACCGCGCGCCGTCTGCGCGCGCTCGACGACGCGCTGGCCAACGGCATCATCGACGCCAATGAATACGCGGCAAAACGCGCAGCCCTCCCCTCGCCGTCGGCCACATCGGCGGCCCCCCCCTCACGCACCGCCTTCATCGCCACCGTACTGGTCGCCGTGCTGCTGCCGGCCTCGGCGCTCTTTCTATATCGGCTGGTCGGCACGCCCGCAGCCCTGGATCCGGCGTACCTGGCTGCCACCACCGCGGCTACGTCACCAGATAGCTCGTCGCACAACATCGATCAGGCGATCGCGGCGCTCGCCGCACGTCTCAAGGAGCACCCGGAGGATCTCGACGGCTGGATGTTGCTGGGTCGCGCCTGCCAGAACACGGACCGCTTCGATCAATCGCTGGATGCGTTCCGCCATGCGCACGAACTGGCCAAGGATAATCTGGACGTAACCGCCGAATACGCACAGGCGCTGGTAGTGGCATCGCCGACGCGCCGCGTCGAAGGCGAAGCGCGCGGTCTGCTCGAAGACGTGCTCAAACAGGATGCGAAAAACCAGACCGCGCTTTGGCTGCTGGGCCTGGGCGATTATCAGGACGGCCATTACGATGCGGCGGTCGCGCGCTGGAACACGCTGCTGCCGCTGATCGACCCAAACTCCGATGCACTTGAGAGCGTGAAACAGCAGATCGCCGATGCGCAGGCGCGGCGCGACGGCAAGACGCCACCGCCCCAAGCAGATTCCACCGCGCCGGAAACGACAGCCGCACCCACGGAAGAAACCGCAACACCCGCATCCGATGCGCCGCACCTTACGGTGAACGTCGCGCTGGATCCCAAACTCGCATCGGCGCTCGATCCCAACGCCACGCTGTTCGTGTTCGCGCGCGCCGCCTCGGGGCCACCGATGCCGCTCGCCATCCAGCGGCTGAAGGCGAGTCAGTTGCCAACCACCGTCACACTCGACGACAGCATGGGTATGACGCCGACGATGAAGCTCTCGCGGTTTCCGCAAGTCGTTATCGGCGCGCGCATATCCAAATCCGGCGATGCAACGCCGCAAAGTGGCGACCTGCAAACCCTGTCCGCACCGCTGGACGTGCATCGCAGCGAACCCATCGCACTCATGATCGACCAGACCGTGCCCTAACCCCTTGTACGAGGGGTTAGGCTTGACGTTACCCGCTTCTCGCGGCTACCTTTCATCTTTCGATCAAGATGAAAGGATAGATTCTTGGATCTCGCCGCCACTTCGACCCTGCTGCGGCTGCTCTGCGACCCGACGCGTGTGCGTCTGCTCGCCCTGCTCGAACGCGAGGAAC
>JAISPQ010000161.1 GCA_031274955.1 Rhodanobacter sp.
TCGCGCGCCGCCGCGGTCGACAATGTGCGGGTCAAGACGGCCGGCAACCTCAAGTTCACCAACTTGAAGACGGTGGCACACAATGCGGGCCATCTGGTCGCCGTGTCGCGTTCGGGCGAACTGTCCGTGATGGACGCGCACGGCCGCGAGCGCGAGCGCTATCGCGTGCCGTACGGCGCGGTCATCGATATGCACGACGGTGCGCAGGTGAAGGCCGGCCAGGTCGTGGCCAAGTGGGATCCGCACACGCATCCGATCGTGTCCGAAGTCGCCGGCGTCGTGCGCTTCATCGACTTCACCGATGGCATCACCGTGCAGGAGCAGATCGACGAGTTGACCGGCCTGGCCAGCGCGGTCGTCACCGATCCCAAGCGCCGCGGCGGTGCGGCCAAGGATCTGCGTCCGATGGTGCGCATCGTCGATAAAAAGGGCGGCGAATTGCGGCTGCCCGGTACCGACATTCCGGCGCAGTACTTCCTGCCCGCGGGCGCCATCGTCTCGCTGCAGAACGGCGCCGAGGTCGGCGTCGGCGATGTCGTCGCGCGTATTCCGCAGGAAACCTCCAAGACCCGCGATATCACCGGCGGTCTGCCGCGCGTGGCGGATCTGTTCGAAGCGCGCAAGCCGAAGGAGCCGGCGATCCTCGCCGAGCGTTCGGGCGTGATCAGCTTCGGCAAGGACACCAAGGGCAAGCAGCGCCTGATCATTCGCGATCAGGACGGCAACGAGCACGAAGAACTGATTCCGAAATGGCGCCATATCATCGTGTTCGAAGGCGAACACGTGGAGAAGGGCGAGACCGTGGTGGATGGCGAGCCCAATCCGCACGATATCCTGCGCCTGCTCGGTATCGAGCCGCTGGCGGCGTATCTGGTCAAGGAGATCCAGGACGTGTATCGCCTGCAAGGCGTGAAGATCAACGACAAGCACATCGAAGCGATCATCCGCCAGATGTTGCGCAAGGTCGAAATCGCCGAACCGGGCGATACGCGCTTCCTGCGCGGTGAACAGGTCGATCGCATGCGTCTACATGAGGAAAACAACCGCGCCGCCGCGCGCGACGAACGTCCGGCCGAACTCCTGCCGGTACTGTTGGGCATCACCAAGGCATCGCTGGCGACCGAGTCGTTCATTTCGGCGGCTTCGTTCCAGGAAACCACGCGTGTGTTGACCGAAGCCGCCGTGCGCGGCACACGCGACACCTTGCGTGGCCTGAAGGAAAACGTTATAGTCGGACGCTTGATTCCGGCCGGTACTGGTCTTGCTTATCACGCCCAGCGGCGTAGCCGTCAGGGCGGGTTGACCGAATCCGAACGCGCCACGCTGGGCTCCACAAGTTCAGTGGCTGAAGCGGTCGCCGAAGATGGCGATACGCACTAACCGGAGACTCACGCGCTCATAAAGAACCTACTTTTCAAAGCTACTTGAAAACAGGTTCTTAGATCATGGCCCGCGAAAGCGGGCATCCCATCGCGGGGTTCCTTGGATTGCAGGAATGATCGGGCGCAAGAGCCATCGACATACGAAATGAGACGAAGGATTCGCCTCGTGTTCGCGGCAGGAAGCCACGGCGACGAAGGGCAGAGTGTTGACTGCCCGCTCGGCGCATGCTATAGTCTTTCGTCTTGGCAGGCCGGCTTTCATCGGCCTGCCTTTTGTTTCCCCGGGTGTCCCGGGGTTTTGCTACCCGGAAAACCCGGCAGACACGGTTCAAACGCATGTCAACAGTCAATCAGCTGGTACGCAAGCCGCGCAGCCCGAAGACGTACAAGAGCGCCTCTCCGGCGCTGGCGAATTGCCCGCAGCGGCGCGGCGTCTGCACGCGCGTGTACACGACCACGCCGAAGAAGCCGAACTCGGCGCTGCGCAAGGTGGCCAAAGTGCGCTTGACCAACGGCTTCGAGGTCATCAGCTACATCGGCGGCGAAGGCCACAATCTGCAGGAGCACTCGGTCGTGCTGATCCGTGGCGGCCGCGTGAAGGATCTGCCGGGCGTGCGCTACCACACGGTGCGCGGCAGCCTGGATGCCGCGGGTGTGACCAAGCGGCGCCAGAGCCGTTCCAAGTACGGCGCCAAGCGTCCCAAGTCCTGATCGAACTTAAAGGCACGAAATCATGTCGCGTAAAGGTCAAACACCGACCCGTACCTTGTTGCCGGACCCCAAGCACGGCAGCCAGGTCATTGCTCGCTTCATCAATATGGTGATGCAAAGCGGCAAGAAGTCGGTCGCGGAAAAGATCGTCTATGGTGCATTGGATCACATCGGTCAGAAACACGCCGAGCCGGTGCAACTGGTCGAGAAAGCGCTGAACAATGTCGCGCCGACGGTCGAAGTGAAGTCCCGTCGTGTCGGCGGCGCCACCTATCAGGTGCCGGTCGAAGTGCGCGCCTCGCGGCGTACCGCGCTGGCGATGCGCTGGGTGATCGATGCCGCGCGCAAGCGCGGCGAGAACTCGATGCCGCGCAAGCTGGCTGCCGAACTTCTGGAGGCTTCCGAGAATCGCGGCGGCGCGGTCAAGAAGCGCGAAGAAACGCATCGTATGGCAGAGGCCAACAAGGCCTTCTCGCATTACCGCTGGTAAGAGATAACGACTGTGGCCCGCACCACCCCCATCGAGCGCTATCGCAACTTCGGCATCATGGCCCACATCGATGCCGGCAAGACCACCACGAGCGAGCGCATCCTCTATTACACCGGCGTCAATCACAAGATCGGCGAAGTGCACGAGGGCGCCGCCACCATGGATTGGATGGAACAGGAGCAGGAGCGCGGCATCACGATCACCTCGGCCGCGACCACTGCGTTCTGGACCGGGATGGATCGTTCGTTCCCGCAGTACCGCTTCAACATCATCGA
>JAISPQ010000068.1 GCA_031274955.1 Rhodanobacter sp.
CGCCGTCGCAGAATCCATACGGGTTTGGATTGTGCGTTCTGCGACTTCGCGCAGAATGACACGCGGAGCCTCGCTCCGCTACGCGCAGAATGACGGAGGGAGTGGATTGTGCTCCCTCGACCCTGCTTCTTTCACGCTAATATCTCCCCCCAGCCCGCGTTGCCCCGCCAACGTTGTCAGGTGGTCACATGCGGGTGAAGCAGGTCGCGGGCGGCCGTCGGGCCGCACGCGGGAACGGCAGCGCTCCAGGGAAGGATGCTTATCACAGGGTGGCTTTGGCGGGAGCCCCCGAAGAGCCTGCCCCCGAAATGCTTCTGATCGGGGGGCGTGGCTGTTTGTCCACAGGCCTTCGTCATCACCAAGCGGGAACAGGCATTGATGTGATGTAGTTCCGTGCCATTGGCCATGATCTGGCGTATAACTGCAAAGTGCGCGCTTGAAAAACAGAATAGGCCTCCATATCAAAGTCTCCAGAAACAAGATGACGCCATCCTCATACCGGGACCGGTGCGTCTATGCTCATAGCGCAGGCCAGATGGCTTCGAGAGGCCATGCCAGATTATGTTATATATGAAAGCATCTTCTACTCAATTTTATTAAGATATTTCTGTATTTATAAACTAAATTACCGAAGGATATTTATATGCCTCTGAAATCCAACATTGCCGCCAAACTCGCCCCCATCTCAAGATCGCTAGTAATGAAAATAGCAGTCAGAATACTTTTTGTTGCAGCAATATTGCTCATATGGGCGATGTCATCCCACTCCTAACTCCAAACATCGAAGGATGCTCGTATATTTTTGAAATCCAATATTGTTCTTAAGCTCACCCCTCTATCTTATTCCACGCTCGAAGCTGGCCAGGCTTCGAGCGCCGTCCTGTGGTGGCCGACGCTCAACAACAAGCGATAGCGGATGGCTTCAATCCATGTCAAGCGGTGGTTCAAATTGCAGGACTAGCGCACAGACACAGACCGGAAAGATAGACAGGCACGTGCCGGGAAACGCCCTTCACCGACGTGTCATTGACAGCGTGGCGTTAGGCCCGCAAGGAGAGTTATGCGCAAGAATCAATTAGCATGGTGACTTTGGGCAGGAGGCACAGTTCTAATTGTGCTCAGTTGGTTGGGTGTTGTGAGCCCAACGATTGGTTGGGTTGGCTTTGCGATTGGAATGTACGCAAGCGTTTTATCTTGGGGTATTCGTCCGTCGCGGTCAGCCACACCACCCAGCACCACAGATGACAACCAAGCACCTAAAGAGCCTGTCTAGTATCTCCCCTCAACCCGCGTTGCCCCACCAACGTTGTCAGGTGATCGTATGCGGCGCTCACCCACACGCGGCGTGAGCACCGCATGTGACATACGGGTGAGGCAGGTCGCGGCGGCCGTCGGGCCGCACGCGGGAATGGCAGCACTCCAGAAGACGGGCGACCAAGCCAAGATAAGGGATCAGTTCAAGAAGACGGCGGGCGCCTGCAAGGCCTGCCACGACAAGTACCGCAACAAGGATTGATGCGGTTCCGATACCGTTCGTCCGCGTCTCACAACGGGACGCGCAATGGGTGCGGCAATCTATCGGCAACCATCATCGGCCAGCCGCCGTACCCCATACCACCAGCGCCCATACCACGCCCGCGCTCAACGCCAGCAACACGAACGCGAGCCATGCCGACACGAAACGCAGCGATGGCGCATTCTCAAAGTACGCGCGCCCGCTCAGCATCGGTCTGACGAGATTGTCCTTGCGCACCAACAAGTACAACAGCACGGCGGCAATATGCGTGACGATCAGCGCCAGTAGAACGATATGGCCCAGATGATGGATGCGTGTCATCAGCTTCACTGTCGCGTTCGACACGTATGCGGCGAACAGGCCTTCCTCGCTCATGTCGTCGCTGCTGAAAAGACCGCTGATTGTCTGCACCATCACCGTCATCAGCAGCAATAACACCGACCAGCCGCCCAGCGGATTGTGTCCCGGCACACGCACCCAGCGCCCCCGCAAAGAATCGATAACGTAGCGCAACACCATGCGTGGTCCGTACACGAAGTTCTCGAAGCGGCTGGTCTGCGAACCGGTGAATCCCCACAGCACACGGAACATGACCAGCGCGAGCGTTGCGTAACCCAGCCACGCATGCCACTGCATCGGCAGCAGACCAAACTCGCCGCTCAGATACAGCAACGCAATCAATAGGACCAATAGCCAGTGAAAAAAGCGGGTCGGCAAATCCCAGACACGGATAGTCGCTGCCGATGTGAAGATGTTCATTGGCGCATCATCGCAAATTCTCAGGCGATGCCCAAGCCTTCGATCGTGCCGATCGATGCCGGATCGAACCCGGCCAAGCGCGCGAACTCGCGGCCACGTTCGGCATAGTCGCGGAACTGGTCGAAGCTCGGCGCGCCGGGCGACAGCAGCACGACGCCATCACGCGGCGTGACTTCACGCGCGGCACACAGTGCATTGGCAAGCGTGTCGCTGGCGATCAGACGATAGTCGCCGCCGGTCGCGTGCAGCACATCGTGAATGCGCGGCCCGTTCGCACCCATCGTCACGATCGCATGCGGCGGATGATCGCGCACGTGAACGGCGAACCCGTGCCAATTAAGTCCGCGTTCGTGGCCGCCGACCAGCAGCGTGATCTTGCGATCGCCCAGACTCGCGAGTGCTTCGAGCGTCGCTTGAGGTGTGGTCGCGATGCTGTCGTCGATCCAGCACAGGCCAGCGTCGCTGCCGAGCCTCTGCAAACGATGCGGCAGCGGATGAAACGTCGCGATCGCCGCTGCCGCTGCGCATGCATCTTCGCCGGCCGCCTCGACGGCGGCGAGCGCCGCGCACAGATTCGCCGCATTGTGCGCGCCGGGTAGCGGTGATTTCACCAGATCGAACACGCGTTCGTGCTCACGCAGAACCGCGCCGCTCTGGACATGCCAGCCGGAAGCGGCGCCGAACGCGATACGCCGTGGATGCGCGCCGGTGCGCGCGTCCGCATGCTCGGCGTGGATCACCAGCGTCCGCGCGACCGCGGCGAGCGCGAGTTTGTCTTCGACATAACGCTCGCGCGTGCCGTGCCAATCCAGATGTTCCTCGAACACATTGTTGATGACGCCGACTTCGACATGCCCGGCCTCGCGCGTCTGGAAGCTGGACAGTTCAATCACCCACCAATCCGGCAGGCACGGCGGGTCGAACAGTTCCAACAACGGCAGGCCAATATTGCCGGCCAACGCGACGCGTCGGCCGAGCGCACGCAGCAGATGCGCGATCAGCGCCGCCACTGTGCTCTTGCCCTTGGTGCCGGTGACTGCGATCACGCGCGCTTGCCGGTGCTGCGCGAACCATAACGCGGTGCCCGATGTGAAGCGCGTGCCGTTGTGCTGCGCCTCGATGATTTCCGGTGTGTAGGCACTGATGCCGGGCGACTTGATCACGATGTCGAAGGCGGATAATGCTGCGGCATCGGGTGGCGTCGTAACGATGCAGCAGGGAGCAGGGGAAAAGCCCTCCCCTTCAAGGGGAGGGTTGAGTGGGGATGATGTTGTTTCATTGCGAGCAGTAAAAAGCAAAGGCGCTGGGTTCCCGCTAAGAGCATGCGGGAACGACGAGCTTCTTCTCCCCTGCTCCCTGCTCCCTACTCCCTGCTCCCTACTCCCTGCGTCGTCCTCACTGCAAAACAACGTAAAAACCTGCGTGGGAAATGTCCGCATCAGCACAGACAACGCTGCCCTGCCCTCGCGGCCGTAGCCCCAGACCGCAACGCGCAAACGTTCCAGATCAGCGAATCGCATCGATGCAAGACCACAGCCGCTGCGGGATGCGATGTTCGCCGGCCGGCGCGAGCAAGGCGTCCAGCGTTGGCTGCTCCGACCCGAGTTGTGGCGCGATCTCAACGATGAAGCGCGCGACGATCGCGTCCTCGCGCCACTCGGCGCGTTGAGCGAGTGCGGCCATCGCCGCGCGCGCTTCGATACCCTCGCCCACGCATTCGAACGGCTTGTGCTCGCGGTATTCCATCAGCGCATCGAACGCAGGCACGAGCAGAGGATCATCGAGCAGGTTGTGCCCGAAGATGCGCAGCAGGCGCGGTTTGGGCATGAACGGCGCGAGTGCGAGGAACACGAAATGGCATTTCGGGCATTGCCCACACCAGCGATCCGTCGGCCTGGGACCGAGGAGGCGGAAGTGACGGTTGCAACTGGAAAACACCGCATCGTAGTTCGCGGTGCGCGCGAAACGTTCGGCAACGGCGAGTTCCGACAATGGCCGCAGCAGCGAGAAACAATTCAGATCCGCCGCGACATGCGTGGTCAGCCATGCGCCGAACATGCGCTCGAACTTCCAGCCCTTGCTCCACTGGTGATTGATCTTCTGCCCGTCGTATTCGAGTGTGGCGCTCGACGCCGAGCGCTCGTTCGAAAACGCAATCGCATCCACGCCGTAGAGAATCGCCGCGACCGTGAGTATCGCCGCGTTGATCGCGGTCACCGGGATGTGGCCGTTGTACGCGCCCAGGCGGTTGTAGTCGAACAGCAACGGCGACAATTCGCGCCGGATATTGAGCATCGGCAGACCGGTATGCTCGGCACAGGCCGCGATCAGCGGTGAATGACCGATCCAGACCACGGTCGCATCATCGCCTGCCGCTTTCAGCAGTTCGACGCTGACCAGCGAATCCTTGCCGCCACCCAGCGGAACGAACGTGCGGCGCGGCAAATCCAGTGTGTTCACACGCGGCGCCACCGGCGCGGTCGGCGTGAAGCGGATACGGTCGCGCAGATCCAGTTGATTGCGATACGCGAACTCACCCAGCCCGTGCAGATACAGCGCATCGAGCAGGCTTGCGGTGGGCGCATCCAGCGCGGTCGATTCGACGCGGATTTCATCCGGCACGCCCGCCTTGTAGTAGCTGATGCCGGCGATCAGGTGTAGCAGATCCAGTGCCGCTTCGAACGCGCTCGCGCGTGCGGGCGCCAGCGCGGGCGCGTCCGGGAATACGATGCGTTCGATCAGCTCCGGGCCATCATCGAACGCATAGACGAGTGAGGCGATGCCGCTATCGTAATGGCGACGCACGAAACGGAACGAACGGCTGGAACGGGGGTCGGCCACATTCATGGCAATACCATTTCGACCGCCGGCTCACGCAGGTTGTAGCGCGAAGCCATCGCCGCGCCATACGCGCCGGTCTGCGCGATCAGGATCACATCGCCCTCGCGGCATTCCGGCAGGCGCCGATTCGCGCCGAGCACATCGCTGCTTTCGCAAATCGGCCCGACCACCTGCACCATGGTGGCGCCGGGTTCGTCGAGCCGCGACAGATTCACGATCTCGTGCCAAGCCTCGTACAGTGCGGGGCGGATCAGCGAGTTCATGCCGGCGTCGATACCGACATAGTTCACCAGCCCCTTGCGCTTGGTCTGCGTCACCCGCGCGAGCAGGACGCCGGCCTCGGCGACGAGATAACGGCCCGGCTCCATCCACAGCGCGAATTGCGGATAGGCAGCCTTGACCTCGGCCAGCCCTGTGCCGACGGCAGCCAGATCGAACGGCGCATCGTCGGGCCGCACCGGTACGCCCAAGCCACCGCCGATATCCAGCGATTCGATGCGGCCGAACGCCTCGGCCAGACTCGCCATCTGCGTATACACCATGCGCCAATGGTCGGGGTCGAGAATACCCGAGCCCAGGTGCGCATGCAGGCCGACGATACGCGCGCCGGCCTTGCGCGCGAGCGCGCGGAACTAGTCGATCTGATCGAGCGACACGCCGAATTTGGAGGTCGCGCCGCCGGTCTTCACCTTGTCGTGATGGCCACGGCCGACGCCCAGATCCACACGCAGATGAATAGCGCGTCCTGCGAACAGCTCGCCCCAGTGCAGCAGAGGATGCAGCGCGTCCAGCGTCGTGCGGACGCCGGCATTCAGCGCCGCCGCGTATTCCTCGCGCGGCGCGAAGTTCGGCGTGAACAGGATGTTTTCCACCGCCAGCGCCGGAAGCGCCGCGCGCACGGCCTCGACCTCGGCCATCGACACGCATTCGAACGCGAAGCCTTCTTCATGCAGCGCGCGCAGGATCGCCGGATGCGGATTCGCCTTGAGCGAGTAGTGCCAGCGATCCACCGCCGCGAGCGCGCGCAGCGCACGCGCGTGCTCACGCACGGTGGCGAGCGAATACACATAACGCGGCGTGCCTTCCCGAGCGAGATGCAGCAGCGCGTCGCGTTCACGCTGCCACCACGCGATGCGCGATGGCGCCACCGCCGTACCGGCCAACTGTTGCCAGCTCGGTCCGAATACCGCGCCATCTTCGACACGCAGCGCATCGGCACGGATCAGTAATGCGTGCAGACGCGGGATCAGTTCATCGACCAGCGTTTCATCGATGACGAAGGTGAGATTGAGATTGTTCGACGATTGGCTGATCAGATGCACATCCAGCGCACCGAATTCGGCCAGCACGCCGGACAGACGATGCAGCAGCGAGCGCATGCCGCGCCCGACCAGCGTGATCGCCGCGCAGGGCGCGATCACTTTCACGCGGCAGATTTTTGCCAGGTCCGCAGCCAGCGCCGCGAGCACATCGGAATCGACCAGATTCTCGGTCGGATCGAGCGACACGGTGACGTTGGTCTCGGCCGAACTGATCAAATCCACCGACAGCCCACGCCGCTTGAACTGCGCGAACACGTCGGCGAGAAAACCGACCTGCTGCCACATGCCGATCGTCTCCATCGACACCAGCGTGATGCCCTTGCGCGCACTGATCGCCTTTACGCACGGCGCGGTATCGGCGGCGGCGGCGCGGATTTCCGTGCCGGCCAGATGCGCACGGTTGGTATCCTTGATGACCAGCGGCACGCCGGCACGGCGCAGCGGGCCGAGCGAGCGCGGATGCAATACCTTGGCGCCGGTCGTGGCGATCTCCTGTGCTTCCTCATAATCCAGCCGCGCGAGCAGGCGCGCCTCGGGCACGATGCGCGGATTCGCGCTGAACATGCCGGGCACATCGGTCCAGATCTCGACGACTTCGGCGTGCAGCATCGCGCCGAAATAGCCGGCCGATGTGTCCGATCCGCCACGGCCGAGCAGCACGGTTTCGCCTTCCGCGTTGCGTGCGATAAAGCCCTGCGTGATGAATACTTCGCCGCGCGCGGCCAGTGCTTGCGCGAATGCGGGCTCCGGCGCGGCCGGCACCACCGCCGACAGATAGCGGTTCCACTCATTCTGGTTGGCCAGCGGCTGCGCGCGCAGATGCTCGCGCGCATCGAGCCAGTCCGTGGCCAGCCCGCGTTCACGCAAGAACTGCGCGCCGAGCGTGCTCGACATCAGCTCGCCGAGCGAAAACACGTCGGCCTGCCAATCTAGCGCGGACGCCGCACAACGCGGATCGGCAATCAATCGATCCAGATGCGACAGCCACTGGTCGATCTCGCCGCGCGAGGGCAATTCCAGATCGCGCAACAGCGCACTATGACGTTCGATGATCGCGGCCTGCGCCTGGCGACAACGCGCGGTATCGCCGCGTGCCTCGGCGATCTTTTTCAAAAGATCGGTGATGCCGGACAAGGCCGAGACCACGATCAGCACGTTGCGACCACGCGCATGATGTTCGGCCGCGATACGCGCGATCGTCTCCCAGCGCGGACGCGTGGAAACGCTGGTACCGCCAAACTTGGCGACGAGCCACGGCTTCGCCGAAGCGGGTGACAGAGGTGAGCTCAAGGGATGCCTTCCTGCAAGGGATACACGAAATGTGACATTCTTTCGTGCGGCATTGCGGAACGCAATGGTGCGCACGCCGTTCCCGGCACGAGTTTGGTGAGGACGCTTCGATGTAAGTCGTTGATCCACATGGCACGTGACGTGGCTCTGCCACGGCCGTGCGTCTTCCGAAAGGCAGGGCGCCCCTTTCTCAACAGCCCGCTAAAATATTTTACTCATAGGTGATACCTTTGACCTGTGCTTCGTAACCTGCCAAGCGCCCCTGCACCGCGCGTACGCCATAGTGGAACGCCAGTACGGCTGCTGGCCAGTGGCGAAATTCACAGCCATCAATGATGGTTTTACTGAATTTACTGTACGTGGTTACCCAGACCAGCGGCAAGCGGTTTTTGCTCGTGAACTTTATCAGACCTTTCAGTGATTCCGACCTGCCCACGTATTTATCACTCCATTTAATTTCAAGCGCTGCCCCTGGCTTGAGTGCCGATGATAATTCAACCAGATCCACTTCACTATCGTCTGCGCCCCAGTGCGCATAGTTGAGTCGCGCACCTTCATGGAAACGCTGCGCAAATAGAGCCGTTTCCACCAGATGACCGAATTCAGGCTCATCCGCTTTCCTGACGCCAAACAAGCCGGTGTACATGGCTGAATTGGTCAGATACACTTTGAAATTACGCTCACGCTGATAACGCTTGCCATCCTGATCGACTCGAAACACACGCTTGATGAGAAATGCGGCTTCCAGATATTTGATATATTTCTGGATTGTCGGCTTGCCCACACCACTGCGTTGCGAGAGTCGTTCGAAGGAGACCTCTTCCGCCGTATTGAATGCCAGCAAGGTGAATAGCGAATTAAGTTCCTGAATGTCCTTGATGCCATAAAGCTGCGGCAAATCGCGCAGCAGTACCTTGTCCACAATATCGGATTTTACAAAACGCGCCGGATTACTACGTACTATGGGTGATAGCGCAAGTTCTGGGTAACCGCCAAAATTAACATAATCGACAAACTGTGCATTCAGATGATCGATATTCTCCAGCACGTATACGCCAGGCTCTTCCTCACAAATGGCCGCAGGCTCAGGATGCAAGTACAGATATTCGGAAAAAGTCAACGGCGGTAGCAGAAAATCCGTGAAACGCCCCGCACCAGACTCCGTGCTTTGACGTTTGAGTGCCGCGGCCGCAGAACCAGATACCAGAATACGCAGGTCGGGCCGGTGATCGACCAGTGGCTTCAGATATTTCTCCCAATCCTTGTGCGACTGGATTTCATCGAAGAACAGGTAACGAGTGCCATCGCCTTCGGGTGCGGCTTCTTCAATCTGCCGCACCAACGCCTCCAACGATTGTCCGTGCAGCAATGGGTGGTCCATTTCTACGTAGGCGATGCGTTGCGCAGCAACGCCATCTTTCAGCAGGCTCTGGATAAGGTGACGGATCAGAATGGTTTTACCAACCCGGCGCGGTCCCAACAGCACCACTGCACGGCGTAGTTTCGGTTCCAGCAGCAGCTGACGCACAGGTTCCAGATAGGCGCGCGGGTGTAGCGCTGACATCCCCTTATCCACCCCGACGTTCACCCACCACGGATTCAAACGCTTAAGATGGTCTACAACTTGTTGATCTGAAACGTATTTCACGCGAGTTTCTACTTAAACATACCTTTCTATGCTTAAGTCTAACACGCCCTTCAGGCACATGGCCTACGGATCAGGCGAGCGGTTATGACAGCCCCGTACCTAGGCCATGCGACAATATCAACTTCCCGCGCGTTCCGTGCGCGCGTGCAAGAACAACGCGATCCGCCTGATTCATTGTTGACAGATCCTGCATGCCGACCCCGCCCGAACATCGCACTGAATCCGCTTCGGCCGAATCCGTTCCCACCGAATCCGCCAAGCACACCTCCGCGCGCCCGCCCGCGTCATTGCCGATCACGATCAACGGCAAGCCGTATTTCCACGATGGCGATCCGCAGATGCCTCTGCTGTGGTTCCTGCGCGACGTGCTGCGCCTGACCGGGACCAAGTTCGGCTGCGGCGTCGGCGCCTGCGGCGCGTGCACGGTACTGATCGACGGCAAGGCGGCGCGTTCGTGCACGACGCCGATGCAGACGGCGGCCGAGCACAAGATCACCACGATCGAAGGACTGGAAACCACAGCGCTGCATCCGGTGCAGCAGGCGTGGATCGAGGAAGACGTAGCGCAATGCGGCTATTGTCAGGCCGGGCAGATCATGGCCACGGTGGACCTGCTGCATCGCAAGCCCAAGCCCAGCGAAGAGGACATCGCCACCTTAAGCAACCTCTGCCGCTGCGGCACCTATCCGCGCATCCGCCGCGCCGTGCAGCGTGCGGCAGAACTTCTGCGGAACCAGGACAAATGAGCGGCGACTCCACGCACATCGACAGCAGCCGCCGCCGCTTCCTCGCCGTTTCGCTGACCGTTTCCGGCGCGCTATGGATCGGCACACGCGCCGCGTTGGCCGATCCGGCGCCGGCGAATCTTCCGCCGGAACTGCTTGGCGACGATTTCACGCCGCTTGGGCCATTCTTGCGCATCGAACGCGACAACCGCATCGTGATCGGCGCGCGCGGCTGCGAAATCGGCCAGGGCGTGATGACATCGCTGCCGATGCTGATCGCCGAAGAACTCGATGTGGACTGGTCGCAAGTCATCGTCGTGCAGTTGCCCTATGGTTATGTCGAAACCGATACCGGCTCGACCAACCCATACGGCAGTCAAAGCGCGGGCGGCAGCAAGAGCATTCCCACGGCGTGGAAGGAACTGCGACAGGCCGGCGCCACCGCGCGCTGGCTGCTGGTGCAGGCCGCTGCGCACGAGTGGAGCCTGCCAGCCGAACAGTTGATCACCGAATCCGGACAGGTGATCGCACCGGACGGACGCAAGCTCAGTTATGGCGCGCTGGCGCATGCCGCGGCGGCGATCGCGCCGCCCGATCAGCCGGCGCCGCTCAAGGCGCCGGAGCAGTACCGCATCCTCGGCAAGCCGACGCGCACCGCCGACGCGCGCGCGATCGTGACCGGACGCTGCCATTTCGGTATCGACGAATACGCGGCCAACGCACTGATCGCGGTGATCGCGCGCTGTCCGTATCTGGATGGCACGCTGGATACCTTCGACGATGGTGAAGCACGCAAGGTCGCCGGCGTGAAGGATGTGATCGCGCTGCCCGGCCCGCCACCCGACGAGCCGTTCGACGGCGTGCTGGCCGCGGGCGTAGCCGTGCTCGCCGACAACACCTGGGCCGCGCTGCGCGGCCGCGAATTGCTCGAGATCACCTGGGAACAGGGGCCGTGGAGCAAGGAATCCAGCGCCGCGCTCGCGGCCAGCGCGAACGAACTGCTCGACAAGAACGAGAACGGCATCGCCGTGCGCAGCGATGGCGATTTCGCCAAGGCGCGCAAGCAGGCGCGTCAGGTCGTCGAAGCGCGCTATGAAATGCCGTTCCTCGCCCATGCGACGCTGGAACCGCCGTGCGCGTTCATCGACATCCGTCAGGATCGCGCGCTGCTGATCGCCGCGCTGCAAACACCGGAGAACGCCTCCCTCCTCATCAACAAGCTGACCGGCATCCAGCGCAAGAACATCGAAATCCGCATGACGCGTGCGGGCGGCGGTTTCGGCCGGCGCTTGAAGAACGATTTCGTGGCCGAAGCCGTCACCATCGCCAAGGCCGCCGGCAAGCCGGTGAAGCTGATGTGGACGCGCGAGGACGATCTGCAACACGATTTCTACCGCCCGTTCGGTGTGCACGCGCTGGCGGCGACGCTGGACAAGAA
>JAISPQ010000072.1 GCA_031274955.1 Rhodanobacter sp.
AGCGTGTCTGTCCGTGTGCTACAACTACGCCCCTTTCTGGATGCTACCCGAATATGGATCAGTCCCTGTTTGATACACAGAGCCGACAACCAGCAGTCTTAGCCCGCTCCGCGAATCTGGCGGAGGGATATTCGGCAACGATTGCGGAGCCTGTGCGGCCGGATGTGCCGACCGCGAAATTCGGTGATCCGGACATCACGGCGACCGGCGAACGCCGCGCGAGCGTTTCCCTCAAGACCCTCAGGACGCTTTGGTTCAACACCGGGACGTTGTGCAACCTGACCTGCAAGAACTGCTATATCGAATCGAGTCCAAGGAACGACCGTCTTGTCTTCCTGTCGCGCGCGGAAGCGAGCCGCTTTTTGGCCGAGGCGACCCGGCTCGATCCACCGCCTGCCGAGATCGGCATCACCGGCGGCGAACCGTTCATGAATCCGGATATCCTGGGCATACTGGAGGATAGCCTCGCCGCGGGTTTCGCCGTCTTGACGCTGACCAACGCGATGAAGCCGATGCAGCGGTTGAAAGCGCCGTTGCTCGCTCTCAATCGGAAATTTCCCGGCAGGCTGACGCTGCGCGTTTCGCTGGATCATTACGAGTCATCGGAGCACGAACGCCTGCGCGGGCGGAACACCTGGCAGCGCACGATCGACGGCTTGCTCTGGCTCGCGCGGAACGGCTTCGTCGTTGCCGTCGCCAGCCGAACCGTCTGCGGAGAAACCGATGCCCGGATGCGCGCTGGCTACGCGGCGCTGTTCGATAGATTGGGCGTAAGCATCGACACGGCCGATCCAACGCGCCTCGTACTCTTTCCTGAAATGCGCGCCGAGGAGGATGTGCCGGAAATCACCGAGCGGTGTTGGGGCATCTTGGGCAAAACCCCGGACTCGGTGATGTGTGCCAGCTCACGGATGGTGGTGAAGCGAAAAGGCGCGGACAGGCCGGCGGTTGTTGCTTGTACGTTGTTGCCCTACGACGGCGCCTTTGAACTGGGCGCGAGCCTCGCCGAGGCCGCGCGGCCGGTGAAGCTCAATCATCGCTACTGTGCGCGTTTCTGCGTGCTCGGCGGCGCCTCGTGCAGCGGATGATGTCTGCTGGCCGTGACATTCCCACGAACGGTCATGGTGGACTGCACGCCGCCCTGGATGGTGAAAGCACGGTCGAGCCAACACCATCCCCACCCAACCCTCCCCTTGAAGGGGAGGGCTTTTTCTCTCCTCTCCCCACGTGTGGGGAGAAGGGTGGAGGTGAGGAACCGTTCTTTCACACGAAACGAAACTGGGCGCGCATCGCTCTACTTCCCGCGCTGATCGCCCTCGGTCTCGTCGCGTTCTTCGGATTTCATCTGGATCGCTATCTGGGTTTTGCCGCGCTCGCGGCGCATCGATCATGGCTGCTGTCGCAGGTGGAACAGCATCCCGTGCTCGTCGCCGCGGCCTTTGCGGCGATCTACGTGGCAGCGATCGCCCTGTCCATTCCCGGCTCCGCGATCCTGACGATGAGCGCGGGCTTTCTTTTTGGCGTGTATCTGGGCACCGCCATCGCCGTTGTCTCCGCGACGGTTGGCGCGACGTTCCTCTTCCTGATCGCGCGCACGAGCTTCGGCGAGTTTCTGCGCGGCCGCACGCTCGGCGCCCTGCAAAACCTCAAGGATGGCTTTCACAAAGGGGCCTTCAATTACCTGCTTTTTTTGCGGATCGTCCCGCTCTTTCCGATTTGGCTGATCAATCTTGCGGCGGCTTTTCTCGATGTGCCGCTGCGCAGCTTCGTCGCCGGCACCTTGCTCGGGATGATTCCCGCCGCCGTGGTCTACGCCGGCATTGGTAACGGTCTGGGCCTGATCCTGGATCAGGGGCGCAAGCCCGATCTCGACATCGTGTTGACGCCGAATATTCTGCTGCCGATTCTGGCGCTTGCCGCGCTCGCGCTGGTTCCGATCGGATATCGGCGAATGCGGTACGGTAAATGGAGCTGAGGCATGTCTGAAGTTGTGCAATGCGATGTCTGCGTCATCGGCGCCGGCTCAGGGGGGCTCTCCGTCACGGCCGGTGCGGCCATGCTCGGCGCCCGCACGGTTCTGTTCGAAAGCGGCAAGATGGGCGGCGAATGCCTCAATGCCGGTTGCGTGCCGTCCAAGGCGCTGCTCGCGGCGGCGCAGGCGGCGCGCAATGTCCGGGAAGCCGTCCGCTTCGGTATCGGCGATTCCGACGCACGAATCGATTTTCCGGCGGTCATGGCGCATGTGCATGACACCATCGCAAGAATCGCGCCGCACGACTCGGTCGAGCGGTTCGAGGGTCTGGGCGTACGCGTGATCAAGGCGGCCGCGCGGTTCGTGGGCCCGCGAGAAGTCGAAGGCGGCGGTGTACGCGTCCAGGCGAAGCGGATCGTCATCGCGACGGGTTCCACCGCCATGATCCCACCTATCCCGGGTATCGATGAGGTGGCGTTTCTCACCAACGAAACGATCTTTTCTCTCGACACGCGCCCCGATCATCTGCTGATCATCGGTGGCGGCCCGATCAGCGTCGAGATGGCGCAGGCTTTCCGCCG
>JAISPQ010000080.1 GCA_031274955.1 Rhodanobacter sp.
GTGCAGCAGCGTCTGCGCGAGCAAGGACGCGAACTGTATGCGTGGCTGCGCGAAGGCGCGCATCTGTATGTCTGCGGCGACGCCAGCCGGATGGCCAAGGACGTGCATGCGGCGCTGATCGAAATAGCCGTCACCCATGGGGGCCAAACGCCGGCACAGGCCGCGGAATGGCTGTCCGGTCTGCTGCAACAGGGCCGCTACGTTCGCGACGTGTATTAATTATGAGTACGCCACTTTCCGATCTCGAACGCATCAAGGTCGACAGCCGCTTTCTGCGCGGCACCCTCATCGATGATCTGCGCGATCCGGTTACCAACGCGATCAGCGAAGACAACAACAAGTTGCTGAAATTCCACGGCAGCTACCAGCAGGACGACCGCGATCTGCGCGAGGAACGCCGCAAGCAGAAGCTGGAGCCGGCCTATTCGTTCATGTTGCGCGCACGCCTGCCCTCGGGCGTGGTGACGCCGGCACAATGGCTCGTGTTCGATCGTCTGGCGTGCGAGTACGCCAACGGCACATTGCGCATCACCACGCGCCAAACCTTTCAATGGCACGGCATCATCAAGCGCAAACTCAAACCGACCATCGCCGCCATACATGCCGCGCTGGCCACCACCCTTGCCGCCTGCGGCGACGTGGTACGCAATGTGGTGAGCACGGCCAATCCGGTGGAATCCCAAGCGCATGCGCTGGCTTACGAGTGGGCCACGCGGCTTTCCGTGGAGCTGTCGCCGCAGACCCGCGCCTATCACGAGATCTGGCTGGACGGCGAGCCGCTGGTGGGCGCGCCGGACGAGGAGCCGTTGTACGGTGCCACGTATTTGCCGCGCAAGTTCAAGATCGGCCTGGCGATTCCGCCGCTCAACGATATCGATGTGTTCGCCCAGGATCTGGGCCTGATCGCGATCATCGAGCAAGGCACGCTGCGCGGCTTCAATGTGGCCATCGGCGGCGGCATGGGCGCCACGCATGGCGATCCGACCACCTATCCGCGCCTGGCCAGTGTGATCGGTTTCGTCACGCCCGAGCAGTTGTTCGCGACGGCCGAAGCGGTGATAGCCGTGCAGCGCGACTGGGGCAATCGCAGCGAACGCAAGCATGCGCGCCTGAAATACACCCTGGATCATCGCGGGCTGGATGCCTTCAAGGCCGAGATGGAACGGCGGCTCGGCTTCGCGCTGCAACCCGAGCGCGCCTATCGCTTCGATCATAACGGCGACCGCTACGGCTGGATCGAAGGCGCAAACGGACGTTGGCATCTCACCTTGCAGATCGAATCGGGCCGCTTGGCCGATGTCGGCGCGCGTCGCTGGCTTAGCGGTCTGCGCGAACTGGCCAAGGTACACACCGGCGACTTCCGCCTGACCTGCAACCAGAACGTGATCGTCGCCGATGTGGCCGCCGATGAGCGCGCGCGCATCGCCGCGATCGTGACCGAGCATGGTCTGGACGGCTATCGTGTACACAGCGGCATCCGCCATCACGCGCTGGCCTGTGTGGCCTTGCCCACCTGCGGCCTGGCGATGGCGGAAAGCGAGCGCTATCTGCCCGAGCTGCTGCCGAAGCTGGAGACCTTGCTGCAAACACATGGCCTGCTGGATGCACCGATCCTGCTGCGTCTGTCCGGTTGCCCCAATGGCTGCTCGCGGCCATATCTGGGCGAGATCGCGCTGGTCGGGCGCGGTCCCGGTCGTTACGACCTGCGGCTGGGCGCCGACTTTCGCGGCCAGCGTCTGAATCAGTTGTATCGCGAGAACGTGGACGAAGCGGCCATTCTCGAAGCTTTATCGCCCTTGTTCTGGCGCTATGCCGTCGAGCGCACGCCGGATGAGCGCTTCGGCGATTTCCTGCTGCGTATCGGCGCGATTACCGGCGAGTCACACCGGATTCCGGTAGAGGGGACGGCATGAAACCCGTCTCGCTCGATGCCGCCCAGCAGGATGCCACGGCCTTGGCCATACTGAACGATGGGCTGTCCACGCTGGATGCCGAGCAGCGCGTGGCCTGGGCGCTGGCACACGCGCCGGACACCCATGTGCTGTCGTCCAGCTTCGGCGCGCAGGCGGCGGTGTCGCTGCATCTGTTGACGCAACAGCAACCGGATCTGCCCGTGGTGTTGATCGATACCGGTTATCTGTTTCCGGAAACCTATCGGTTCATCGATGAACTCAGCGATCGCCTCGCGCTGAACCTCAAGGTATACAGCGCCGCGCAAAGCCCCGCCTGGATGGAGGCGCGCGAAGGACGGCAATGGGAACAGGGCATTGCCGGTATCGAACGCTATAACCAGTTACGCAAGGTCGAACCCATGCAGCGCGCACTGCGCGAGTTGAACGTCGGCTCATGGTTCACCGGCCTGCGCCGCAGCCAGACGAGCTCGCGCGCGACGGTTCCGTTCGCCGAACCGCGCGATGGGCACTGGAAGTTCTGCCCGATCGCCGACTGGAGCGACCGCGACGTGGGTATGTACTTGAGCAAGCATGGCCTGCCCTATCACCCGCTGTGGGAGCAGGGCTATATCTCCATCGGCGATGTGCACACCACGCATCGCTGGGAGCCGGGCATGGATACCGACGCCACGCGCTTCTTCGGTCTGAAAAGAGAATGCGGCCTGCATGATTGGGTTATTTGAGCCGCACGACGGTTTGTCGACCGGGTTTTTCCGTTACCGCTCGGCCGCTTTATGCAGCGCTTGGCGCTCGCGCCAATGCGGCGCGTCTGACCAGGGCGGCGCGGCGTCATTCGCGGCCAGGACACGGCTCACCATGCGGCGTTCCAGATGCGGCGCGAACACGCCGATGAAATCCAGCATGTACTCGCGCAGCACGCTTTCCCGACGCAGTACGATCCAGGCGGTGCAAGGGGCAAACAGGTGATCGATATCGAGTCGGCGCAGATCGGTGTCCAGCTCAGGTTGAAACGCCATCTCAGCCAGCACACCTATGCCCAACCCTTCGCGTACATAGGTCTTGATCAGATCGGCGTCGCTGGCCGTCATGGCGATCTGCGGTTGCAGGCCGGCGGCCTGGAAAGCGCGCCCCAGCGAAGACTCGGGCTTGAGCGAGGAGTCGTAGCTGATCAACGGATGCATCGCCAATCGCTCCAGCGTGACCGGCTGCTTCTGCCGCGCCAACGGGTGTTGGCGCGGTACGAGCACAATACGGTTCCAGCGATAGGCCGGCAAGGCGATGCCGTTGGGCGGCGACATGTCGGACGTGGTGCTGACGATGGCCAGATCGACCTGACCACCATCGAGCAGAGAAATCACATCGGCGTCGCCCACCGGCTGCAGATGCACGCTCACTTGCGGGTAGCTGCGGTTGAGCGCGGCGATGGCGCCCGGCAACACAAAGCGCGCCTGGGTATGCGTGGTGGCGATGCGCAGCGTGCCGTGCGACTCGTTGCGCAGGTTGGCCGCGGTCGAACGGATATTTTCCGCTTCGGCCAGGATCGTGCGTGCGCGCTCCAACACCTGCGTACCGGCGTGGGTGATCGCGTGCAGGCTGCGGCCCTTGCGGTGAAACAACTGGAAACCCAGTTCATCCTCCAGTTGTCGCAGCAACTTGCTCAGACCAGGCTGGGTGGCGTGCACACGCTCGGCCGCCAGCGTGATATTGAGTCCGGCGTCGGCGATGGCGACCAGGTAGCGCAGTTGGGTAAAGGTCATGTCCTGAATTCTACAGGCGATCGGATTTATCCCCAGACGCTTGCCCGACCTGTCGGACGCAGCAGGCTTTTGGGCAAACTTTGAGACCCTATTCCCATGAAGCTGTATCCCCTGTTTGCCGATCTGCGCGGACGCCCGGTGCTCGTGGTGGGCGGCGGTACCATCGGCGAACGCAAAATAGCGGCCCTGATGGAAGCCGGCGCATGCGTCACGGTGGGCGCTGTCGACCTCACGCCTGCGTTGCGTGAGTGGGTGGATCACCAGCGGATTACTTGGCGTGCCGGAAGGTTCGAGGAAAACTGGCTCGATGATGTCTGGTTGGTAATCGCCGCTACCAACGATGCGGCCCTGCATGCGCGCATCGCCGCCTTGGCGCAAGCGCGGCGCGTGTTCGTCAACGTGGTGGACGATGCGGCACTATCCAGTTTCCATGTACCGGCCGTGATCGATCGCGCGCCGCTCACCGTGGCCATTTCCAGCGGCGGCCATGCGCCGATGCTGGCGCGTGTGCTACGCGAGCGGTTGGAGGCGCTGATCGATCCGGTGTGGGGACTCCTGGCTTGGATGCTGGGCGACATGCGCACGCGCATCCGTGCGCGTCTGCCCGATCTCGCCGCGCGCCGGCGTTTCTATGCTCGCCTGATCGACGGGCCGGTGCGCAGCCTGTTGCGCCGGGAGCAGTTCGCGGCGGCGCAGACTGCTACGGAACATCTGCTTGAATCGGCCGATGATCGCCCCGCCGGTTCCGTCGTGCTGGTCGGCGCGGGGCCGGGCGATCCGGGTCTGCTCACCCTGCGCGGCCTGCGCGCGCTCAACGAGGCCGACGTGGTCCTGCACGATCGACTGGTGAGCGCCCAGGTGCTGGCGCTCGCGCGGCGCGATGCCGAGCGTATCGAAGTGGCCAAGCAGGCCGGCAATCACCATGCCACGCAGGAGCAGATCCATGCGCTGATGCTGCACCACGCCGCTGCCGGCCACCGCGTGGTGCGTCTGAAGGGCGGCGATCCATTCGTGTTCGGCCGTGGCGGGGAGGAGCTGGAATTCCTCCGGCGGCACGGTATTGCCTATGAGGTCGTGCCCGGCGTGACCGCCGCGCTGGCCTGCGCGGCCTATGCCGGCATACCACTGACGCATCGCGATCATGCGCAGTCGGTGCGGCTGGTCACGGCACACTGCAAGCATTCGATCGACACGCTCGACTGGCGGGCGCTGGCCGAAGAGCGCCAGACCCTGGCCATCTACATGGGCACCAGCGGACTGTCGGCGGTACAACAAAACCTGATTCGCCATGGCCGCGCCGCTTCCACCCCATTCGCGCTGATCCAGAACGGCTCGCGACCGGAGCAACGCGTGGTGATCGGCACCCTGGCCGATCTGGCCGAGCGCGCCGCTGCGCATGACATTCGCTCGCCGGCGCTGTTGATCGTCGGCGAAGTGGCGGCACTGGCCGGCACCCTGGCCTGGTTTGGACATCCGCCGCTGGAGGCAGCAACTCTGGGCACGCCGGCATTGAACGGTTGCAATTCCAGTGTGCGGTATTGAGTTGGATTGGGGGCCGTTTCGATATCGAAGGTCAGCGCATTGGTACCTGCACTGGCCAGTGCCTTGTAGTTGCGCACACAATCGTCCGCCGTCATGCGCTGGAATTCCACCAAGATGCGAATGATGTAGATGCCATCCAATGCAGCCTCGACGGTATGTGCTCTACATATTCCGGGATTCCGGTTCTCAATCCTGCCCCACCAGCAACACTCGATTTACACGCGCGATAAACGCCGCAGGATCCGCAAGCTGATCGCCTGCCGCGACCTGCGCTTCTTCGAACAGCAGTTGTCCAAGATCATCGCGTCGCGCTTCGTCCGTTTCGGCGGCGAACTTGCACACCAGCGGATGCGCGGGATTGATTTCCAGAATCAGCTTGCTGTCGGGCACCGCATGCCCGGCTTCGCGCAGCAGCCGTTGCATGTGCAAAGCCATTTCGTATTCGGCGAGCACGATGCACGAAGGCGATTGCGTCAAGCGATCACTGACGCGCACTTCGCCGACGCGATCGCCGAGCAGTTTGCTTAAGCTCTCGATGACCGGCTTGGCTTCCTCGGCGACCTTTTGGCGGCGTTCTTTCTCCACCTCATCGACGGCCGCGTCGAGCTCGCCCTTGGCGGCGTTGCGCAGCCTCTTGCCGGCGTACTCGTGCAAATAGCCGATCATCCATTCATCGATGCGGTCGCCGAGCAGCAGAACCTCGATGTCTTTCGCGCGCAGCGCCTCGATCTGCGGACTGCCCTTCGCCGCCGCATATGAATCGGCGGTGATATACCAGATCGCATCCTGGCCGGCCTGCATGCGGCCGATGTAGTCGTCCAGCGCAACATCCTTCTGCACGCCTTCGGATTTCGTGGAGCAAAAGCGCAGCAATTTCGCGATGCGTTCACGATTCGCGCCGTCCTCGGCGATGCCTCCCTTGAGTACGTTGCCAAATGCCGCGGTGAACTGCGTAAATTTCGCCGGTTCATCCTTGGCAAGCTTGTCCAGCAGATCGAGAGCGCGCTTCACGCACGCGCTGCGAATCTGCGCGACGAGCTTATTCTGTTGCAGGATTTCGCGGCTGACGTTGAGCGGAAGATCGTCCGAGTCCACAACGCCACGCATGAAGCGCAGATACGCAGGCAGCAACTGCTCGCTCGCGTCCATGATAAAGACACGGCGGATATAGAGCTTCAGACCACGCCGTTCATCACGGCCACTGAAGACCGCATCGAACGGCGGTTTTTCCGGCACGTAAAGTAACAGCGTGTAGCTCTGCGCACCTTCAACACGATTGTGCGTCCACGCCAGCGCGTCGCTGAAATCGTGCGACAGCGATTTGTAGAACGCCTGATATTCCTCGTCGGTGATCGTGGATTTCGACCGCGCCCACAATGCCGCCGCGTGATTCACGGTTTCGAACTCATCGGTCGGTTTGCCGTCCTTTTCGACCGGCAGGCGGATCGGAAACGCGACGTGATCGGAATAGCGTTTGATCAGATCGCGCAGCTTCCACGCATCGAGAAATTCTTTCTCATCGTCCTTCAAATACAACGTGACCGACGTGCCACGTGGCGCGTCCGTTGTTTCTATCGTGTAGTCGCCGCTGCCCGAGGACTGCCAACGCACGCCTTCGCCGCTCGCGGCGCCAGCCTTGCGTGTGACCAGTTCGACGCGATCGGCGACGATGAACGCCGAATAGAAGCCGACGCCGAACTGGCCGATCAGTTGCGTATCCTTGCGCGCATCACCGGACAGCGATTCGAGAAACTTGCGTGTGCCCGAGCGCGCGATGGTGCCGATGTTCTCGATCACTTCCGCGCGGTTCATGCCGATGCCGTTGTCGCGCACCGTCAACGTGCCGGCCTCGCGATCGGCGCTGACCTCAATGCGCAGTTCGGCATCCTCGGCGGTGAGCGCGGCATCGGACAGTGCGGCGAAACGCAGCTTGTCGCAAGCATCGGATGCATTAGAAATCAGTTCGCGCAGGAAGATTTCCTTGTGCGAATACAGCGAATGCGTGACTAGGTGCAGTACTTGGGAAACTTCGGCTTCGAACGTGCGGGTTTCAGTGGCGGAATTCATGTGGAAGGCTAGGTTAGGGTCTGGGTCTGTCAACAATAAATCAAGCGGATCGCGTTGCTCTTGGGCGGTTGCCGGACGAAGTGCGTGCCGCATAGGGGATGGCTATTCTATCGCCAAGGCGCGCGCCGAAGTAACGCTGCCTGGAGCGGTCGACAGCTTCGGCCAGATAGATCACGCGTACTTAGCGCCTGTCAATTGGCAAGCATTTCACTGGTGCAGACTCGCCTTGTGACGTACGGCCGTTGTGAAGTTTAACTTTGGACGCAACCAGTTGGCCAAAATCCGAACATCCGGCAATTTAAGCGCAGTCATATGGTTGCCCGGTCCACGCCAAACCTCACTCTTTGGCGCCCAACGGCGCCAGCCGGTAGCAGCCTGGATGAATTGGCGCTCCTGTGCTTCGCTGCGAAGTCTCGGATCGGCAAGCAAAATCAAGTTTACCGGTGCGACATACGTCGTTTCGGGGCGATAACAAGTTCGCAGCGCCGCAGCTACTGTTCGGATCGTTCCAACCAAGACACCCGGCGTCGTTCGTGGGGACATGAGTTGGACGCGCACCGCGCGCTCATGCAGGAGTGCAAGCCGATCGGCCGGCTTGAGCGCTTCCAGAGCATCACGGTCAATGTTCAAAGAGCATTCTGCCGTCATCTCCCAGATCGCCACCAACTCCATGAGAACGTCGACGTGCGTATATTCGCGGCTGTGATCGCATTCACTATGCGGAGCTTCGCTATCGATCAGCGTGAGCGAGGCGGGAGATCGGCCTGAGGCTTGCAGCCGAAGCGCCATTTCGAACGCCACCCAGCCACCAAAGGAATGTCCTACAAGATGCACCGGCCCTGCAGGGAGGGTTTCCAACGACTTCATATAAGCACGTACAGCTGCCGAAACCGTTGAATGTGGAACATCTGCACCGTTCAACCCGCGCGGCTGAATGCTGTAAATTCGCCAGCCCTCGCCCAAGGCATCGGCTAGACCCGTAAAGCTCGCCGCACTTCCCCCTGCACCGGGTAGACACACTATCGAACTTTGGGTACGTGGGGCTGTTCGGATGGGTATCAGCACCGAATCTAAAGCTATTCTTTCTGGAGAAATTGCTTGAGCTCTTTCACAGATACAGCGTGAAAGCTGTGCGCCAAGTGCGGCCACATTCGGCTCTTGTATCATTGACAGGTGGTCACCTGGAACGAAGGTAAGCGACATCCGCTCAGCGGGCAGAACCTCGTTCCAACCCAGTGGGGGCTCGGCCGTGTGGTTGTCTTGAGCGATAAAGAGGTTAACCGGGATGTTGATCGGATAGGCTTCGTACGCTTTGGCAGCCTGGACATGCAATCGCATGCGTGAGAAATATAGTCGTATGTCCGTCATACTCAGGAAGGTCAATCTTTCCGGTACCACAGATAGCTCTTGGCATTTCCGCCACAACGCGTCCAGGTCGGCGGGATCAACGGCATCCAGTGCTTTGACCGTAGCAGGGGACGGGTTCTGCCGTAAAATTAACCTTTTTAATAGTGCGCTATCTTGCCCAAGGTTCTCGGCTGCTGCCCTGTCACGATAACAGGTATCCAGTAGTCCGAGGAACTGCACTTCCTCGTCATTGCCAATAAGCTGTGTAGCGATCTCATAAGCCAGCATCCCGCCGAAAGACCAACCGGCAATACGATAGGGCCCGTTCGGCTGAACGCAGCGAATGGCTTGAACTAAACGAGTGGCCATCCCCTCCATGGTCTGCCGTGTGAGGTCGGCCGGTGGTTCTGCCGCCAAACCATACACAGGGATATTCGTGTCAAGATGGCGTGTCAGTTGCGTTCCCCACGACATCACTTCGCCGAATACTTCGTGCACCAGGAAGAGTGGAAGATCATCGCCCGCCGTGCGCAGAGAAACGACGCCCAGCCAATGGCTGTTACTGCTCAGGCATTCTTTTGCAAGCGCTTGTAGGGTCGGATACGCGAAGATCTGCGGCAACGACATCTCAACCTTCAATGCCTGCCGCAATCGCGACACCAGTTGCACCGCCAGTAACGAAT
Organism: Rhodanobacter sp.; assembly: GCA_031274955.1. Lineage (GTDB taxonomy): Bacteria > Pseudomonadota > Gammaproteobacteria > Xanthomonadales > Rhodanobacteraceae > Dokdonella_A. The sequence goes on from JAISPQ010000080.1 coordinate 9,310, forward strand.
GGCCGCCCAGCTCAAAGAAATTGTCGTGTCGGCCCACTCGTTCGATCTTCAGAAGATCCGACCAAATCGCCGCCAGTTGCTCCTCCACATCGCCCCACGGTGGCTCATAACCGCGACTTGCATAGGCATCCTCTTCGGGTGCCGGCAACGCCGCCCGGTCCAGCTTGCCATTGGGCGTTAGCGGCAACGCATCCAGATGCACATACGCCGCCGGCACCATGGACTGCGGCAGGCTCGCCGCCAACTGTCCGCGTAATTCCTCCGCGCCAATGACCTCGCCCGTGTAGTAGGCCACCAGCCGCTTGTCCCCGGAGCCGTCCTCACGCGCCACCACCACTGCTTCGCGCACCCCGGCCTGTTCGGCTAGCCGTGCTTGGATCTCACCCATCTCGATCCGAAAACCGCGGATCTTCACCTGAAAGTCGTTACGCCCTAAAAACTCGATGTTGCCATCCGCCCGCCACCGCGCGAGATCCCCCGTGCGGTACATCCGTGCTCCACACTGACGGGTAAACGGGTCTGCGGCAAAGCGCTCCGCCGTCAAATCTGGGCGGTTCAAATATCCACGGCCAACACCAGCACCACCAATGTACAGCTCACCCGCTACCCCAACCGGAACCGGCGCTCCATACTCATCCAGAATATAGATCTGTGTATTCGAGATTGGCCGGCTGATCGGAGGCAGCGCCTCCCAGACAGAAGAATCTTCAGGTAAAACGAATGCGATAGCAACATGGGTTTCGGTCGGTTTATAATGGTTATGAAGCCTGCACCCGGGTAGTTTGTCGAACAGTGTTCGAATTTTTTCTGAAATGCGTAGCTGTTCGCCCGCTATAATAATAGTTTTGAGCGACGCAGCAAGCTTGTTGAATACTTCAGCACTAAGCTGCTCTGCCGCTTCTGAAACCATATGCAGGACAATGGGTGGCAGATAGAGCCGCTCTATGCCATGAGCGATCACATGGCCGATGAGATCTTCAGGATTCAGTCTGACATCGTTATGAACAAGATGCAGTTCTCCACCACTAGTAAGCGTGCCAAATATCTCTTGAAAAGAGACGTCGAAACTAATCGCTGAAAATTGCAGCGTTCTGCAAGCACCTTCTTTTTGCCAAGTCAGCAAGTTCAAAAGTGCCTGGTGAGGCATGGCAGCGCCCTTGGGGCGACCGGTGGAGCCGGAGGTGTAGATCACATACGCCAAGTGCCGCGACGTCAGATCCACAGCGGCACGACTCGGATTGCTCTCAAGTTCATTCGCCCACGGCGCCTCATCACCGATATCGATCACCGGCACGTTCCGGGCTTGTCCTGCCAGCGCTTGTTTGCCCACCGCATCGCTCAACACCGCCACTGGCGTGCTGTCGGTAAGCATGTAACTGAGTCGATCTTGCGGATACGACGGATCCAGCGGTACATAGCTGCCGCCGGCCTTCAACACCGCCAACAGCCCGACCACCATCTCCACGCTGCGCTCGACGCAGATCGCTACTCGGTCGTCAGGTTTGACCCCATGCTTGCGCAAGTAATACGCCAACCGGTTTGCGCGCACGTTCAACTGCGCATAGCTGAGCTTGCGCTCTTCGCAGACTACCGCTATGGCTTCTGGCGCGCACTGCGCCTGTGCCTCAAACAATTCGTGAATGCATGTATCGGCCGGATAGTCCGTCTGGGTCGCATTCCACTCCTCAACGACCAACCGCCGCTCTGCTTTGTCCAACAGGTCGATCCGCGCCACCCCTTGATTCTCATCGACAACCATCGCCTCCAGCAGACGATCCCAGTAGCCGACCCATCGTTCGATCGTCTCCCGTTCAAACAATGTTGATGCATAATGGAGGCAGACCGCAATTCCCTCATCCAACTCAGAGACTTTTAGCGCAAGATCTACACCGATATTATTATCAAGGGGCTCGCGCCAGCAGGTAGTTTCAAGCCCCCCCCAGCATACAGTAACACTCTGCCCACATCCCACTCCTCCAGCTATAAACGAGAGCGCATCATTGGCGTCTCGCGCATCATGAAATACAAATAAATTATGGAAATAAGGTGTTTGGCCTTGCACTCGAGAGGGGTTTAATTTTTCAACCAATTCATTGAATGGATAATCTTGATTACGTAAAGCCCGAAAGACCACAGATCGGATTTGCTGCAGGAGACCCTGTATCGTCAGCGATGGTTCGAATATAGTATGCAAAACTACGACATTAGTGAATGTACCCGCCACATCAGACCAGCGGCCATGACCACGAGCCGGCATCGGGGAACCCACTGCGATACTGTCCTGCCCGGTCAGGCGATAAAGTAAGATAAAGTAGGCAGAAAGCAACATGACATGGAGCGTTACACCGTTTTTCTTTGCCAATTGGCGCAAGCTATTGGTAAGTTGAGCAGATAAAAGCATTGGAACATGATCATTTCCGACTACCGGAGCCTGAGTACGGGGCCGATCCGTTGGCAAATCCAGCGCAGAACCATCCCCAGCAAGCACTTCACGCCAATACCTCAATTGCCTCTCTGCGGCCTTGCTCTTAAGCCATTCTTGCTGCTCCTGGACGTAGGTAAAATAGTCCATCTCTGGAGAACCAGAAGCCTCGATCGCCATAACAGATGGTTTGCTCTCAAGAAGCTTTCCCAACTCATCGATCAGCCTCCGCAAGGACCGACCATCACAAATCAACTGGTCGAAAACGAGGAGCAAGATGCATTGCCCACCAGTGCGACGATAAATTCCGGCACGCACCAAGGGAGTTTCTGCAAGGTCGAATGGCTTGATCGTATCTTTAGTAAGATATTGCTTCAACTGTTCGTCGGAGAGATGTTCAACATCAAAAATAGCTACCTCAATCGTAGCGTTTGGATCCACACACTGCCATGGTGTTCCATCGGTTTCCTGGAAGCGTGTGCGCAGGATCGAGTGTCGTACCGCCAGCACATTGAGCGCTCTATACAAATGTATAGCATCCACCCCATCAAGAATACGGACGCAAAAGCTTATATTATTAAAACCACGTATTTCAGGGCGCATCCGATACTGAAACCACAAACTACGCTGAACTGCTGACAATGGATACCAAATATCTTTTTTATGTTTCATTACTATCACCCCCAAAGAAACCCCTGATTAACCCAACCCCTCCGCCATGAAAGCCGGTCGCCACCTTCAAACGCAGCTCTGGACAAGACACGCACAGGGCCATCGCGCACAGTGATCGAAGTGGCATTTGGGCAAGGAGAAAACGCCGATTTAAAGCGGTAAGTAGCTTCGGTCAGATGGCGTTGCACGTATTTCGCGTATTTGGTGTGCTTGATCGCATGATAACACCTGCTGATTTCCCGCTTGACGTTACTGAGCATGACATTCCCCCAGTATACGCCCTTGACTTGGGTTACCACGCAGTCGCCTTCGGTATCCAGCACAGTGCGCGCATGATTCAGATCAACCACCCGCATGAAACAAGCTAGCCCATCAGTCTGCATGACCTTGTGTCTGAGCCGCCAAACGGTACGATAACGCACGCCCAGATGTCGTCTGAATTCGAGCGCGGACAGGTTGGTCTTGGTCGAGATCAGAAGGTGCAGAGCCAAAAACCACGTGATCAGGCACGTGATTGGGGGCCGCTTGGTGCCCTCGAACACAGTGCCACTGACCAAGGTCGTCTGATGTCGACAGACACAGGGCTGGTAATAGATGCGGCCGGCACAGCGCAAGCGGGATCGATTCTGGCAGGCTGGATAGCGGAACCCCTTGGGCCAACGTGTGCAGTACAGCGCACGGTAGCACTGGGCTTGGGTACCGTAATGCCTGATGAACTGTGCCATCGACAAACCTTGCTGAAACTGTGTCCAATTGATAGATATGACAAGCCTCCAAGTGAGAACATATGGCCATGCTGGCTGGTGGCTGTCTCAAACTCTTACGACAACGGATTGAGGGTCTGAGCTAATCAGGAAGAAACTTTAAACAAGCTCCGATACGTTCCAATCCAAAGTCTTTGTCGTTACTAGGCTGGTCGTGATACAGGAAATTTATTAGATGTACGATAATTTTATGTAGACGCACGAAAACTGGTGCGGGTGCGCAAAAAATGATACACGCGCACACAAATTGATACAAGAGAAGCCCGATACAGTTCATGTGACTTCACCGCTTGAACATCGCAGACATTTTGGCCTCAGTCAATCCTTAGCAACAGTATCTAAC
>JAISPQ010000214.1 GCA_031274955.1 Rhodanobacter sp.
GCAAAAATGCGATAACGGTGCTTGTCAGTGGCTATCGGCGGATTGAGGTGGCCAGATCACCCGCATTTCGAATACCCGCAATTCAGACACGTCGCGCAGCCATCCATGATGATGACGGCGCTTGTGTTGCATTTGTGGCATAGCATGGCGCCGGCCGGGAACATGGACTCGGTCACCGACCCATCCGTGGGAATCGTCACATCCGGTTCTATGGCTTTTTCAGTGTTTTTTTTTGTGCGCGTCTCATAGGCGGCGCGCTTTTCGGCGATCAGGGCGCGCTGTTCGGATGACAGTTCCGGATCATGCAGCAAGCCGATCGTCTTCAGATGCTGCTCGATCACGCTGCCCAGTTCCGCAACGATGCTCGGCATGTACACGCCGCCGGCCTTGAAGTAGCCGCCGCGCGGATCGAACACGGCTTTGAGTTCTTCGACCAGGAAGGTCACGTCGCCGCCCTTGCGGAACACCGCAGACATGATGCGCGTGAGCGCGACGATCCACTGGAAATGCTCCATGTTCTTCGAGTTGATGAAGATCTCGAAGGGGCGGCGCAGTTCGAATTCGGTGCCGGCGTTGAGCACGATGTCGTTGATGGTGACATACAGCGAGTGCTCGAACAGCGGCGACTTGATCTTGTAGGTCGCACCGATCAGCGTTTCCGGGCGCTCGACTTTCTCGTGCATATGGATGACTTCGGCCATCGACTCCACCGGCGTATCGGCGGGCATGCTGGCGGCCGATGCGACCCTGACCGTTTCTTCGGGATTGACGACGCTGTAACCGGTGATCTTCTGGCTGATTTTCATGGCGCTGATCTTTGCTGAGGGTTCGGATGGGCGGTTGCCGGCGCGGTACGTACCATCTTGCGCGTCTTGTCTTCCCCGCGCGGCTCCGCATCGACCGGCCATACGGCCGGTCGATGGCGAATCTCGCCCGGATCAACAATGACGCGTTGTTCCTTACGACTTTTTCGTTGCCGCCGATTTCTTGGTGGCCGCCTTCTTGGTGGCGCTCTTCGTCGCCGGTTTCTTGGTGGCTGCTTTCTTGGTCGCGGCCTTCTTCGTCGCCGGCTTCTTGGTAGCGGCTTTCTTGGTGGCGGCCTTCTTCGTCGCCGCCGGTTTCTTGGTGGCGGTCTTCTTGGTAGCGGCCTTCTTCGTCGCCGCCGGCTTCTTGGTGGCGGCTTTCTTGGTAGCGGCTTTCTTCGTCGCCGCCGGCTTCTTGGTGGCAGCCTTCTTTGGCATTTGGGCGACCACTGTCTTGATCTTGCGCGCAGCCTGCTTGCGCGCCTTCACGGCCTTTCTCGCCACCTTCTTTGCGGGGCTTTCGACGGCTTGTGGAGTAGTGGACGCAGTAGTACCCGCCAACGTCGCTACTGCGGGTTCGTCGGTTCCGGACGCCTGCACAGCAGGCGTATCAGACGCTTGGGTACCAGCCGAAGTCGCCACCGCGCTCACCGTATCGGCGATGCTGTCGCCACTTTGTACTGCATCTTCTTTGGGACCATCGAACGAACTGCTGGAACTGTCGCCTTCGCTATGCATGGGGGTTCCCCTCTTCGTTTTTCGTGGACTGGATGGTTTGACTAGCGGGTTGTTGAGAAAGGGCTATCCTGTCCTTTCGCAAAGACACACAACGCGGCTCCACCGCGCCACGTGTTACACGGATTCGACGCCTTGCAGCGTTGATCCGCGCGCGATCCATCCGTGAATCGCGCCGGCAGGCCGTCTCTCAACAGCCTGCCACGCATGGGTTTCATGGCTTCCACGCTCACGTGGCCGCATGTTCTAGAACTTGCCGTAATAGCCTTCCTTGAGCGCATCGAACAGGTTTGCCGCGGTGTGCGTTTCGCCATCGTACTCGATTTCCTCGTTGCCCTTGACCTCCACCACCGAACCGTCTTCCAACTGGAAACGATACGTGGTGTTGGCCAGGTCATGCTCCTTGACGAGCACGCCCTGGAAGGCCGCCGGGTTGAAGCGGAACGTGGTGCACCCCTTCAGGCCCTGACGATGGGCGTAGAGATAGATATCCTTGAAATCGTCGTAGGGATAGTCGGTCGGCACGTTGGCGGTCTTGGAGATCGAGGAATCGACCCAACGCTGTGCGGCCGCCTGGATATCGACATGCTCCTTCGGCGTGATGTCGTCGGCGGCAACGAAGTAGTCCGGGAGTTTCTCGTCCACCTCCTGCGCACCCGGCATCGCCTTGCCGTTGATGAGCGCACGGTAGGCGAGCAGTTCAAAGCTGTACACCTGGATCTTTTCCTTGCTCTTCTTGCCTTCGCGGATCACGTTGCGGCTGTAGTGGTGGGCGAAGCTCGGCTCGACGCCGTTCGAAGCATTATTGGCCAGCGAGAGCGAAATCGTGCCGGTCGGCGCGATCGAGCTGTGATGCGTGAAGCGCGCACCGACCTGGGCGAGTTCGGCGACCAGTTCCGGCGCCACTTCGGCAATGCGTTGCATGTAGCGGCTGTATTTGGCGTGCAGCACGCGGCCGGCGATGCGCTCACCGACTTTCCAGCCGTCCGCGATCATTTCCGGCCGCTTGCGCAGCATGTCGCCGGTGACGGTGAACTCCTGCGCGAGCAAGGGCGCAGGGCCTTTCTCCCTGGCCAGCGATAGCGCGACTTCCCAACCGGCCAGCGCCATTTCACGCGCGACGTCATCGGTGAACGCGCAAGCGTCCTTCGCGCCGTAACGCATCTTCAGCATGGTCAGCGTGGAGCCCAGGCCGAGGAAGCCCATGCCGTGACGGCGCTTGTGCGTGATTTCTCCGCGCTGTTGCGCCAGCGGCAGGCCGTTGATCTCGACCACGTTGTCGAGCATGCGCGTGAACACGCGCACGACCTCCTTGTACTCGTCCCAGTCGAAGCGCGCTCTGGGTCCGAACGGATCGCGCACGAAGGAGGTGAGGTTCACCGAGCCGAGCAGGCACGAGCCATAGGGCGGCAGCGGCTGCTCGCCGCAGGGGTTGGTGGCGCGGATGTGCTCGCACCACCAGTTATTGTTCATCTCGTTGACGCGATCGACCAAGATGAAGCCAGGCTCGGCGTAGTCGTAGGTGGAGACCATGATCATGTCCCACAGATGCCGCGCCTTGAGGTGCCCGTAGATTTTGCAGGCGACCAGGCCGTCCTCGCGCGTCACGTAGTGGGTGTGCGTGGGCCAGTCGCGCCAGACAATCTTGGCCGGATCCTCCAGATCGATCTCGTGTTTTTCCTTCACATGCACCGGGAACACCAGCGGCCAGTCCCGATCGTGTTCGACCGCCTCCATGAAACCGTCGGTGATGAGCAGGCTGAGGTTGAACTGGCGCAGACGACCGTCTTCGCGCTTGACGCGGATGAATTCCCTGACGTCCGGATGGCTGACATCGAACGTGCCCATCTGCGCGCCGCGCCGCCCGCCGGCGGAGGACACGGTAAAGCACATCTTGTCGTAGATATCCATGAACGACAGCGGGCCGGAGGTGTACGCGCCCGCGCCGGACACGTAGGCGCCGCGCGGACGCAGCGTGGAAAACTCGTAGCCGATGCCGCAACCGGCTTTCAGGGTGAGGCCGGCCTCGTGCACCTTTTCGAGGATATCGTTCATCGAATCCTCGACCGTACCCGACACCGTGCAGTTGATCGTCGACGTCGCCGGCTTGTGTTCCAGCGCGCCGGCATTGGAGGTGATGCGTCCGGCCGGGATCGCGCCGCGGCGCAGCGCCCACAGGAAACGGTCGTACCAGTAGTTCTTCTTCTCCGGCGTCGCCTCCACATTGGCCAGCGCCTTCGCCACGCGCTGGTAACTGTGGTCGATCGACAGGTCCACCGGCTCGCCTTGCTTGGACTTGAGGCGATATTTCTTGTCCCAGATATCCCAGGACGCAGGCTGTAGCGGGATGTCCACTCTACCGCGCGCGAATTGCTCGAGGCGCACCGTGTTCATTGCTGTTTGGTTCCTCCAAAATTCCGACCGGACTTGCCGTCCAGCAGATTATTGGGAAAGGACTCTCCTGAGATCCTTTCTCAAGATGCGTGGCCACGGCAGAACCGCGCCACGTGCTATCGAATCGATGCCTTGCAGCGTCGATCTGCGCGCGATCCATCCGTGGACCGCGCTAACAGACGACTTCTCAACGCCCTGTAGTAACACGCTTAAACACAACTTCTTGGACAATGTAACACCTCAAGGCACAAGATGTAGTAGTGAAAGCGGGCGGCTAAGCTACGCCTGGGCGGCGGCGTTGTAAAGCCACGGGTACTTGAACAGGTGCGACAAAATGCCGCACTTGTGACCCTGTTATCGGATTTTCCCCCTGCGGATTTGCATGATTGGGGCGATCCACCGATGCTTCCTGCCCCTGCCATCCTCTGGCTCACACGACCCAACCCATACCTGTTCAGGACGTTTGCCATGCCCCATTCGCCACACCCTTTCCGCACGCCCGGCGTGCTGGCCGCGCTGCCGCTGCTGAGCGCCATACTCGTCGGCAGCGTGCTGTTCGGCCCCACGCGCCCGGCCATGGCGGCGCTGCCGCCTGCTATCGATGACCAGGTCATGCCTTCGCTGGCGCCGATGATCGAGCGGGTGACGCCGGCGGTGGTGAACATCGCCTCGAAAACGCACGTGTCGCTGCGCAATCCGTATTTCGACGATCCGATCTTCCGCCGCTTCTTCGGCATGCCGAACCTGCCGCAGGAGCGTGTGCAGCAATCGCTGGGCTCGGGCGCGATCGTGGATGCGGCCAAGGGCTACGTGCTGACCAACAATCACGTGGTGGCCGGCGCCGACGACATCACCGTAACCCTCGCCGGCGGCCAGACGTTCAAGGCGAAAGTGCTCGGCACCGATCCCGACACGGACCTGGCCGTCTTGCAGATTCCCGCCGACAACCTCACGGCGCTGGCGATCGCCGACTCATCCAAATTGCGCGTCGGCGATTTCGTCGTCGCGATCGGCGAGCCGTTTGGCCTGGGCCAGACCGTGACCTCCGGCATCGTCTCCGCACTGGGCCGCTCGGGCCTGCGCGGATCGGGCTATCAGAACTTCATCCAGACCGACGCCTCGATCAATCCGGGCAATTCCGGCGGCCCGCTGGTGAACCTGCGCGGCGAACTGATCGGCATCAACTCGATGATCTACTCGCCGTCCGGCGGCAATGTCGGCATCGGCTTCGCGATTCCGTCGAATCTCGCCATGGATGTGATGCGCCAGCTCGTGGCCACCGGCGAAGTCAAGCGCGGCGTGCTCGGCGTCGAAACGCAGAGCATGACGCCGCAAATCGCCAGCCTGCTCGGGCTTGCGGACACCACACATGGCGCGGTCGTCACCCGTGTGCGCACCGGCACACCGGCTGAACTGGCCGGCCTGAAGCCGGGCGACGTGATCGTTTCACTGGACGACAAGCCGGTCGCCGGCGAACAGGATCTGCACAATCTCGAAGGGCTTTCCGTGACCGGTACGGCGGTCAACGTCGGTCTGCTGCGCGACGGCAAGCCGCTATCGATCCCGGCCACGCTGAAGGCGGTCCAAACGCACGCGATCAAGGGCGAAACGCTCGACAAACGCCTCGCCGGCGTGCAGTTCACGCAAGCCAGCGATGAACTGCGCCGGCAGGGTATCGGCGGCGTCAGCGTGGCGCGCATCGACGAAAGCAGCCGCGCCTTCGCCAGCGGCCTGCGCAATGGCGATGTCGTGGTGGCCGTGAACCGGCGCGATCTCACCGGCACGCGCGATTTCAGTCAACTCGTCGGTGCGCATCCGCGCCAGTTGCTGCTCACCCTGCTGCGTGGCGATGAGGCGTTTTATCTTCTGCTGCAATGATGCACACACGGTGCGCGTGGGTGTGTCACGCTACGAAAACGGCAAGGCCAAATCGCCTCTGGTCTTGATCAAACTGTTCAGGTAGCTGGACCGTTACCCCGACCTGTCCAACGAATTGACGTCGGCTTAACGGCCGGAGTTTTCTCACATGGTAATGTTGCAGTTGGTTTCCTCACAAAAGCCCTTTCCGAACATGTCGACACGTCGTTTTCTTGCATCACTTGCACTAGCCTTTTCCATGCTCTGCACCGCTCCACTGTACGCCGCCGCTGCGGACACGCCCATCAAGCTCGCCAAGGCAAAGCCCACCACCCATAAGACAAAGTCGGCAGCCACCCTCAAGGCAACATCAGCCACGACCGATACGACAAAACCGGCCACCACCAAGACAAAATCAGTCGGCGCCAAAAAATCCAAGTCCGCCGAGACCAAACCGTCGAAAGATGCACTGATCTGGCGCGGCGATCACACCACCGGCCGTGCGATCATGGAAGACCTCGCCAAGGAATACACCAAGGAAAAGAAGGGCAAGCTCACCCTGCAACCCTTCAGCACGCTGTCCGGTCTGGACGCCGTCGCCGATGGCAGCGCCGATTTCGCCGGCAGCGCACGCGGCAAGTTCAACCACCGCGCCGAGGAAGCGGATCTGAATTTCATGCCGGTTGCGCTGGATGCTGCCGTCATCATCACGCATCCGCGCAATCCGGTCAGCAACATCACGCTCAAACAACTGTACGAGGTCTATCTCGGCCGCATTACCAACTGGCAGGAATTAGGCGGCGAGGACAAGCCGATCAACCTCTACGCGATCGCCGCGGAACTGGATGGCGTGGAGTACTCGCTGCGTGAACTGGTGTTCGGCCGTGGCAATCAGCGCATCGCCGCACCGCGCCTGTACCTCAACACGCGCAAGCTCGAAGAAGCCGTCACGATCGATCCGGCTGGACTTGGCCTGTCCACGCTGGCCGGCATCCGCCTCAACAAGGGGGTGAAAGCGCTCGATGTCGAAGGCGTAACGCCATCCACCGCAAACGTGACCGACGGCAGCTATCCGCTCTATATCACGCTGTACATCGTGACGCGCAAGGATTCGCCCAAGCAGGAAGCGATCGACCGCTTCGTCACGTTCCTCGACACGCCGGCCGTGAAGGAGATTGCGCGCAATCACCAGCTCGTACCGATCTCCGATGTGCCGGAGTTGAAAGCGCACATCGCCGCACGCAATACCTACATCGATGAGCACATGGGCCGCGCCGCGGGCACGACGGCGGCATATGCCGCCGCCGAGGCCGTTGCGCAACCGAATGCATCGCCCGCACCACCGCCGGCGACAGCCGAGTCAGCGGCTGAACCCGCCACCGAACCGACCGCCAAACCAGCCGCCGAGCCCGCCGCCGAACCAACCGCCAAGCCAGCCGCCGAACCGACCGCCCAGTCAGCCGCCGAACCCGCCGCCAAACCGACCGCTCCAGCGTCGGCTACTAATAAGGCCAAGGCCACTAAGGCCACGACTAAGGCCACTACTAAGGCGACTAAGGTGACTAAGGCCACTAAGGCGACTAAGGCCACCAAGGCGACCAAGGCCACTAAGGCCACCAAATCTGTTAAGGCGGTTAAGAGCCATCCCTGAGGCTATACATTACGCGCGATGCGCATCCTCGCCATCTCGCTGGACCTCGACGACACCCTGTGGCCGATCCAGCCGGTTATCCATGCCGCCGAGCAGCATCTTGATGCATGGCTCAAGCACCACCATGCCGCGGTCGCCGCAGCGTGGCCGATTCCGGCGCTGCGCGCTCTGCGCGAACGTATCGCCGTGGAACGTCCCGATATCGCGCACGATTTCACCGCACAGCGCAAGCTCATGCTCGAACAGGCGTTCGCCGCCTGCGGCATCGGCCGTGACCCTGTCGAACCCGCGTTCGAGGTTTTTTACGCGGCGCGCAATCGCGTGGACTGCTATCCCGATGTCGGTCCTGCGCTGAGCGCACTCGCCGCGCGGCTGCCGCTGGCGAGCATCTCCAATGGCAATGCCGACCTCCAACGCATCGGCCTGCGCGCGCATTTCCGCCACACGATCTGCGCACGCCAGATCGGCATGGCGAAACCGGCGCCGGCGATTTTCCATGCCGCATGCGCACGCCTGGGCATCGCGCCCGAACACATGTTGCATGTCGGCGACGATCCGGCGCTGGATATCGAAGGCGCGCGCGCCGCCGGACTGCGCACGGCCTGGTTGAACCGTTCCGCAGCGGCATGGTCGGATGCCGCGCCCGGTATCATGCCGCCGGATCTGCACATACGCGATCTTGCCGAGCTTGTGCGCTGGATCGAACACCACACGTGAAACGCGAGAACTTTCCATCCATGCACACATCGCTTACCACCGACACCGCCGGCAGCACGCCGCTGATTGCGGTCGATCGCGAACATTTCGCCACGCTCATGCCCGCACTGGGCGCGCAGGTACAGCGCTGGTGCGCAGCCCATGCGTTTTCCGGCGAACCCGGACGCTTCGTGGTCCTTCCCGGCGCCGACGGAGCGCCACTTGCCGTGCTGGCCGGCTGCGACCGGCGCGATGCGATCTTCGGACTCGCCTCACTGCCGGAGCGTCTGCCCGAAGGCCGCTATGCGCTGGATGCGCGTGGCCTTGCGCTGGATACCGGCGATGCCGCGCTCGGCTGGGCGCTGGGCGCCTATCGATTCACACGCTACAAAAAAGCCGCGCGCGCCGCCGCGACACTGGTCATCGATGCGGCGACCGCAACGCGCGTGACACCGCTGATCGACGCGGTGTTCCAGGTACGCGATCTCGTCAACACACCCACCGAGCACATGGGCCCAGCCGAACTCACCGACGCCGTGCGCGCGCTTGCGCAACGCCATCGCGCGACCTATCGCGAATGGGTCGGCGACGAACTCTTCGCGGCAAATTTCCCGACGATCCACGCGGTCGGCCGCGCCAGCCATCGTGCGCCGCGTCTGGCCGAACTGACGCATGGCGATGCCCAAGCGCCACACCTGGTGATCCTCGGCAAGGGCGTGTGCTTCGACAGTGGCGGCCTGCACATCAAGACCGGCGACGGCATGCGCTGGATGAAAAAGGACATGGGCGGAGCGGCGCATGCCATTGCGCTAGCCTCGCTCGTATTGCAAGCCGGACTGCCGGTGCGCCTGACGCTGCTCGTGCCCGCGGTCGAAAACGCGGTCGCCGGCAATGCGTACCGACCCGGCGAAGTGATCGTGACGCGCCATGGCCTGGCTGTGGAAATCGATAACACCGATGCCGAAGGGCGTCTGCTTCTGTGCGATGCGCTGGCCTACGCGAGCGAACACGCGCCGGACCTGATCCTGGATTTCGCCACGCTCACCGGCGCCGCACGTGTCGCGCTCGGTCCGGAACTGCCCGCGCTGTTCACGAACCGCGACGATGTCGCCGATGGTCTGCTCGAGGCCGCCTATGATGTGCACGATCCGTTGTGGCGGCTACCGCTGTGGCGTGCCTATCTGCCGATGCTCGACTCGTCCATCGCAGACCTCGCCAACGCCGGCGCGTCGCGGCATGCCGGCGCGATCACCGCAGCCCTGTTTCTGGAACGCTTCATACCCCCGACGCAGGCCTGGGCGCATCTGGATGTGTATGCCTGGAACGACACCGACAAGCCCGGTCATCCACGTGGCGGCGAAGCGCAAGGTCTGCGCGCGTGTTTTGCGTTTCTGCAACGCCGCTATGCAGCGGCCGGCTGAAGAGTTTGTCCAAAATCTCCCACCCGGCTTGGCAATGCGGGCACGCGGTTTTCCGTCACGGTGAAAGGAGGCATTGTTCGTGCAACGACGCCCCCTTCCACTGGACGAGCCTCAGGATACGAAAGGGATGGTAATCATGCGTGCATCGTAGTACGACATGCCCTTGTACACGCGCCATGCGTGGAAGGCTCTGGCAAAATCATCACGATGCGTATCTATCTCGTCGGCGGCGCGGTCCGCGACAAACTGTTGGGGCTGGATGTCGCCGATCGCGATTACGTCGTGGTCGGCGCGACGCAAGAGGACATGTGCGCGCGCGGCTTCCGGCCGGTCGGCAAGGATTTTCCGGTATTCCTGCATCCGCAGACGCAGGAGGAATACGCGCTCGCGCGCACCGAGCGCAAGACTGGCCGCGGCTATCACGGCTTTGCATTCCAGGCCGATCCGTCGGTGACGCTCACGCAAGACCTGGAACGGCGCGATCTCACCATCAATGCGATGGCGCAGGACGAAAACGGCGCGATCGTCGATCCGTTCGGCGGCCAGCGCGATCTGGCCGCGCGCGTGCTGCGCCACGTGTCGAGCGCGTTCGCGGAAGATCCAGTCCGCGTGCTGCGCGTCGCGCGCTTCGCCGCGCGTTATGCGCCGCTGGGCTTTCGCATCGCCGACGAAACGCTGGCCCTGATGCGGCGGATGACAGACGAGGGCGAGGTCGATCACCTGGTCGCCGAGCGCACCTGGGCGGAAACGCGCAAGGCCTTGCGCGAATCCGCACCGTCGGCCTTTCTGCGTGCATTGCGTGCGTGCGGCGCGCTACGCGTGGTGTTTCCCGAAGTGGACGCGTTGTACGGCGTGCCGCAGCGCGTGGAGTTCCATCCGGAGATCGATGCCGGCGCGCATATAGAACTCGTACTCGACATGGCCGCGCGGCTCGCACCCGGCGACGATTTGACCCTCTGGTGTGCGCTCACGCACGATCTGGGCAAGGCGCTGACGCCCAGCGACGAGCTTGCGCGCCATCTGCGCCACGAACACAACGGCGTGACGCCGGTGCGCGTGCTATGCGCGCGTTTGAAGGTCCCCGCCGAACACGCTGCGCTCGCCGTGCTGGTCTGCCGGCATCATCTGCAAGCGCATCGCGCGCTCGAACTGCGGCCAGCGACCGTACTGGAACTGTTCGAACGACTCGATGCGTTTCGCCGCCCGGAGCGTCTGCCACGCTTCTTGCTCGTCTGCGAGGCCGACCGGCGCGGCCGGCTCGGCCATGCCGAAGACGCCTACCCACAGGCCGACTTTCTGCGCGCGGCGTTCGCCGCCGCAGCGGCGATCGATGCAGCTCCGTTCGTGACGCGCGGCATCACGGGCGCAAAGATCGGCATGGCGATGCGTCAAGCGCGTCTATGCGCAATCACCGCCACCAGGCGTGCTTAAGTCGAAGGCAGGCCCTGCCGAACTTCTTAAAAGAGCATCCTTTCCCCCTACTCCCTGCTTCTTCATGGTGATTTGCAGGAATGGCGATGGACAGCCTCTGAGTCAGTACAGATCCACCGGATCCACGTCTATCGACCAGCGCACATGGCGCTCGCCCGGCAATGCGCGCACGCGCTCCAGCCAGTCGGGGAGAAAGCTCTGCAAGGCCGAGCGCTCGCCGGTTTCGACCAGCACCTGACCACGGAACGCGCCGGCACGGCGCGGCATCGGCGCGGCCAGCGGCCCGTGCGCGATGATGTGCGGATCGCCGGCCGCCTGCGTCGCCTGGGCAAGAAACGCATCCAGTGTTTCCTTGCGCGGCGCATCGGCGCGCAGCAGCGCAAAATGCGCGAACGGCGGAAGCCCGGCAGCACGGCGATCCTTGAGTAACTGCGCCGCAAGCGCGCGATAACCGTTGTCGAGCAAGGTATGCAGCAGGGGATGCGCCGGATCGTGCGTTTGCAGCATCACCCTGCCGGGGTGTTCCGCGCGGCCGGCGCGGCCGGCGACTTGTACGACGAGTTGGCCCAGACGCTCGCTGGCGCGGAAGTCCACGCTGTGCAGCCCCTCATCGACGCCGACCACGACGACCAGCGTCAAATGCGGCAGATCGTGGCCCTTGGCCAGCATCTGCGTGCCGACGAGGATGCGCGCACCGGAAGTGGGCAGATGATCCAGCAGCGCATCGCGCAAGCGGCGGCCGCGCGTGGTGTCGCGATCCACGCGCACGATGGGCGTATCGGGAAAATGCACGGCGAGCGCCTCCTCCAGACGCTCGGTACCCTCGCCCAGCGGATGCAGCGACAGGCCCGAGCACGCCGGGCACGCGTGCGGGATCTCCTGTTCCAGTCCGCAATAGTGGCAGCGCAAGCGTGCGGCCGCGCGATGCAGCGTGAGGGCGCGGTCGCAGTGCGGGCATTGCGCGCTCCAGGTGCAGTCATAACAGAACAGCACCGGCGCGTAGCCACGGCGGTTCTTGAAGATCAGCACCTGCTCGCCGCGCGCCAGACAGGCGCGGATCGCTTCCAGCGTCGTCGCGGCAAGCCCCTGATGCAGGCGCTGCCGGCGCAGATCGACGATCTGCATCGCCGGCGGCCGCGAAACTCCGGCGCGATGTTCCAGCCGCAGCAGGCGATAGCGGCTCGCCTCGACATTGGCCAGACTCTCCAGCGATGGCGTTGCCGAACCCAGCACGACGGGCACGTCCAGCGCCTTCGCGCGGACGATGGCGAGGTCGCGCGCGTGATAGCGGAAGCCTTCCTGCTGTTTGTACGAGCCATCGTGTTCTTCATCGACCACGATCACGCCGGCGCGCGGCAGCGGCACCAGCAACGCCGAGCGCGTGCCGAGGATCACCTCCGCCTCGCCGCGCGCGGCGGCCAGCCACGCGCGCGCGCGTTCGCCATCGCCCAGGCCCGAATGCAGCGCGGCAACGTCCACACCCAGGCGCTCGCGGAAACGGCGCAGCGTTTGCGGCGTCAGCGTGATTTCCGGCACCAGCACCAGTGCCTGGCGACCACGCGCAAGGCAGTCGCGGATGATGTCGAGATAGACCTCGGTCTT
>JAISPQ010000248.1 GCA_031274955.1 Rhodanobacter sp.
TCTACGAAGTGGTGCCGACCAACACCACGTTCGTGAGCGTGAGCGGCAACGTCACGACGGACTGCCAGTCCGGCGACATCGCCGGCACGACCTGCCAGATCAAGCTGACAGATCCGGTCGTCAACGGCACGCCGGTGGATGTGACCTTCACGGTGACGGTGAACGACCCGTTGCCGGCGGGCACGACCCACATCGTCAACCAGGCCTACCTGCCGGATCAATGCACGACCGATTCGACCGGTGCAGTCACCTGCGATACGCCGACCGATTGCACCACCAACGCCGCCGCCTGCACCGACGATGAGACCGCCACGCCGAACGTGAGCGTGACGAAGGCGCTGAACACGACGCTGACCGATCCGGTGCCGGTAGGCGCGGATCAGGATGTGGTGTTCGACATCGTGGTGAAGAACGCTCAGGCTGGCACGCAGGTGCCGGCGGGCTACACCTTCTACGAGATCGTGCCGGTGGGCACCGAGTTCACCGCGATCAGCGCGAACGGCACGACGGACTGCACGCTGCCGGCAGCGGCGAACACGCTGTGCGCGATCCATGTGACGGGGGCGATAACTGACGAACAGACGCTGACGCTGACCTTCCACACGCCCGATCCGCTGCCGGCGGGGCTGGCGAGCATCCGCAACGTTGCCACGCAGGACGTGCCAGCGGGATGTCCGGATGGTGCGGGCCAAGAGTGCAGCGATCCACCGACCAACTGCGTCGATGAGCCGGCGAACTACGACACCTGTCCGCCGCCGGTGCCGGTGGTCGAGCCTGCGGTTACGGTGGAGAAGGCGCTGGACACGGTGCATACCAGCCCGATCCCGGTGACACCCGATCAGGACGTGGTGTACACGATCACGGTGAGCAATACGGTAGCGAACACGACGCTGCCGGCGAACTACGCCTTTTATGAGGTTGTGCCGCAGGGCACGGTGTTCACGAACCTGTTGGGCGGTACGACGGACTGCGGCCCGCCGCCAATGGCGGTGGCGGCAGGCACGCTATGCACGATCAGGGTGGATGGGACGATTATCGGCGGCACATCACAGACGCTGACGCTGACGTTCCACACGGTGAGTCCGTTGCCGGCGGCCGTGGAACTGGATGGCATCCTCAACGTCGCCACGCACGACACGGACAATCCGCCGGATGGTTGTCCGGATGGCAGCGGCGAGGTGTGCACGGATCCGCCGAATGACTGCACGACGCGGCCGGACTGGTACACCTGTGTCGGGCCGACGCCGGTGGTGCAGCCTACAAGCATCAGCATCACCAAGACCTCGGCGAACACGCAAGCCATATTCGGCCAACCGGTGACGTATACGGTGACGGTGACTAATGCGGGGCCGACCAGCGCCGACGGCACGACGGTGAGCGATCCGATTCCCGATGGCCTGACCACGCCGTTCAACTGGACATGTACGTCCAGCGGTGGCGCGACCTGTACCGCGAGCGGTTCGGATGCGTTGAGCGATGTGTTGACCAGCTTCCCCAGTGGATCGCAGGCGGTCTATACGATTACCGCGACGATGGCGAATACGACATTGGCGACCATCACCAATATCGCAACCGCCACGCCGCCGCCCAGAGCGGGCGAACCGGTGAGCGACGAGGTGACATTGCCGGTGGCGAGGGTCGTTCCACCAACACCCATCACGCCGGTGCCGGCGCTATCGTTGTGGCAGGCGTTGGCGTTGGCTTTGATGCTTTTGCTGACCGGTATCGCGACGCAGCGGATGGCGCGCAGACGAATGGAAGTCTTGCAAGGACGCCTGTCGCCGACTACAATTCGCGGCCTCCGGTGCGGGGTGGAGCAGTCTGGCAGCTCGTCGGGCTCATAACCCGAAGGTCGCAGGTTCAAATCCTGCCCCCGCTACCATTTCGATCGATTCGATCTTCCTTCGCTGGAAGATCTTGTTGAAAAGTGCAGGCAGGATGCCTGTTTGGTGATCCTTGCGATCGTGGACGATCACAAGGATCGCTTCGCCGGTATTGGACAAAAACGGCGAACTATGGAATGGGCCTTTGGCCCATTTTTTTTGTTTATGCAAAATACCGAATTGACCAAATTGCTATCACCCGCGATCGCGGCCATGGGATTGGAGTGCCTGGGCGTCGAGTACAGCCCTTCGCACGGCAATTCACTGGTGCGCGTGTACATCGATTCGAGCGCGGGGCCGGTCACGGTGGACGATTGCGAAGCGGTCAGCCGGCAGGTGTCGGCGCTGTTCGATGTGAACGATCCGATCCAGGGGCGCTATACCCTGGAAGTGTCGTCGCCGGGGCTGGATCGGCCTTTGTATACGCCAGAGCATTTTGCGCGATTCATCGATCGCGAAGCGAAGCTGGAATTGAATCTGCCGTTGCATGGCCGGCGCCGTTTTCAGGGCCCGATTCGTGCGGTCGCGGGCGCGAACATCACGATCGAGCAGGACGGCGTACCGGTCGAGATCGCGCACGGCAACGTGAACAAGGCCAGGCTGGTCGCGCGCTTCGAGGCGCCGAAGGGCAAGCCTGGAAAAAGTAGAAAAGTGGAAAAAGCTGAAAAGTAGCAAAGCAACCGAAGCCCGTTCGACGGGTTTGTGGAGAAACGGATCATGAGTAAAGAAATGCTGTTGGTCGCCGAAGCGGTGGCAAACGAGAAGGGCGTCGATCGCGACGTGATTTTTCACGCGCTCGAGGCGGCGCTCGCCTCGGCGGCGAAGAAACGCTCCTCGCACGAAGATGTCGCCGCGCGCGGCGCGATCGACCGTCACAGCGGCGACTACGAAACCTTCCGCCGCTGGGAAGTGGTCGCGGACGATGTGGTGATGGAATCGCCCGATCGCCAGTTGCGTCTGATGGACGCGATCGACGTCAAGGCCGACGCGGTAGTCGGCGACTGGATCGAGGAAAAGATCGACAACCCCGATTTCGGCCGCATTTCGGCGCAGGCAGCCAAGCAGGTCATCGTGCAGCATGTGCGCGAAGCCGAGCGCGCGCTGGTCGTCGCCGAGTACAAGGATCGCGTCGGCGAGCTGGTCACCGGCGTGGTCAAGCGCGTCGAGCGCGGCGCGATTTACCTCGATCTTGGCGGCAACGCCGAAGCCTATATCGCGCGCGACAAGGCGATTCCGCGCGAAGCGGTGCGCGCCGGCGACCGCGTGCGCGGTTACCTGCACGAAGTGCGTTCGGAGCAGCGCGGCCCGCAGTTATTCGTCTCGCGCACGGCGCCGGAGTTCATGATCGAGTTGTTCAAGCTCGAAGTGCCCGAGGTGGGTCAGCGCCTGGTCGAGATCAAGGCCGCCGCCCGCGATGCGGGCGACCGCGCCAAGATCGCCGTCGTCGCCCACGATCATCGCACCGATCCGATCGG
>JAISPQ010000003.1 GCA_031274955.1 Rhodanobacter sp.
ACCAGAAGCAAGATGCATTGCTGATCAGAACGACGGTAAATCCCGGCACGTACCAGGGGAGCCTGCGCGAGGTCGAATGGCTTGACCGTATCTTCTAAAAGACACTGCTTTAACTGTTCGTCGGAGAAATGTTCAACATCAAAAACAGCGACCTCGACCGTGGCATTTGGATCCACGCATTGGCCTGGCGCTCCATCAACTTCCTGGAATCGCACTCGTAAGATCGAGTGTCGTGCTGCTAGCGCATTGAGCGCCCCCTGCAAATGGATAGCGTCCAGTCGGTCAAGAATACGAACACAAAAGCTTGCGTTATATAATCCATGCGTTTCCGGGTATATCCGATACTGAAGCCATAAACTACGCTGAATTGCAGATAGCGGATGCCAGTTATCTTTTTTGTATTCCATTGCCATTACCACCAAAGAAATCACAAATAAATTACATGTTATTGAAATCTAACCTACGCAATTACTAGGCTTGTTATAACACAGGGAACTTTGTAGGGTTCTTCCGGTAGTTGTGTGGGATAGAGGTTGATGATCGAAGAGTCAAGGATAGTCTACCGGGATGAACGACACCGTCACCTTCCAGACCCTCCTCAAACTTGCCGAGCGCGATGCGGCGTATTGCAGCCCACTGATCCGTAAGTACAGTGAAAGCCTCGGTCATGTGCCGCTGATCGACCACAACCCACGCAGTGGCGAGAAAATCCAGTTTCAACCACACCAAGCCCTGCGTTACCGCGAACGCTCCACGGTCGAGCGCGTCAACGCGCGCATCAAGGACGACTTTGGCGCCCACCGCATCCATGTGCGTGGTCACGCCAAGGTGCTGGCGCATCTGATGTTCGGGGTACTGGCGTTGACGGCGGAACAGTTGATGCGCTGGGTCACCTAGCGCAGCCGCTGCGCACGCCATCCATCATCGAACCCAGAGCTTTCGAGCCGCTCACGGCGGCGGCGTGCCCGAGCGACGATAAAAATCCCGTGTGCGACCGCTATCGGTCTCGTTTTGTGAAGACATCGGCGCGCCGAAATACAAAATACACCACATCGTGCGGCTATCGCATGAAACTCGGGGACAAATTGTGGGAGTTTTGCAAGAGCCTCATTTGAAATTTGAGCAGACAAAATTGCAAGCTCATTCGTACCGACAATCTGTTCAATCATCTCGTCAAATGCCTTCTGTACCTTCGCGGCAAAATCGTCCTGCATTTCGTACACGTCGGTGAACTCGGCGAAGGCCCAGCGCCCGTACTTGCCCGCGTGGTTCACGCCAGGCACCCACCAAGTTTCCATCGTCATCTTCTTCACCACTGCATCTTCACGCCGGTAGCCTTTGACTTCGACGATCGGGTGCAAGGGGACGATGGGCGCGCGCCGGGCTTTTCTTCCCGGCGCGTACCCGATGGGAGATTGCGAACACGTTCTTTAGTCGTTGGCGTAGATGTCCACATCCTTGGTTTCGCGGATGAACAGCGTGCCCACCACCAGCGTGATGGCCGCGATGATGATCGGGTACCACAGGCCGTTATACATATTGCCGGTGCTGGCCACGATGGCGAAGGCCGTGGTCGGCAACAGGCCACCGAACCAGCCGTTACCAATGTGGTAAGGCAAGCTCATCGAGGTGTAGCGGATACGCGTGGGGAACAACTCGACCAGCATCGCCGCGATCGGGCCGTAGACCATGGTCACGAGGATCACGAGGTAGGTCAGGAGCATGAGCATCAGGGGTTTGTTCATCTTGTCCGGGTCGGCCTTAGTCGGATAGCCGGCCGTCTTCAGCTCGTCAGTCACGGATTTTTTGAAGGCCCCGATTTCCTTGACGGAAGCCTCATCGAATTTCTGGTTGGCCACATGACCCACCGGCGCCTCGATGGTCTTGTCGCCAATCTTGACGATGGCCTTGGAACCGACCGCACCAGCGACGTTGCCATAGCTCACCGAGTTCTGTACGAGGTAACGCTTGGCGATGTCGCAGGAGCTGTAGAAATCGATTTCGCGTGCGACCGGATTGCCCTGGAAGGAGCACGTGGCCGGATCAGCCGTCACTGTCACGCCGGCGCTTTCCTGTGCGCGGGCGAGATCGGGATTGGCTGCCTCGGTCAGCCACTTGAAGACCGGAAAGTAGGTCAACGCCGCCAGCAGGCAGCCCAGCATGATGATGGGCTTGCGGCCGATCCTGTCGGACAGCATGCCGAAGAGCACAAAGCAGGGTGTGCCGATGAGCAATCCGCCGGCGATCAGCAGATTGGCGGTAGTGGCATCCACTTTGAGTTGTTGCGTGAGGAAGAACAGCGCATAGAACTGCCCCGTGTACCAGACCACCGCCTGTCCGGCGGTCAGTCCCAGCAACGCGAGGATGACGATCTTGAGGTTCTTCCACTGACCGAAGGATTCCGATAACGGCGCCTTGGAGGTTTTGCCTTCGGCTTTCATTTTCTGGAACGCGGGCGATTCACTCAGGCTCATGCGGATCCAGACGGACACTGCCAACAGTATGATCGAAACCCCGAAAGGAATGCGCCAGCCCCAGGCGGCGAAGGCTTCTTCGCCCGTGCTCAAGCGCACACCCAGAATGACCAGCAGACTCAGGAACAGGCCCATCGTCGCGGTAGTCTGGATCCACGAGGTGTACTCGCCGCGCTTGCCGTGCGGTGCGTGCTCGGCCACATAGGTGGCTGCCCCGCCGTATTCGCCGCCCAGCGCCAACCCCTGCAATATGCGCAATGCGACCAGGACCACCGGGGCCGTCATGCCGATGCTGGCGTAGCTGGGCAGCAGGCCAACGATAAAGGTGGATAAACCCATGATCAGAATGGTGACGAGGAAGGTGTACTTGCGTCCGATCATGTCGCCCAGGCGCCCAAACACCAGAGCACCGAAAGGCCGTACCAGAAAGCCTGCCGCGAAGGCCAATAACGAGAAGATGAAGGCTGCACCTGGATCCAGTGCGCTGAAGAACTGCTTGGCGATGATCGCAGCGAGCGATCCGTAGAGATAGAAGTCGTACCACTCGAACACGGTACCGAGGGATGAAGCGAAGATCACCTTCATCTCCTCGCCCGTTACGTTGGAGCGTGGGGTGATCGGGGACGCTCCCCGCGAATCAGCTGTGGCAGCCATTAGTGTTATCTCCTGATGAAATGGGTGTATGTAGCGGCGCCTCTCCGATGAGGGCTGTGCAATACATCCTTGTTGGTATTTCTCTGTGATGGAAAGTGAGCCTACTCGCCGTTATCACCACGCACATCGGCGCGTGCGGCACGGTACCTTGCCAAAACCTGAACATGAGCACAAGTCCTCTTTGCTCACATACACTTATGGTGCGCTGCGGTATTCTGGGCGCAGTGGGATCGTGCCTATGAACAGGCTTTCAGGAGGATTCGGGGGGATGGTAGATATAGACCAGCGTGGCGTGACCGAGAAAATCGATCGTCGTAGCCTGCCGACCGCCAATGCGGCACGCGATACGTTCGGATTCGCTATTTTCGGCGTCGATCAGGCTGACGACACGCGGCGCCTTGAGATGGTTGAAGGCGAAGTCCAACGCGGCGCGGCAGGCTTCCGTGGCGTAGCCTTTGTGACGCTGGTTGGGCATCAGCATCCAGCCCAATTCCAGATCCGGCCAGCCTTCGGGGTTGTGCAGACCAACGCGGCCGACAAATTCACCGGTATCCTTCAGTTCCACCGCCCATATGCCGTAACCGCGTAGCGACCAGTGGCCGAGCAGCATGGCCATCGAACGCCAGGCATTCATGCGGTCGAGCGGATGCCCGTCGCCGACGAAGCGTGTACTGCTCGCATCGGCCAGCATCGATGCGTAGTCCTCGAAGTGGCGTTCGCCGAGCGCGGTCAAACGTAATCGTTCGGTTTCGATGCGTGGAATTTCGATCATCGGCGAATCAGGCCAGCAGCGCGGCGAGCGCGGTAGTGGAGGCGGTCAGGCTTTCCCGCCAGGAGAACCCAATGATGGGGCGACCGCTGCGCGCGTCAAGGAAATCTTCCTGTTGCCCCGGCGCGAGCAGGTGCCGGTAGTCGACCGTGATCTCGGTGCTGGCCGCAAGATCCGCGGCGGCAAACACGAAGCCCAGATGCCACAGGCCCGTCGGTTCGAAATCATGATTGATATAACACTCGTCCGGCCATTCGGGTGTAACGGTGTAGCGGTCCTCAAACCAGCGCACAGTTGCCCCAAGCAGGTCTGCCGCCTCGGGGCGTTCGAGAATTTCCTCGAAGGTGTACACGCGCGCAATCGCATCCGGCGCGGTGATCAGGCGCCCGTGCGCAACCGGCTCGTCGAGAAACAAGCCTTTGCCTGCGCCCGCGATCGAGGACGGGCCGATGTGGTATCGAGGGAGGATCATGCGTAACCGCCTAGGGCGGCTGAAGAGTCTAGCATGCGATCGATGATGGTGCGGCCAGGGGTGTGTTTCGCGTCATGCTTGAACGCGATTTAGCCAGCAGGCACTTCCAGCGTCGAATGCGCAAACCGTGCTGACCCTCTGTTACTCAACAGCCTGCCCGTCACCTGCGCAGTAGAATCCGTGCTTCTCATACGCCACTGGAAGACCGATGACTCAGCGTGTTGACCCCCATGCACTTCGCGGATTCGTCGGCGATTTGTGGGACAGCCGGATCGTTCCCGCATTGACCCAATACATCAAGATTCCGAACAAATCACCGCTGTTCGATGCGCAATGGGCCGAGCACGGTTACATGGATGCCGCGGTCGATCTCTTGGCATCCTGGGCGAAAGCGCAGCCGATGGCGGGCATGCGGGTGGATGTGGTGCGTCTGCCCGGCCGCACACCGCTGATCTTCGTCGAAATCCCCGGGCAAAGTACTGACACGGTGTTGCTCTACGGGCATCTGGACAAGCAGCCGGAGATGACCGGCTGGTCCGCACATCTGGGACCGTGGAAGCCGGTGCTCGAAGGCGACAAGCTGTATGGACGCGGCGGCGCCGACGATGGCTATGCGCTGTTCGGTTCGCTGGCTGCGATTCTCGCCTTGCAGGCGCAGGACGTTCCGCATGCGCGTTGCGTGGTGATGATCGAAGCCTGCGAAGAATCGGGCAGTTACGATCTTCCGTACTACGTCGATCATCTGGCCGCGCGCATCGGCCAGCCTTCGCTGATCGTTTGCCTTGATTCGGGCTGCGGCAATTACGATCAACTTTGGCTCACCACCTCGCGGCGCGGCCTGACCGGCGGCAATCTCAGGGTGAAGGTGCTCGAAGAAGGTGTGCATTCGGGCGATGCGTCCGGCATCGTCGCATCGAGCTTCCGCATCCTGCGCCAGGCGCTCTCACGTCTGGAGGACGAAACCACCGGCCGGATCAAACCGCGCGAACTGTACGCGGACATTCCGGCGCTGCGCGTGCAACAGGCCAAACGCACGGCGGAAATCCTCGGCGATGGCGTCTATGCGAAGTTCCCGATGGTCACCGGCATGCGGCCGATGAACGAGGATCTGGCCGAACTCGTGCTCGATCGCACCTGGCGGCCCGCGCTGTCGATCACCGGCATCGGCGGCATTCCGCCACTGGATTCCGCCGGCAATGTGCTGCGCCCGTACACGGCAGCGAAGCTGAGCCTGCGCGTGCCGCCGACGCTCGATGCGATGC
Source organism: Rhodanobacter sp. (assembly GCA_031274955.1). Lineage (GTDB taxonomy): Bacteria > Pseudomonadota > Gammaproteobacteria > Xanthomonadales > Rhodanobacteraceae > Dokdonella_A. Next base: position 5,632 of record JAISPQ010000003.1, read on the forward strand.
GGTGCGGCGAGTTCCTCAAGCATCTGCTCGAAGAAAATCCACCCTATGGCGCACAGGTGACGTTCGACGTGGAGAAGGCCGGCAACGGTTGGGAAGCGCCCGCGCTGGCGCCATGGCTGGAACAGGCGGTCGATGCGGCCTCACGGCAGTTCTTCGGCGCGCCCGTCGCCTACAACGGCGAAGGTGGCTCGATCCCGTTCATGGGCATGCTCGGCGAGAAATTCCCCGGCGCGCAGTTCCTCATCACCGGCGTGCTCGGGCCGCACTCCAACGCACACGGGCCGAATGAATTCCTGCATATCCCGACCGGCAAGCGTATGTCGATGTGCGTGGCACACGTCGTCGCCGAGCATTTTCACGCAGGCAACAAGGGGCTCGCATAAAGCGATGCAAACACCGGTTTTTCCGGCCAATTCCGTATCAGATTTGCCAATACATACAAAACATTGTATAGTCCAAACATGGCCGATCCCAAACCGATCGAGTTTCGGGGCGGTTCCCTTGATGACCTTCGTGCTTTCCCGCTCACGGCTAGGCGCGAGGCAGGCCACCAACTCGACCAAGTGCAGAACGGCCATAACCCGGATGACTGGAAGCCCATGAGCAGCGTGGGCCAAGGTGTGAAAGAGATTCGTATCAGGGATGTAACCGGAGCATTCCGAATCATCTATGTTGCCAAGTTCGCCGATGTCCTCTACGTGCTTCACTGCTTCCAAAAGAAGACAGAAAAAACCAGCAAGGCCGATCTGGATTTGGCCGCCAAGCGTTACCGCGACGTGTTGAAGGAACTGGGCCCATGAGCAAGCAACGATTCGCCAGCGTCTGGGATGCCATAGAAGACACCCCGGAAGAAGCTGAGAACATGAAACTGCGCTCCGCCTTGATGATGGCGCTGAAGCATCATTTCATTCGCACAGGCATGAGCCAGACGCAAGCCGCCAAACTTTTGGGCGTGACTCAACCGCGTATCTCCGACCTGATGCGCGGCAGGATCGACCTGTTCGGTCTGGATGCGCTGGTGAACATGGCGACGGCGGCTGGACTACGCATTGACATGCGGATACTCGAAACAGCCTGAACTTTGTTGCTCCGACCACAGAACAGTTATTTCGTGGCTGGGATCGTGAACGTGTCGGAGGCCGGACAACCATTGCGCACACGACTGCCGCAGGCGCGTGGGGTGAGATTCTTGTCCAGGCAGATGCGCGCCTCGACGAATTCGCCACCGCTGCAATGCAGAGTCAGCATGTTGTCGCCAAGGCCGGGATTCGCACTGCGCAACCATGCACGCAGATGATTGTTATCGGTTTGCAGTGCGGTCCGTGGCGCTTGCAGTTCCGGTGGCACATGCACGCTGGCAAAAGCGCGGTCGGCAAGATCGAAAAACGCCTGCGGCTTCAGGCCAGAGCACGTGCCGTGCATGAACCATTCGTGCGTGATCAACTGCTCGTTGGGCATGAAGGCCTGCGCCCTGGCGACCGTTTTGCCATCGGGCTCGTCTTCGGTCTGGCAGCGTTGTGGACCGTTGCCGCCTTCGTACTGCGGCCATAGGCCATGCAGTACGAAGCCGTAGCCCTTCTTGCCGCATTGCTCCTTATCATCCGGATGCGTCTGGCAGAACGTCGGCGACCACGACAGCGACATCAGGTAGTAATCGAACTTGCCGGCCACGGCGTTTTTCGACGCGATGGATCGCTTGTGGGAAGGCGCTGTCGGGTCGGTACGTTTGTTGGCGAATGCGCTATCGGCGAAACACGCGGTGAACACACAGACGAAAATCAGGAGCGGACGCAAGCGAGGCATGGCAGGTTCGACACTCGATGGCAAGTACGGCTGCGCAAACTACCACGAGCATCGCGCCGATGCGTGGACCGCGGACGCGATATGATCGCAGGCCCGATTTTCACCTTACGACCGATCATGCCCAAGCGCATCGCCATGCGCCGCTCGCCGATCCACGGCAACGGCGTTTTCGCCCTCACTGATATTCCAGCCGGCACCGAAATCATCGAGTATCTCGGCAGACTCCTGACCCACGCGCAGGCCGATCGCCTGTACGCGAACACCGGCGATACCGGCCATACTTTCCTGTTCACGTTGAACGATCGCTACGTTATCGATGCCAACGTGGACGGCAACATCGCGCGCTGGATCAACCACAGTTGCGCGCCGAACTGCCGCGCGTCCCATGAAGAAAACACCTCTGGCGATCCGCGCAAGGATCGTGTTGTGATCGAAAGCTTGCGCAAGCTGCGTGAGGGCGAGGAACTCACCTACGATTACGGCATCGTGCTCGCAGAACGCCTCACGCCGCGCCTGAAAGCGATCTGGGCTTGCCGCTGCGGCAAGAAAGGATGCACGGGAACCATCCTCAAGCCCAAGCGCAAAAAGCAGGGAGTGGGAAAAGGAAGTAGGCAGCAGCGCGAACGGTCATGATACCCATACACCGCTCTGGAGCATGAAAGAACGCTCGTTGTTCCCGCACAAGCATTTCCTATCTCGTCATTCCCGTATGCTTTTGTTCTGCGATGGCGCTGCGCGCCGCGCAGAACGACAGGGAATCCATGGACGTTGATCTCACCTTTCGCACACCCCAACCTATGCGCTGGGATTCCGCCACACCCCATTCCAGCCTATGCATCGACGCGATCGCGTCGGTCCGTTACGATTTCGTCCGACACACCTGCGCATCCGGGAACCTGTCCAAAAGCCGTTTCGTATGTACCGCGGTCGCTTTGCCCCCTCCCCCACCGGACGATTGCATTTCGGCTCGCTGGTTGCCGCGCTCGGTAGCTGGTTGTTCGCACGCGCCGCGAACGGACGCTGGATCGTGCGCATGGAAGATATCGACCACGAACGCGAGGTTCCCGGCGCCGCCGCGGACATCCTTGCCACGCTATCGGCGTTCGGGCTGCAATCCGATGAGCCCGTCGTCTTCCAGAGCGCGCGCACGGAGCTCTACAAGGCTGCACGGGATCGCCTCGCCGCCGCCGGCCACGTCTATCGCTGCTGGTGCAGCCGCAGCGATCTGGAACCGTATGGCGGCATCCATCCTGCTGAATGCGTTGCGCACGAAACCACGCGGCCGCCAGCCTGGCGCGTACGCGTGTATGGCGAAATCCGCACTTTCGCCGACGCGATTCAGGGCACGACGACACAGCATCTGGCACGCACCGCCGGCGACTTCGTGATCTGGCGCGCCGACACGGGTTGTGCGTATCAACTCGCGGTGGTCGTGGACGATGCCGCGCAAGGCGTCACCGACATCGTACGCGGCGCCGATCTGCTGGATTCGACACCGCGCCAGATGTGGCTGCAACACCTGCTGGGACTGCCGCATCCACGCTACGCACATTTGCCGCTCGTGCTCGGCGCCGATGGACGCAAGCTCAGCAAGCACACAGCGGCGCTGCCGGTGGATGCGCACGATCCACTGCCCGCCTTGTGCACCGCACTGCGTTTTCTCGGTCAAGCACCGGCGGCCTGTCATACTCCGCACGCGCTGCTCGCACACGCCGTTCGCGCCTTCGATGCACGCGCCATCTCGCATGCCACCTCCACGCCTGCGCCTTTTGTCGCACTGCGGAAGGACGTTTGTTGATCACCGCTGCACAATGCGAAGACGCGACGCTCGGTGCGTCGTTTGTCACATCATTATCGGAGACGAGTCATGACATCACGCGTCGCATTGGTGACCGGCGGAACCGGAGGAATCGGTACCGCCATTTGCAGGTATCTGGCCGGGTTGGGCCACAAGGTCGCAACCAACTATCGCAGTGAAGCCAAGGCGAAAGCCTGGCAGGACGAACAGCGCAAGGCTGGTTTTGAATTCACCCTCGTCATGGGTGACGTCGCCGACCCGGCGTCCGCCCAAGCATTGGTCCAGGAAGTGGAAAAGCAACTTGGTCCGATCGACATTCTGGTCAACAACGCCGGTATCACGCGCGATACGACCTTCCACAAGATGAACCACGCGCAGTGGCAGGATGTGATCGCCACTAATCTGGGCTCCTGCTTCAACGTCACACGCCAAGTCATCGACGGCATGCGTGCGCGCAAATGGGGCCGCATCGTGCAAATCAGTTCAGTCAATGGACAGAAAGGCCAATATGGGCAGGCCAACTATGCCGCCGCGAAAGCCGGCATGCATGGCTTCACCATCTCCTTGGCGCTGGAAAACGCCAAGTTCGGCATCACGGTGAACACCGTATCGCCCGGCTACGTGGGCACCGACATGGTGATGGCCGTCCCCGAGGATGTGCGCAACAAAATCATCGCGCAGATTCCGGTCGGCCGGCTTGGAGAGCCCGGTGAAATCGCCTACGCCGTGGGTTTCCTCGTTGACGACAAGGCAGCATGGATCACCGGCGCCAACATCTCGATCAACGGCGGCCAGTACATGGGCTGGTAACGGCCCTTTTTCGTCTTTTTTCTGAATATATTCTGAACGCATCTGCGGGTTCCGCCAACGGGGCCCGCAAATGCGTTTTGCTGCGCACAATTTTGCTTGTGCAACGCATCATATTCCGTTAAGATCTCGTCATGACCACGCATCGTATCATCAAGAAATACCCGAACCGCCGTCTCTACGATACCGAGATTTCCAGCTACATCACGCTGGAAGAAGTGCGCCAGCTCGTGCTCGATCACGAGGAGTTCGAGGTCCGTGACGCCAAGACCGGTGAAGACCTGACTCACACGGTGCTGTTGCAGATCATCTCGGAATACGAAGTTCGCGGCGAACCAATGTTCACCACCAAGCTGCTCTCGCAGGTCATCCGTTTCTATGGTGATTCGCTGCAAGGCTTCATGGGCGGCTACCTGGAACGCAGCTTGCAGGTTTTCATCGATCAGCAACAGCAGTTCCGCAGCCAGCTCAACAACATCATTGGCCAGACGCCATGGTCGATGCTCAACGATCTGACCGAACGCAACATGAAATTGTGGAAATCCCTGCAAGAGGGCTTCCTCACTGCGGCCGCGAACAGCATGAGCAGCCCTACGTTCGAACCCAACAAAAGCAAGAAGGATACCAAACCCTGATCGTGAGAGAACCGACCTAAAAAGCATCTTCGTTTTTAGCGGCGTGACAGGAACATCGCGCCGAGGGGGGGGAAACTCACGCGGCCGTACGTGCCGCCCTTGCTACTGCTACTGCTACTGACAGGTAATCATATGAACAAGCGTATGAACAAGCGTATCGCTGTCGTCACCGGAGGTATTGGTGGACTCGGCACTGAAATCTGCAGGTCACTCGCCCGTTCCGGGCGCCAAGTGATCGCGGCGGATCTGGATTCACACGCCGAACGCATCACTACATTCCGCACCGCAACACAGGAATTCAACGGTTCCATCGTTTTCGAACCACTGAATGTCGCCGATCACCAGTTGTGCGCGGACTTCGTCACGCACATCGGGAAAACCCATGGCCCCATTTCGATCCTCGTCAACGCCGCCGGCATCACGCGCGATGCATCGCTGCGCAAGATGACCTATGCACAGTGGAGCGATGTTGTCAAGGTAAACCTGGAAAGCGTGTTCAACATGTGCCGGCCCGTGGTGGATGGCATGACGGAACAAGGCTTCGGCCGCATCGTCAACATCTCCTCGGTCAACGGCCAAACCGGACAATTCGGCCAAACCAACTATTCGGCCGCAAAAGCCGGCATGCACGGCTTCACGATGGCGCTTGCACGTGAAGTCGCACGCAAAGGCGTCACCGTCAACAGTGTCTCCCCGGGCTACTGCAACACCGCGCTCGTGAAAGCCGTACCGCAGGACATCCGCCAGCAGATCATCGACAGCATTCCGGTCGGACGTCTGGGCGAACCCAGCGAAATCGCACGTGCCGTCGATTTTCTCGCGCACGACGATGCCGGCTTCATCACCGGCGCGAATATCGCGGTGAACGGCGGATACTTCATGGAGTCCTGAGCCAAGGCACTGCTCTTGGTTCTCGCTGGCAAGGTTCTGCGGCGCTGCTGTATGCAGGCGCCGCACGCCGGCTACGTCAGACTATCGGCCGTGCACACGCGCGCGATGTCTTCGTAGCCCGTGAAGTACGCGTCTGCAGCGCAACCCGGACATTGTGGATCGCGCGGCAGACGCAGTTCGCGGAACACGCCGGCCAGCGCGTCGTAGCACAACACGCGCCCGACCAGCGGCTTACCGATGCCGAGCACGAGCTTGAGCGCTTCGGTCGCCTGCAACAGGCCGATCACCCCGGGCAGCACACCCAGCACGCCGGCTTCGCTGCAATTGGGCGCTTCGGCGGCGCTGGGCGGATACGGGAACAGACAGCGATAACACGGCGAATCCGCGCGACGCGGATCGAACACGCCGATCTGTCCGCTGAAACGGTGCACGGCGCCGTAGACCAACGGGATGTTCAACCGTCGGCTTGCAGCGCTGAGCAGATAGCGGGTCGGAAAATTGTCCGCACCGTCGATCACCATATCGTGACCGCGCACCAGCGCCTCGACATTCGCGGCCTGCACACGTTGCGCGACCGCTTCGATATGTACCTGCGGATTCAGTGCGTGCAAAGCCGCACGCGCCGATTCGGCCTTGCCGATGCCGATGCGCGCATCGGTGTGGATGACCTGCCGTTGCAGGTTCGAGCGTTCCACACGATCGTCGTCGATCACCGTGAGATGGCCGACACCGGCCGCGGCCAGATAGAGCAACGCCGGTGCGCCCAGGCCGCCCGCACCGATCAACGCGACGCGCGCGCGTGCGAGCTTTTGTTGACCGGCGACGCCCACCTCGGGCAACACCAGATGACGTGCATACCGCTCCGATGCGTCCACCCCCAGTGCTCCTGATTCGCTCGGCAAGCCTTCCGCGAGCCAGCGCGCGAAACCACCGCGTACGGATCGGCTATGCGCGTAACCCATATCACGCAAGGTCTGCACCGCGAGCCGCGAACGCTGCCCGCTGGCGCAAATCGCGAGAATCTCGCGCTGCGGGTCGGGCGCGACATCGCCGATGCGTGCGCCGATCGCGCCGCGCGGAAGTCCGATCGAACCCTCCGCGAAGCCGCCGGCACGTTCGCTATCCTCGCGCACGTCGAGCAGCAGTGCGCCGGCGCGTTGGCGTTCGAGCACATCCGCCGGATCGATCTCGATCGGGGCCGCAGTACCAACAGGGGAAACACTATTCATAGCCGTCAGAACAAGCCAGGCAGCGGCACAATATCCACCACCGTGCCCGGCTCCAGTTCGCGCACCGATTCGGGCAGGTAGATCAGCGCGTCCGCCTCCGCCACACCGCGCAGCATGTGCGATCCTTGTTTGCGCACCGGCGTCGCCCAGAGTGCGCCATCGTCGCGACACTCCAACGTGGCGCGCAGGAATTCCGCACGCTCCTGCTGCTTGACGGCCGGCGCCGCGAGTCGCGCGCGCCAGTTTCGCCGCTGTGCGTCGTTCGCACCTTGCAGTGCCAGCAACGCCGGACGTGCAAACACGAGAAATGTCGCGATGCTCGATACCGGATTGCCCGGCAGAGCGAACACCAGCGCGCGGCCAATTTCGCCGCACAGTATCGGCATACCGGGCCGCATGCGCACCTTCCAGAAATGCACGCGCCCCAGTTGCGCAATGAGGCCCGGCAGGAAATCCGCCTCACCGGCCGACACGCCGCCGCTGCTGAGGATGAGATCGCACTGTTCGCCCGCTTCGTGCAAGGCGCGACGCAGGGTTTCGGGTTCGTCGCGCAGATGCGCGACGAGGCGCAACTGGGCGCCCGCGTCCTGCAGCAAACCGGCAAGGCTGTGGCGGTTGCTGTCATGGATCTGGCCGGTACCCAGTGCTTGCCCAAGCGGCACGAGCTCGTCGCCGGTGACGAACAGCGCAACATGCGGACGGCGCACGACATTCATACGCGCCAAACCACAGGAAGCCAGCACACCCAGGCGCGCCGCCGTGAGCCGATCGCCTATGCGCAGCGCCAGATCGCCGCGCCGATAGTCTTCGCCGGGAGGCCGTATGTTGGCGCCGGCCTTTTCACCGGCGGCGATGATGACCGCACCGCTATCCACGCGCACATGTTCTTTGATGACCACGGTATCGGCGCCGGGCGGTATCGGCGCACCGGTCATGATCTGTGCGCATTCGCCCTCCCCCACGGCGGGTATGTGCGTCGCACCGGCGAGAATCTGCCCGACCATCGCGAACCGGCGCTCGCCCTGCACGGGCAGATCGACGCCGCGCAGCGCATAGCCATCCATCGCCGAATTCGCGAACGGCGGCAGATCGAATGGCACGCTCACATCCTGGGCAAGCACGCGATTAAGCGCAGTGTCGATAGCGATCGATTCCGCAGGCAAGACGCGCGCAGCGCACAACTCGCGCACGCGCTGTTGCGCCTCTTCGACACACAGCCGGGTCGGAAAGTCAGTGGACGAGTCCGTGTTCATCGGCATAGGCAATAAAGTCTTCCGCTGTGTTGAGGTTGCGAAATTGCCGCCGTTGGTCGGCGAAATCAAGTTCGATCGCGCCAATCGCGCCCTGCCACTCCCCTACGCTGCCGCATCGCGTGGCCGCCGCCGCGGCCGATACCGCCAGTTCACGCCGATACAGCGCGAACAACGGTTGCCGCCGCTCGCCATCGTGCACGACGCACGCATCTACCGCACGCGCGCGCAACGCATCCAATAACCGGGGCACGAGATTCGCCGGTGGCGCCGGACAATCCACCGGCAAGGTAGCCAGGTACGGCGTTCCACACGCGGCCAGCGCCGCGGCAATACCGGCGAGCGGCCCCGCATAGCCCGCGATTGCATCGCTTACGGTCGGCGCGTATGCGCCATAGACATCGATATGGCGATTGGCGACGATCAGCCATTGCGCATCACGCGGCAACGCCGCGACCACCCACGCCACGAGCGGACGGCCGCCGAGAAGCTCCAGCCCCTTGTCGCGGCCACCGAGCCGGGCGGCCGCACCGCCGGCGAGGATCGCGATCGTGATCGCTGATTCCATGCCTGGCTCGCTAACGCTTGCTGCGCTTCGCGTTGCGGATCATGCGTGTGCGCCGGCGCTGCTGAGAGTCGGTGAGTTCATTGCGGCGCCCAGCGAACGGGTTGTTACCGTCGCGAAACTCGATCCGGATCGGCGTACCTTCCAGGCGATAACGCTTGCGGAAGAAATTTTCCAGATAGCGTCGATAGCCCTCCGCAATATGTCGGGTGCGCGCGCCGTGGATGATGATGGTCGGCGGGTTCGAGCCGCCCGGATGCGCATATTTCAGGCGCGGCGCGTGGCCGCGCACCAGCGGCGGTTGATAGGCCTGGCAGGCCGCTTCCACCGCGCGCGTGAGTTCGGATGAAGTGAACGCGTGATTGGCCGACGCATGCGCGCGGTTCACCGCCTTCATCAGTTCGCCGATGCCGCTGCCATGCAGCGCCGAGATGAAGACCTGACGCGCCCATGCGGCAAAGTCGAGCTTGCGCGATAACGAGGCGACACACTGCTCGCGCTGATACTTGTCCAAGCCGTCCCATTTATTGACGGCAATCACCAGCGCGCGGCCCGATTCCAGTACATGGCCGATCAATGCGCTGTCCTGATCGGCCACGCCTTCGCGCGCATCGAGCATCAACACGGTGACGTGCGCCGCATCGACCGATTGCAGCGATTTGATGACACTGAATTTCTCTACAGCGTCTTCGATGCGCGCACGGCGACGGATGCCGGCAGTATCGATCAGCGTGTAGCGTTTGCCATCGCGTTCGAGCGGGATGCGGATCGAATCGCGCGTGGTGCCGGGCACCTCGGAGGCGATCACGCGCTCCTCGCCGAGCAGGCGATTGACCAGCGTGGACTTGCCCGCATTCGGGCGGCCGACGATCGCCACGCGGATGCCATCCTCCGGCTGTGCGGCCAGCGGATCGTGTTCGACCTTCGGCAACAACGCTTCCAACGCGGCAAGCAGCGGCGTTACGCCGCGCGCATGCGCGGCGGACACCGGCAACGCGGATGCCACGCCCAATGCGGCGAACTCGGCCAGCGCGACGTGTTCATCGACGCCATCGACCTTGTTCACGATCAACAGCATCGGCTTGCCAGCGCGGCGCAGGCGGTCGAGGATCGCGCGGTCGGTCGGCAACAGGCCCTCGCGCGCATCGACGATGAGCAGCACCACATCGGCTTCGTCGATCGCGAATCCGGCCTGGCGCGCGGTCTGGCTGTCGATACCTTCGGCGCCGTCGATCAGGCCGCCGGTATCCACGACAACGAACGGCGCAGCCGCGAGCCGGCACACGCCGTAATGGCGATCGCGCGTGACGCCGGGCCTGTCGTGAACGAGTGCGTCCCGCGTGCGTGTGAGCACGTTGAACAAGGTCGATTTGCCGACATTCGGGCGGCCTACGAGGGCAACGACGGGAAGCATTTCGGGAGCCTATCCAAACACCTGCTGCGCTCGGCAGTTTGCGCGCCAGCGTCGCACAAACCACCTTGCTCGCTACGGTTTTTGGGCAGACTCCAAACTCCGCAAGGAACGCACCGCGCGGTTCGCCGCGCAGGAGGTGGCATCAACGCGCGCGGTAAGCCGCTATCCGCCCGTTCACATCATCCACGTAAATCATCTCACCGACCGTCACCGGTGCGTTCTCGATCGGCTTCTTGCTCAGGCGTTCGCGCGCGGCAAACTTGCCTTCGTCGAGGCTAAGCCAGTGCACGAAGCCCTGACCGTCGCCGACGACGACATACTTGTCCTGAATGCCGGGCGGACTCAGCAAACGGTACTTGAGCTTGTCCTGCTTCCACAGGTTGACGCCGGTCTCGCGATCGAAGGCCCAGACATTGCCGTCGGCATCCACGGTAACCACGGTATTGCCGCTGACCGCAGCGCCGACATAGCTGGACAGATCGCGCTGCCAGCGTGGATGGCCACTGTCCGGCGCGAGCGCCGCAAACAGACCGCGATAGCCGATGGCATAGAGCGCGGTTCCATCGTAGGCGAGATTGCCGTCCACGTCGGCAAGCCGCTCGATTTCGGTGCGCCCCTCACCCGTAGACAGCGTTTGCGCCCACAGTTCGTTGCCGTCGACCAAGCGCACGGCGACGACACGGCCATTGTCGAAGCCGTCGTACACCACATCGTTCGCAATCAGCGGTGCGGAATTGCCGCGCAGACTGAGCGCCGGCACCGCCTGTTCGAAGATCCACTTTTGCGTGCCGTCGGCCGCGTCGAGTCCGATCAGACGGCCATCGTTGCTGCGCACGACCACGATACCTGCGGAAATCGCCGGTGCGGTGATCACTTCTGAGGGCACCTGCACATGCCAGCGTTCGCTGCCATCCTGCGCGGACAGCGCATATACCTGACCGTCCAAACCACCGACCACGAGCAGATCGCCATCGACGCTCGGGCCGCCGGACCAACGCAGCGTACTGACGCCGCGACGCAACGCCCACCCCGAGCGCGTGCCCAGACGTTTTTGCCAAAGCGTCTTGCCGCTGGCCACATCGATGGCCTGTACCGTACCGTTGATGCCGGCTGCGTACATGCGATCGCCGGCGGCCGCCAACGACAGGTGCGCACCCGATGGGCCGGCACCGCCGCCGATGCTTTGGCTCCAGAGGCGATCGATCCGGACAGTGGATTTGATTTCTGTGAGTGGCGTAGGCCGTTCGACATTGTCGGACGTACCCAGTTTCTTCATCCAACTGCAACCGCTAAGGGTCGCAGCCAGCACTGTGATGACGAGGATCGAACGCTTCATGAGCCGCGCTTCTCCGCTGTAACGGTAGTATCAGTGGCCGAGGATGGCGCGGCGGGAGCCAGCGCCGTGGTGGCAAGATCATCCAACTTCATCTGCACGAAAACGCGATTGGGCGCCTGTGGATCGAGCTTATCCAGCGCCTCCTGATAGGCCGCGCGCGCATCGTCGCTGCGACCGAGCTTGACCAGCGCGTCGCCGCGGATTTCATTGACGAGCCCCACGTAATCGGTCTTCGCTATGCCATCGAGCAGTTTGATCGCACCATCGGCATCGCCCTGCGCGAGCTTTACGCGCGCCAGACGTAAATCGAACAACGACCTCAAGCTATCTGCACCGGCATGCTCGCGCGCCCATTGCAGATGCTCGGCGGCGGCAGTGAGATCGCCCTTGATGACAGCGGCGTCGGCCTGTTGCATGGCTGCGAATGCGGCATATACAGTGCTCTGGAAATCCTTGCGCAAGCCGTCCGCGATCGTGGCGACATCCGCATCCTTTTTCGCAGTCACCGCCTCGGTCAACGCCTGATACTGCGCCGTTGCTTCCTTCACACGATTCACGCGGTGCACTTTCCACTGCTGCCAACCGAAGAGCAGTGCAAGAGCAGCCGCAACGCCGATCACGATCGACCATGCGTTCTCGCGCAACCATTTCTGGACCAATTCACCTTGTTCGTGTTCGTCGAGAACGTCGAAAGCCATGCGCCTCACCTGGAATAACACAGAAAAATACGAGCAGCTACGCTTGTGCGGCCCGCCGCAGAATACAAAGAGTAGCAGGAAATCGCGACGGAGCGGCTCATGCGCCCGTTACGCGTTCAATGCAGACCGGGTTTACTACTCAAGGCGACTGATCGGCGCCCCCGCTTCATCAAACAGTTTTATATGCGCGACATTGGCGTGCTGGAACGGTGTCAGATCGACGATGCGGCCATCGACAAGCACCTGGGCACCCTGCGTATTGCCGATCCGCACCGACAGCGGACCATCGCTGAGATACGTGTGTTCACTGCCCGCAGCGAGCGTGCCGGATTCAAGCTTGCGGCCGTCGGCGGTCGTAATCTCGACCCAGCTTTGCTGCGCGAGTTTCAGTTCGAGCGTATGCGCCCCACTGCCCACGGTGGCCGCGACAGATCGATGCGCAGGTAATTGGCTTGATGCCATCGAAAATGGCGTCATCGACGCGACGATCGGCGCTTGCTCCACCACCGGCTCAACAGCCGACACATCCGTCGCTGTGTCGGCCAAATCCGCAGAATACCGTACCGGCGCGAAGGACGCCGGTATCGTCTGCACCGTCACCATTTCAGCGGCCGGCGGATCCAGTGGCGTGGTGTGCGCGAAGTTCTGTCCAAGGCCGCCATGTGTGGCGAGCCAGACTACCGGCACGACGATGATGGCTGTCAATACGAGATACGTGGCGCTGACCGAATAGCGCTCGAACAAGTAGCGTGAACGCGGGATGGTTCCGGTTGCGACCAGTGGCGCGGTCTCGGCATGCGCGACGGCTACGTCTTCGGCCTGCTCGGCGCAGATGCCCACGAGCCGTGCATAGCTGCCCAGATAGCCACGCAGGAACATGCCGTGTGTAAGACCTGCGTAGTTGTCCTGCTCCAGGCGATCGATCAGCTTGATCGGCAGCCGCAGACGCGCAGCGACATCAGCCTGGCTCCATCCCTGAAGCACGCGCGCACGCATCAGACGCTGACCCAGCGACACATCGGCATCACCGTGCTGCTGCGCTACGCAGATGCTCGCCTGGTCTGCCGTGCGTTCATTCGCCGCAACGACTTGCGCGGCGTTCAGGGCGTGAATTTCACTCGCCAGCGACGACAGCCGCAGGTGTTCGCTATCTGCCTTCTTCGCCTTGGCGGAACCCGTCCTGCGCCTGCGTTTCCATCTCCTGTTCACCGCTTTCACTTCGTCCGCATACGGTGCCTGCGCTACACGTTCATTCACGTTCGGCACCGCTTCGACCGTATCAGGCATTACACCCTTGTGTTCGCTATCCGTCACATTTGCTTCGTCCGCGTGGAACACTTGCGTCGCACGTTCATCCACGCACGGCATCACTTCCACTGCATCAGGTTGTGCACACTTTTGCTCGCTGCCCGTCGTGTTCGTTTCCTCGACATGGAGCGTTTGCGCCACACATTCATCCACGCTCGACGTCACTTCGACCGCATCAGACTGTGCATGCTTTTGCTCGCTACCCGTCGTGTTCGCTTCGTCCACGCGAAGTGCCTGCGTCGCAAGCTCATCCACACCCGGCGCCGCCTTGACCGAATCGGGCCCCGTCCGTTTCCGACTGCTTTTCCTGTTCTTCACGACCTACCTCTGTGAACTCAGCCAATGCGCCTGTTCGGATTCCGGAAAACCCTGCAACAGACGATGCGTGTAGTCTCCTGCGCCTCGGCTGTCGCCAAGGTGCAGCTCGATATTACGTCCCAGCAGTAGCGCATCCGGGCGCGGCGACTTGACCGTTTCGAACCGCTGCACAAACGCACGCGCCTTCAGATAATCACCTTTTTCATATAGCACGGAAGCAAGCTGGATCAAGGCCTCGGCATCGTTCGGATCGCGGTCGAGCGACTGGCGCAGAACCGTCTCGGCCTGATCGCGCTTGCCGGCGCGTAGCAGGCAAGTACCCGAATTGCTTAGGGCCACTGCCGGCGTCTTATAGAACGGATCGGCGAGCGCGCGCTGGAAATACGTCTCTGCCTCATTATAGCGCCCGCTCTTGCACAGGAATGTGCCGTAGTTGTTCAATTCGGCGCCCGCCTTGGGACGCAATTGCGCGGCGCGCTTATAGTGTTCCTCAGCCTTGGCCTGATCGTTGATGCGTTCGTACAGCACACCCAGCAGGGTATGCGCGTCAGCGTAATCCGCATCGAACGACAGCGACTGATTGAGCTTTTCCAGCGCGACATCGAGCTTGCCCTGTTCCAGATAGGCTTTGCCTAGCTCCGCGTGTACGCGCGCGGCTTCTTCGCGTTGGCTCGCCGCGCCTTCGTTCTTGACGGTACCCGCCGGCGTCTGCGATGTAGCACAGCCTTGCGACACGGCCAGTGCCGCCGCCAATGCGATCAGTGGCGCGCGCTCAAGCCGCATGGGCGACGTCCTTGGCCAGCGTGCGGCGAAACTCCGCCTGACGGCGCGTGCGATCCACGACTTGCCCCTTGAGCTGGCCGCAGGCCGCATCGATATCGTCGCCGCGCGTGCGGCGCACCATCGTCAACACGTTGGCGTCGAGCAGGATCTTCTGGAACGCGCGGATCGTGGTTTCGTCCGAACACTCAAAGCGCGCACCGGGGAATGGATTGAACGGAATCAGATTCACCTTGGCCGGCAAACGGCGCATCAGCTTGACCAACTGGCGCGCATGCTCGGGCTTGTCGTTGACGCCCTTGAGCATGATGTAGCCGAAGGTGACCGTCGTGCGCGGCCGCCGCGCCGCATAGCGCGCGCACGCCGCGAGCACTGTGTCGATCGGATACTTCTTGTTGAGCGGTACGAGTTCCGTGCGCAACTCGTCGTTGGGCGCATGCAGCGATACTGAGAGCGACACATCACTGACGCTCGCCAGCTTATCGATCATCGGCGCCAGGCCCGAGGTCGACAAGGTGACGCGTTTGTTGGCCAGACCAAAACCCAGATCGTCGCGCATCACGCTCATCGCGGTAACGACGTTGCCGAAGTTCAAGAGCGGCTCGCCCATGCCCATCAGCACGACATTGGTGAGTTTGCGCTGATGGTGCGGCACGTTGCCCAGATGTTTCGCCGCGACCCAGACTTGTCCGATGATTTCGGCAGCGTCGAGGTTGCGGTTGAAGCCCTGCGTCGTCGTCGAACAGAATTGGCAGTTGAGACCGCAACCCACTTGCGTGGAAACGCACAGCGTGCCGCGCGAGGTCTCCGGAATGAACACACTTTCGACCGCGTTCTTGCCGTCCACGCCGAGCAACCACTTGTACGTACCGTCGCCCGCCTGCTTCTCCAACAGTGTGTTCGGCGGAACGATCCGCACCTCACTGGACAGCTTGTCGCGCAGCGCTTTGCCGATATCGGTCATCGCGTCGAAATCGGTGACGCGGCGGTGATACATCCACTTCATCACCTGCTCGGCGCGATACGGTTTTTCGCCCAGTTGCGCGAACAGATCGCGCAACCCCTGGCGATCGTAATCGAAGAGATTGGGCATGCCACCGCCAGCGATGCCGCCCGACAGCCCGAGCCTGCGCGCGCGTGCGACCGGATCATGGTCGTGCACATGACCCTGTGCGGATTCGATGCGTGCTGGCTGGGCGAAGGATTCGGTCATGCTACGGGCCGCCGTTCAACGCGGACAGAGTTCGGTTTCTGCGAAAAAATAAGCGATTTCTGCTTTCGCGGTTTCCAGGGCATCCGAACCATGTACCGCATTCGCGTCGATCGACGTGGCGAAATCGGCGCGGATCGTTCCCGGTGCAGCTTCTTTCGGATTGGTCGCACCCATGATGTCGCGATGTCTGAGCACGGCGTTCTCGCCTTCGAGCACCTGGACCATCACCGGCCCCGACGTCATGAACTCGACCAGCGCTTTGAAGAACGCACGCTCGCGATGCACGGCATAGAACCCCTCGGCTTCCTTGCGCGAAAGATGTTTCATCTTCGCCGCGACGATCTTCAGATCCGCTTTCTCGAAACGAGAGTAGATCGCACCGATCGCGTTCTTCGCGACTGCGTCGGGTTTGATGATGGAAAGGATGCGTTCCAGCGCCATGCCAAAGTTCTCCAATGTACAGGCTCTAAAGGGATGAGATGATGAAAGGAATCTGTGTGGGGCGACCAAACCCGTGCCAATCCACGGGCTTGGCCGACATTATCCGACTAAATTCTAGGCTTTGTTTACCTTCTCTGCCAGTGCGCTGTGTGCAATGCACCATATGCCGGAGGGATTACACATCCGCCGTCAACTTCGACGACGCCTACCTGCACGTAAAATAGCGCATGTACATCGATCGGCAGCGTGGCCAACCGACCGAGCGCGGAACGCAGCTTCACTGTGATCGTGCATCGACAGAGTAGTTCCTTGGAACCTGTCTACTATCTCCTCCCAGTCCGTGTTGCCCCGCCAAAGTTCGTATGCGGCGCTCACCCACACGCGGCGTGAGCGCCGCATGTGACATACGGGTGAGGCAGGTCACGGGCGGCCGTCGGGCCGCACGCGGGAACAGCAGCGCTCCAGGGAAGGATGCTTGTCGCATGGCGGCTTTGGCGGGTGCAACCCGCAGGAGGGCCTGTCCCCGACATGCTTCTGATCGTGGGGGCGCGGGGCTGTTTGTCCACATGCCTTCGTCATCACTGGGTCGAGCACACCCGGTACACTGCCTCGCTCTTCCTGGGCCTGCGAACAAACAGCTTCCGGCGTGGGCGGAGGGAGATAAAAGAAGCAGGGACGAGGGAGCACAATCCACTCCCTCCGTCATTCTGCGCGTAGCGGAGCGAGGCTCCGCGTAGTCGCACAATCCAAACCCGTATGGATTCTGCGACGGCGCTACGCGCCGCGCAGAATGACAAATGGGGGG
>JAISPQ010000108.1 GCA_031274955.1 Rhodanobacter sp.
GGTGCGTAGCGCCGTCGCAGAATCCATACGGGTTTGGATTGTGCGACTACGCGGAGCCTCGCTCCGCTACGCGCAGAATGACGCAGGCAGTGGACTGTGCTCCCTCGACCCCCCGATCAGAAGCGCTTCGGGGGCAGGCTCTGCTCTTTCACGCTAAGAAGTTCGTCAGCATCGACGACCTGATGGCAGGTTTGCGCGCTTGCGCTGCTCCTCCCGTCTTGGTTCGTTCAGCTATGCCTTGCATAACCTGCTGTTTTTACACGACAACAGGAAATGGCAAGAAGTTTGGTTCAGGGGGTTTCCAAGGCGTGAAAATTTTGTTAGGATCGCCCGCGCCCAAAGGCCCGGATGGGCCATTTCCGGTCGCTTCCATGGATGGAGAAGCAGCATGCCCCCGAGGCTGTAACACAAATTTGACGTTGGAGAATGAAATGAATCCGATAAGCAACGAGCTTTTCAAAGCCATACGCTACGCGTTGTATGCAGGCGCTACCGCCGCTGCCGGCCTATCTGCCGGAACGGTGCTTGCGCAGGACGCTCCCGATCAGGGCGCGCAGAAACTCGATACCATCACGGTGACGGGTTCCAACATCCGCCGTGTCGATATCGAAACATCCAATCCGGTCGTCACCATCGATCGCGCGACGATCGAGCAGACCGGCAAACTCACCCTGGGCGACATCCTCCAGAATCTGCCGGCCGTCACCGGCGGCGGCTACAACCCGCAGATCAACAACAGTGGCGGCGATGGCTCGTCCACCATCGGCTTGCGCGGACTTGGCGCGCAGCGCACGCTGCTTCTGGTCAACGGCCAGCGCATCATCGCCAACGGCCTAAGCCCGGACCCGAATTCGATTCCGGCCAATATGATCGAACGTATCGAAGTGCTGAGCGACGGTGCGTCGGCGGTGTACGGTTCCGACGCGATCGCGGGCGTCATCAATATCATCCTCAAGAAGGAATACCAGGGCGTACAGCTGTCGATGGACTATGGCACTTCCGACAAGGACGACGGCTTGCGCAAGGGCCTCCACCTGATGTTCGGCCAGACGGGCGACAAGGGCAGCATCATGGGCGGTATCGACTACAACAAGACCGATGCCATCCTCGCCGGGAATCGTAAATTCTCTGCCAGCGCGCTGGATATCACCGGCAGCCCGAGCACGCCGCCCTATACACTCACCGGCGGCTCGTCGTATCCCGCGTTTGGCCGCATCCAGTTGCCCAAGAGCATGCAGGGTCTTTTCGGGTGCAGCACCGTCGCGCTCAATCCCGGTGCAAGCGGTACGACGGTCGATACGAACAACTACCACTGCTTCACCAACTCGGACAAGTACAACTATGCCGCGGTCAACCTGATTCAGACGCCGCAGGAGCGCACCAGCCTGTTCCTGAACGGCATCTACCATATCACCGACCACATCGACTTCTATGCCGATGCCTGGCACAACAAGACCTCGTCGAACTTCCAACTGGCGCCGGCGCTGTTCGGCACGCCTGCTGGCGGCACGATCTCTTCGCAGTCGTACTACAACCCGTTCGGTGAGGATTTCCTCGGGGGCGGTGCCGACTTCCGTCTGCGCCTGGTCTCGGTCGGTCCGCGCCAAGGCAAGTACGCCACGAATACCGATCAGGTGCATACCGGTTTCAAGGGCAATTTCAATATCGGCCAGCAGAACTGGACCTGGGATGCCGGCTTCGGCTATGGCCATATCAGCCAGAATCTGATCACGATTGGTCTGCCGAACTTCGATACGCTCAATCAGGCGTTCGGTCCCTCGTTCCTCGATCCAAGCACGGGCACCGTGGTGTGCGGCACGCCGGGCAATGTGATTTCCGGTTGCACGCCGTTCAACCCGTTCAATCAGTACGACCCGGCCTCGGCGGCGGGCTTCAAGGCGGCCGCGGTTCCGGCGATCAGCCAGTATTACAACCAGGAGCGTGATGAGCATGTGGACCTGTCCGGTGGTCTGTTCGATCTGCCGGCCGGCACTTTGCAGTTGGCGGCCGGTGTCAGCCATCGTTCCGAATACCAGAATCAGATCATCGATCCGCTGCTGCTGATCGATCCGAGCACTCTCAACTGCGTGCTTGGCAGCCAGTGCAGTTCGCCGCTGCAGGGCGGCTACACGGTAAGGGAAGCCTATGCCGAGTTGTTCGTGCCGGTACTGAAAGACCTGCCCTTCGTGCGCGCGCTGAATGTAACCTTGGGCGACCGCTACTCCAAGTACAGCACGTTCGGCAGCACCAATAACACCAAGATCGCGCTGGAATGGCGCCCGATCGACGACCTGTTATTGCGCGGCACGGTATCCCAGGTGTTCCGTGCGCCGACCGTCAGCAATGTTTATGGAGCGCCGATCAGCGATGCGCCATCGCTCAGCTTTGATCCCTGCGATTACGCAGGCGGTGCGAATCCCAATGCCAGTAATCCGGCGTGCAAGGGCGTGCCGACCACGGGTGGGTTCACCAATACGGACGTTGCGCTTGGCCAGCAGATCCAGGCCGTCTCGACCGGTAATCAATACGCGGTCAACACCTTCGGATTCCCGAAGATCGGGCCGGAACACGGCAAGTCGTTTGATTGGGGCGTCGTCTACGATCCTTCGTGGCTGCCAGGGGTGTCGGTCAGCGCCGATCTGTGGCGTGTGTACCTCAACAACACGATCGCTGCTCCTGTGAGCGCGCAGTCGGTTCTGAGTCTGTGCTTCAATGGGGTTACTGCGTTCTGTCCGCTGATCACGCGCTATCAGAGCGGTGAAAATGCCGGTCAGATTGACAAGATCCTCGAACCAACCGGCAACGTAGGCCGCAGTGATGTGAAGGGTGTGGACTTCGGTGGCCGTTACAAGCTGCCGGAACTTCCGTACGGTCAGTTCACGGTGATCGCCAACGCAACCTACCTGGCGCAGTACAACGTGAATTTGGGCTATGGGTTGTACCACATGGCCGGCCATGCGATTCCGTTCGATTCGCCAGCGCTGTCGGGTTGCCCGGACAATGCGGGTGTGTGCACGCTGCCGCGCTGGAAGGCATCGCTCGCCCTCAACTGGAAGCTCGGTGCGTTCGATGCCTCGTGGCGTATGCGCTATATCGGTCGCTTCAGCATGGGCAACGCGAATCTGGATGAGCAGCAGACGGCGGTTCAAGGCATCGATGGCTATGTCCTCAAATACGGCGCGACGACGTACAACGACCTGCAGTTCGGCTACAACATCGAGGCGTTGAACACGCGCATCGATGTAGGCATCGACAACGCCTTCAACAAGCTGCCGCCGATGATGTACTTCGACACGAACACGTTGAACGCGGGCACCGACCCGACCACGTTCGACCTGATCGGCCGTTACTACTGGGCGCGCCTGACGATCAAGTTCTGATCGTTCGCTTGTAAGCGCAGGTGTTCACGGGCCGCGCGAGGCAACTCGCGCGGCCTTGTTTTTTATGGTGCACCCAACATTGCGCAGGCGATTACCGGCCAGACGCGCACAGCACTATTCGTACCGGATACGTTTTGCGGAAGGCGCACGCATAGCCATTTCGATCTGCGTCTCGATGCGGATCAGGCGTTCGTTCATCGTGTCCTGGCGCTCGTCCATGCGGTCGACCTCCCCGGCGAGCCGTTCGACGCGCGCGCTGATCGTGATGATGTCCTGAAGGATTTCGAGGACGGTTTTAGCCACGGCGACGCGCCTTCGTCGGTCGGTGGTCGGGTCTTTCCGTGGATCGTCTGGCGGCACGCGCGGCCATGTTCGCGAATGTCGTATCCAGCGCGGCGTGGGCGCGTTTGATCGAGTGTTCCGCGGTGCGCATCATCTCTTGCAGGGCGAGCAATTCGGAGGATTCTCCCAGCGCCGCCTGGCGGATGTATTCGGATACACTCACGTTCATCGCCATGGCCCGCTTGTTCAGGGCGTCTTTCTGCGGTTTGCTCATCAGCAGGACGACTCGTTCCGTTGCGCTCATGGCGGCACCCTCACTTTTTGTTTATGCCGTATGCACATTACTCCCTGTGCATGCGCATGGCAAATCCGGCATGGTCACGGGGCTGCGTCTCCTCGTAACATCCGGTATTAGACAGGCTCTAAGAGCCTGTCTAATATCTCCTGTCGGGCCCGCACGAACGGAAAGGAAGCACAAACCCACCACACTCGTCATTCCCGCGTGCTTCTGGCGGGACTGCGAAGGCATGGATGCCCAAGCGAACGGCGAAGCCGGCTCGAAGAGCAAGCGGCGGGATCGCCGTGCGTCATCCAGTGTCTTTCGCTCTTGATTTTCTTTCGGCCAAAGCAAAGTCGCTGGATTCCCGCCAGAAGCACGCGGGAATGACGTTGTTGGGTAGACCGAAGTAGACCGAAGATCCCCCACCTGGTTGGCTCCGGCTGCGCCGGTGTAGGAGATTTTAAACAGGTTCTTAAAGCCCCCCATGCTTGTTCGTGCAGTTAATGCAAGCCGGGCATGCGCTGCGCAGCCATCGATAGGAGCCCAGGAAGATGGCGAGCAGCGCAACCGGATTTCAAGCGGCCAGCGCCGTTGCAATGCGTCGAAGTTGCGGATTTTGCGGTGTTTCTCTACTTTCTCCCTCCCGCACATGATGGCTCTGGCATGACCAACAAGAACAGTGCAATCGCCATGGCAGGGTTGCCTCTGCGCGATATCTTCGGATTGCTCCAGAACGGCCATTCGGTCCAAGCCGAACGGCATTGCCGCGAGAACCTTGCCGCAGCGCCCGACGATACAAACGTGTTACTGCTGCTGGCGATGAGCCTGCAACAGCAGAACCGGCATCGTGAGGCGGTTGCGCTGTACGAGCGGCTCACGCGTTTGCAGCCGTCGCAGGCCGTGAACTGGGCGAATTATGCGATCGCGCTACGTCTGAACCGCCAGTTGCAGGAGGCGAACGAAGCGGCCGCCGCGGCGATTGCTCTGGAACCGGCCAGCGCGCAGCATCGTATCGTTCTTGGGGTAATCCAACTGGAGCAGAACGATTACACCCATGCGCTGGAAACCTTCCTCGCGGCGCGTGATCGGGATCCCTCGTTGCCCGAAGCATCCATTTACGCGGCACGCGCGAGCAGCATCCTGCGCGATGCGCGGACGGAATTACTGCTGCGGCAGTGGCGCTCCTGGCTACCGTTGCCGGATGCCCAATTGCAGTTGGAACTGGCGCATCTGCTGATGACCGTCAGCGATGCGCATGCGGCCTTGACCGTACTGGAAGACCTGCTGCACCGCGCGCCGATGTATCTGGCGGCGAAGGTGCAATTGGCCTCCGCCTATGAGCGCGGCAATCGGATCGAGGCCGCCCGATCCGTGCTGGCGGCCATTGAGGTCGAGCATCCGTTGCCCGATGCGCAGGCCAGAATCGAAATCCTGCACATACGCGCGACGCTGGCGGCACGCGATGGCGATCTGGCGGGCGCGCGTGCGCTGTACGAAACGGTCGGGCCACGGCATGCGCTGGATTGTGCGCACTATTTCGCGCTGGCCGGCGTGCTCGACAAGCTGGGCGAGACCGCGGCGGCCATGCAGGCGCTCACGGCCGCGCATGCGGCGCAGACCGAGGAACTGCGTGCGATCGTACCGGCCCGCTTCGCGCCGGATGCGCCGCTCCTGCCCAACGCGGTGGGCCGGTTGACGCCCGGGGATTACGCCCGGTGGCCGCCATGGGTGGCGCCGCTGGGCAAGCAATCGCCGGTGTTCATCGTCGGTTTCCCGCGCTCGGGCACCACGTTGCTGGAACAGATGCTCGATGCGCATCCGGGCCTGCAATCCATGGACGAGCAGCCGTTTTTCTCGATCCTCGGCAACGAAATCGCCGAGCGTGGCGTGCGCCTTCCCGACGAACTGTACCGGTTGAACCAGCGCGATTGCGACGAATTGCGTTCGCGTTATCTGGGCCTGGTCTGCGAGAAGATTCCGCGCAAGTGGGATACGCAACTGGTCGACAAGAATCCGCTGAACATGCTGTGGCTGCCGCTGATCGCGCGCCTGTTTCCGGAAGCGAAGTTCATTCTCGCGCTACGCCATCCTTGCGATGTGGTGCTCAGTAATTACATGCAGAACTATCGCGCGAGCGTGCTGGCGAGCGCATGCTCGACCCTGGAACGCACCGCACAGGCGTATGTCGCGGCGATGCAGTGCTGGTTATACCACCTGGATGTATTGAAGCCGCGCCTGTTGGTATCGCGTTACGAGGAACTGGTCGAGAATCCCGCGCGGCAAGCCGGGCGCATCGCGGCCTTTCTCGAAGTGGACGATCCCGAACCGATGCTGCGTTTCGACCGGCACGCGCGCGACAAGGGCTTTATCGCGACGCCGAGCTATACACAGGTCATCCAGCCGGTCAACCGTAAAGGGCTCGACCGCTGGCAGCGTTACCGGCATGAGTTCGCACCGGTGTTGCCGATCCTCGAACCGATGCTGCGGCATTGGGGATATACGCTGGGTGCGGGTCGATAACGACGACAGACCCGGTGCCGCGCGCAGCGAATCGAGCAACGCGACCATGACGAAGCGGCCGCCGAACGCGTACAATGGCCGGCTTGATGAACCGCGCATGTCGCGGGTACTGCTCAATCAGAACAGGTTTGAACCATGTTGCAACTTTTGCGGGGCAAGAAATCCCAATTGCTGGTGAAGATCGTCTTGGTGCTGATCACCATCGGCTTCTCGTTCTTCGGCATCGAGTCGTATTTTGTTGCCAGCACGAACACCAGCGTTGCGAAGATCGACAATACCGAGATCAGCCAGGATCAGTTCCGCGAGCGCATGACGCGATTGATGGCACAGGTCGCGGACGCTTCGGTCTACCAAAAGCCCGAGGTCAAGAAGCAGGTGCTCGATCAACTGATCAACGAGCAGGTGCTGATCATCGCCAGCGACAAGCTCGGCGTTCGTGTGCCCGACGAACGCATCCGTCAGGAAATTTCCATGATTCCCGCGTTTCAAAGCAACGGCAAGTTCGATCCGGATATCTACAGAAAACTGCTGAACGGCCTAAGTCCGCAGGACTTTGAACAGCGTATGCGTCAGGATCTGACGCCGCGCGAACTGCCGCAACTGGTGAGCGATACCGCGCTGGTCACCGACGCCGAGGTCGATAACTATCTGAGTTTGAAGGATCAGCGCCGCGACTTGCGTTACATGAAGCTCGACAAGCCCGTGGGCGCGCACGACTCGCCGCTCCCGCTCGGCGATGTGGTGAAAAGGCTCAACAAGTTCGCCGCCGAGAGCGAAATCAGCGCCGAGGAAATCGACGACTACTACAAGGCGCATTCGGCCGATTTCATGACGCCCGAACAGGTGGCGCTGAACTATATCGAGCTCGACGGCGCCAAGCTCGCAATAAATACCGTGCCCGACGATAACGTACTCAAGGAACGCTACGAAAAAGAGAAGGCCCGTTTCGTCACCAACGAGCAGCGTCTGGCATCGCATATCCTGGTCAAGATCGGTAGCAAGGACAATCCGGACGATCAGAAAAAAGCGTTGGCGAAGGCCCAGGACATCCAGAAGGATCTGAAATCCGGCAAGGACTTCGCCGAGGTAGCGAAGAAAGAATCGGACGATCTGGGTTCGAAGAACCAAGGCGGCGATCTGGACTGGGTCAGCAAGGATGGCAGTACCGAGGAAGCCTTCCAGAGTGCCTTGTTCGCGCTGAAGAAAGACGAGATTTCCGACCCCGTGCTCTCCAGCGAGGGCTATCACATCATCCAGTTGCGCGACATCCGTCCCGGCAAGACGCGCACGTTCGAGGAAGTAAAACCCGAGCTTGCCAAGGAATACGCCAATTCCGAACGCGATCGGGTGTATTCGGAGAAAGCCGGCAAGCTGACGGACCTGACCTATCAGAATCCCGCGTCGCTGGATCCGGCGGCGAAGGAACTGAACCTGATCGTGCAGAAGACCCCCTTGTTCTCACGCATGGGCGGAGGCATCGGCATTGCGGCCAATCCGGCGGTCGGCAAAGCGGCGTTCTCCGACGATGTGCTCGTACAGAACAACAATTCCGGCGCGATAGATCTCGGGCCGAACCATATCGTCGTCGTGCGCATCGCCGACCATAAACCGACCACGCCGATCCCGCTGGAGCAGGTACGCGATCAGATACGCACGAAGATTCTCGCCGAACGCACGACCCAACAAGCCAAGGATGCAGCCGATGCACTGTTTGCGCGGCTCGGCAAGGGGGAGACGCTGGATCAGCTTGCGTCCGAGAAAAAGCTCAAGATCGAGGAACAAAAAGGCATTGGCCGCGAGGCGGCGAACCTCGACAGCGCGCTGGTCAAGGCCGTGTTCTTGATGCCGCGTCCGCAGGCGGGCAAGCCCGAGTATCGGCTGGTGCCGCTTGCGGGCGACAGCTATGCACTGCTCCAACTCGATGGCGTCGTCGATGGCGATCCGTCCAAGCTCGATGCCAAGACCAAAGAGGCGGCGCGCACTACCTTGACCCAGGCCGCCGCGACGGCAGCCTCGCACGATTTCATCAATGCGCTACGCAATGGAATGACGGTGCGTATCTTCGACGACAAGATGCAGCAGGAGCTGTAGAGCAGGGAGCAGGGAGCAGGGAGCAGGGAGCAGGGAGCAGGGAGCAGGGAGCAGGGAGCAGGGAGCAGGGAGCAGGGAGCAGGGAGCAGGGAGCAGGGAAAAGCGCGCTTTTTCCTTCCCCCCGTTTTTCAGATGGCTGGCATGAAAGTGTGACTCGCGTCGTCCTTCTCGTGAAGGCGGGACTGCGAGGGCATGGATGCCCAAGCGAACGGCGAAGCCGGCCCGAAGGGCAACCCTTCGAGCCATTTGCTTCGGCATCCGGGAAAGTTATCCAAGCCCGGTCATGCCCAGCGTGTTATAGCCGGAATCGACGAACGTCACCCCGCCGGTCACGCCCGATGCCAGGTCCGAGCACAGGAACGAGGCGACATTGCCGACTTCCTCGATCGTCACATTACGGCGCAGCGGTGAGTTCTGCTCGACATGAGTAAGCATCTTGCGGAAATCGGCGACGCCTGAAGCGGCCAGCGTCTTGATCGGGCCGGCCGAAATCGCGTTCACGCGCGTGCCTTCCGGGCCCAGGTTGTAGGCCAGATAGCGCACGTTGGCTTCGAGACTGGCCTTGGCCAGACCCATCACGTTGTAGTTCGCCAGCGCGCGTTCGGCGCCCAGATAGGTGAGCGTGAGAATCGCGCCGTTGCGGCCTTTCATCAGCGGTCGTGCCGCCTTCGCCATTGCGGCGAGGCTGTAGCTGGAAATGTCGTGTGCGATCGCGAAGCTCTCGCGCGTCAGTCCGTCGAGGAACTGGCCCTGCAAGGCTTCGCGCGGCGCGAAGCCGATCGAATGGACGAGAATGTCCAAACCATCCCAATGCGTGCCCAGATGCTCGAACAGCGCAGCGATATCGCTGTCGCGCGATACGTCGCAGGGCAGCACGATGTTGGAACCGAACGTCGTCGCCGCCTCGTCGACGCGACTCCTGAGTTTCTCATCCACATAGGTAAATGCCAGTTGCGCGCCTTCGCGATGCATCGCATGGGCGATGCCCCAGGCGATCGAACGCTGGCTCAGTACACCGGTGATCAAAGCGCGTTTGCCGTGCAAGAAACCCATAAGTTCTCCTAAAGAGTCGATGGAAGCCGATCTGCGAAGTTTAACCGAGTGCGCCGGTCAACGTTCCAACGCCCGTAATTGCTCCGGTGTACCGATATTGCGCCAGTAACCGTCATAACGTTCGCCCTCGAGCCTGCCCGCGCGCATCGCACGCTGGAACATCGGCAACAGTTTGAAGACATCCGTGGTTTCGCCGGCGACAAGCTCCGGCCGGTAGACACCGATATTGGCGAACGTGAGCCGCTCGCCGCGGCCCTCGTCGTTGAGCCGCGCGCCGTCGAGGTGGAAATCTCCGTGCGGATGGAACGGGGGATTCCCCACCATCACCAGATGCGCCAGACCCGCAGGTTCCGTCGGCAATCGCGCATAGTCGTAGTCGCTCACGATATCCGCGCTCACCGCGATGAACGGCGCGGCGCCGAGCAGCGGCAGTGCGTGCTTGATGCCGCCGCCGGTTTCCAGCGGTTGCGGGCCTTCGTGACTGTAGTGAATACGCAAGTTCCAACGCGAACCATCACCGAGCGCGGCTGGAAACTGCTCGGCGAGGTGCGAGATATTGATGACGACCTCCTCGATAGCGGCCGCCGCGAGTTTTTCCAGGTGATGCTCGATCAGCCGCTTGCCGTTCGCGCGCAACAGCGGTTTGGGTGTCGTATCGGTCAACGGACGCATGCGTTCGCCGCGGCCGGCGGCGAAGATCATCGCGCGGCGGATCATGGTCATCTTAAAAAAACCGTAGCGAGCGATGAGAATTTGCGCGTCGGTGGAGCGCAGCAACCGGAGTTTACTCGTGTGTAAATGAGGATTGCGAGCACCGCCGGCACGCAAATTATCGAGCGCAGCAGGTTTTGCGCGGTTGTGCGATGTCGCGCTCGCCGAGCGCGCGTTCCAACAAATCGGCCAGCGGCGCCAGTTCGCGATACGCGCGCGCGACGCTGATCGTGTAACGCCAGACCAGCGGAAGATCGCGCAGGTACTGCGGCTTACCGTCGCGATACCACAGGCGGCAGAAAATGCCGAGCACCTTGATGTGACGTTGCAGACCGGTCAGATCGAACCAGCGACGCAAATGTGCGCTGTCGATCGCGGGATGCGCATGGCGCAGACGCTGGCAATATGCGGCGAGCCATGCGTCGATGCGTTCGGCATCCCACGCGATATAACAGTCGCGCAGCAGTGAAACGACATCGTAGACGAGCGGGCCGAGCACCGCGTCCTGAAAATCGATGATGCCCGGATTGGCGTGCGCGCCGTCCGCGCCGCGCTCGATCACCAGCAGATTGCGGCTGTGGTAATCGCGATGCACGAAGGTTTGCGGCTGTTGCAGCGCCGTGTCGATCAGCACACGGAATGCGTGCTCGATGACATCGCGGTCGTCGTTGTCCATGGCGTAATTGAGATGCCGGCGCAGAAACCATTCGGGCATCAGATCCAGTTCCATGGCGAGCAGCGCCGCGTCGAATACGGGCAAGCCGGCGGGATCGGCGCGCGTCTGCATGCGCGCCAGCGCATCCAGCGCATCCGCATACAAGGCATCGGCGGTCGTCGCATTCAGCGCCGACAGATAAGCGCGCGCGCCGAGGTCTTCCATCAGCACGAAGCCCTGCGTGCGATCGACCGCATACACCTGCGGTGTGTGCAATCCGGCGCGCTGCAGACGCGCGCCGATGTCCAGCCATGGTTCGATGTTTTCCTTGTCCGGCGGCGCATCCATCACGATGCGCGCACCCGCGCGCGATGTCGCGCGCCAATAGCTGCGGAAACTCGCATCTGCGGACGCAGGTTCGATGATGAGGCCAGGCTCGCGCAACGCATCCTCGGCGAAGCGGCGTAGAGCATCCTTGCGGGCGGATAAAGGCATCGAGGCGGAACGCTTGAACAAACGGTGCCGGTAAGTTTAGCGCAGCGCTGTTTGTCCTTTCCCCCAATGCCTACCCAGGAACCTGCATGCTTGCATTTGGACCCAATGGAAAATCCGGGTTGAAGCTGGAAGGCTTGCAGGAAAAACAAGGCCCGCGAGTGCGGGCCTTGTCATCAGGAGCGAGGTTGTCGCTCGACAACGTGTCGTTCAACAGCCTGGCGCATTCATCACACCGGCAATCATCTGCAAATTGTCGAAAGTAACGGCGCTGCTGCCATCCTTGCTGGTCAGCGAGCCAGTCCCCTT
>JAISPQ010000119.1 GCA_031274955.1 Rhodanobacter sp.
CGGGTGTGATGGAGATCAGACACCTGCATCATGCCTTCAATGGCAGCACCCGTCACTTTTTTTCTTCGCCCATGGCGATGGGAAATTCGGCTGGGAAGTCGAATTTTGCAAGAGCTTCAAATTAGAGGTATAATTTTCAAAATTGTACAAGTTTTTCGTTAGTCTCTGACGGTCTGCACCTTGTGGAGCGATTGTCTATGATCCGTAAGAATGGGTCGTTCTGTCGTGGGGTATCAGAAATTCGATCCGTCGCTGCGACTAAACAAAAGGAGAGAAGGCCGTGAACACTCGCAAGGACATCATGCATTACCTTATCAACTCGCTGCTCCTAGAGCGTCTGGAACTCGCCGATGCGGGCTATGGCCCTGCGGATTTCTCCGAAGACACAGCGTTGCTCAGCAAGGATGGACTGAATCTGGATTCAGTCGATGCGCTGGATCTATTGGTAGGCATCGAGAAGAAGTATCAGCTCGATCCGATCGAGATCAATGGCGACTTCATCGAAGAAAACTGCGGAACGATCGCGCGCATCATTGACATGGTGCAGGCGCGCATGGTCGCCGCTGCCTGACCATGTCAATTTGGGGGATAGGATGTCAAATTTGATTCTCTACGGCGACGGACCGATCGCCGCGGCGCTTGCGGTTCGCTTTCAGACGCAGGCGCACGAAGTGCGCATGTTGCGCCTATCCAAATTTGTGGATGGAGCGGACGATTTCAAGGCGCATTTCGAGACGTTCGCCGCGTCCGGTGGGAGCTACGCCAACATCTATATCGACCTGACCGAAGGCTTCGATGAGAGCGCGGAATTTCAGACCGACAGTGAGGCTGCGCGGATCGCGTTGGAGCGGCGGCTCAAGGAAATGCTCAGGGCACTCAAGTACGGCGCGCAGCACATGGCCCGGGCCGATGGTGGACGCATCTGGGTATTGTGTTACGACCACAGCGTCAGCTTCAGCGTTATGACGCCGTCCAATCCGATCACGAACTATGCTGCGATGGCCGCGGTGCAATGCGTCGCGAAGGAAGTCGCGCATTTCGATGTGATGGTCAACCTTTTTATGATCCATCCTCCGAGTGATACCGTCGAACCGCCGCTTTGGAGGCAGGCGCGTAACAGCCTGCACGTCTACCGGCTGAAGTACAAACCGCAGTCGGCGAGCCAGATATCCGAGTTACTGCACATGTACGCCGGAATCGAGCATCTCTCCACAACAGGCGGTGTGATCCCGGTCGGTAGCGGGATCGCCGCGTGCAATTTCTAGGGATTTATGAACGCGATTATCGTTACCGGCGGCACGCGTGGTATCGGCAGAGCCATCGTCGATTCGATCGCGGACAGGCTGCTCGCGAAGGAGCCTGATCTCGGCGAAGCGCAGCTCGTAGTCACGTATCGCAGCGAGACGGCCCATGCCCAATCGCTCGGCACGGCATTGCGAGCCAAGGGCGTCGTTGCAGACGTATTGGCAATGGATCTGGCGTCGGCTGAGTCGATCGACGCCTTCGTCGGCCATGTGCGTGAGAACTACGGCGCGGTTCGCGCTTTGATCAATAATGCCGGTGCGACGTACGACGGCTCGTTTCTTTCAATTTCCGATGAGGGCATGGACAAGCTCATCGAGTCGAACCTGTCCGGGACGATTCGATTGACTGAAAGACTGCTACCGCTGTTGAAGGTGGCCAATCCTGCTGCAGTCGTGTTCATCGCCTCGGCTGCCGGCGTCTACGGTAAGGCCGGTCAGGTGCCATATGCCACGACTAAAGGCGGGCTTATCGGCTACACGCAGCTGTTAGCGAGGCGCTGCGTTCGTCAGAACGTTTTCGTCAACGCGGTTGCCCCGGGATTTATTGCGACCGACATGGTCGCCAAGCTTGATCCCATCATGTACGAACCGACCTTGCACAATGCCTC
Organism: Rhodanobacter sp.; assembly: GCA_031274955.1. GTDB lineage: Bacteria > Pseudomonadota > Gammaproteobacteria > Xanthomonadales > Rhodanobacteraceae > Dokdonella_A. The sequence continues at coordinate 1,913 of JAISPQ010000119.1, forward strand.
GCTGCAAAAAATGGGCGCGCCTGAAGACATCGCGCATGTCGTCAACGGCCTGCTCAAGCCGGGATATGTGCAGGCGACCACAATTAAGGTCGATGGCGGCCACCTACGTTGAGATGAGTCGAATATGAAAGATCTGACATTCGACGATCGGATCGTCGTCGTCTCCGGCTTGGGGATGTTCACCCCGCTCGGCCGCAACGCAAACGAAGTGTGCGATGCCGTTCTCGACGGCAAGAGTTCGATTGCGCCATCGGTGAACATTGATCCGGGTCAGCTCGTGAGCCTCACTTCCGAGTTCCACAACGAGGACACCTTAGGCTTGCCTGAGTCGTTAACACGATGCACCGATCGTGGCGTCTGGTTCGCGGTCAAGGCGCTCGACGAAGCGATGGCGAATGCGGGACTGGCGCCGGCCGATCTCGATACAGCGCGCACCGCAGTCGTCGTGGGCACTTCGCACAGCGGCATCCAGCATTCCGAGAAGATTCTCAAGGCATCGTCGGAAGGACGCATCCAGGACATCCGCAGCAACGATTTCTACGCGGCATTGACCGATCATGTGTCGAGCATCGTCTGCGAACGTCTTGGGTTGACCGGAATCAAGGTCACGATTTCTTCGGCGTGCTCGTCGAGCAACACGGCGATCGGCTACGGCCGCGATTTGCTGCTCACGGGACAGGCCGACCGCGTCATCGTGATCGGCACCGATACGTTGTCGGAGACCATCGCGGCCGGATTCAACAGCCTGAAGGTGATGAGCAAGGCCCCGGCCGCGCCGTTCTCCAATCCTTCCGGCATCAGTCTGGGCGAAGGCGCGGGCGTGCTCATACTCGAAAGCTTGGACACGCTGCGCGCATCCGCTCGTGCCGACCGGTGTCGCGGTGAAGTGCTCGGCTATGCGCTGTCGTCCGACGCGTTCCATCAGACATCCGTTGACGACAACGGCGAAGGCATTCAGGCGGCTATCACCCGTGCGATTGCGAATGCAGGGATCACCGCGGCCGACGTGGACTACATTTCCGCGCACGGCACCGGCACCGACAGCAACGACGTGCCCGAATCGATCGCGGTTGCGTGCTTGTTCGGCAATCAGGTCAAGATCGCCAGCGTCAAGTCGAGCGTGGGACATACGCTCGGCGCGAGCGGCGTGATCGAACTCATCATCAGCCTGGTCTGCGCGGAACGCGGCTACTACGCGCCCAACAATCATTTCATCGGCGTGCGTGAAGGCTGCGCCGAGTTGGATTATGTCCACGGCCCGCAAGCGCCGGCGCAGATCAATACGATCCTGTGCAACAACTACGGCTTCGGCGGCAACAATTCCTCGATGGTGCTTGCGCGCGAAGCGGGTCGTTTCGCGAAACAGCCCGCGTTGCGCCGCAAAGTGTTCGTCAGCGCCTACAGCAACTATACGGTTCATTCCGAAACGCAGCGCGATTGGGCCGAACGCATCGGTGCGGGCGTGAGCTTGGCGTGCAACGACGAGGTCCGCGCGACGTATGTCGGCAAGACCGCCGCGCCCGACGGCGACAAGAGCAGTCAGCGCAGGAGTTCGCCGAGCATCCAGTTCGCGGTGCAGGCGATGGAGAAAGCGATCACCGGCTTCGGCCTGCAAACCGTCGTCGCTGAAAAAAGATACGAGACCGGCCTCGTCTCCGGCCTGCTGCACGGTGCGCAGAAGGCGGTCGAGAAATACATCTTCTCGGTTTATGAAGACGGCCTGCGCTATGCAAGGTCGATACTGTTCCCGCTGACGACCTTGAACGCCGCCGCGGGCGAAGTGTCGATCAAGTTCGGCATCAAGGGCTTCAACACGACGCTGTGCGGACCGATCGGCGCGATGAAGTTCGCCTACGACGCGGTCAGGCTGGGACATCAGGAGCGCATGTTCGACCTGTCGAGCGACGAGCTCACGCCGCTGGTGCTCGACCTGTGCGAGCGCTTCGGCGTGCTCGGCAAGTTTTCCGCAGCGCAGATGAGCACCGGCTTCTACCTCAACGACGGCGCCAGCGTGACGGTGTTGGAATCGGAAGACGGCATCGCCAAGCGCGGCGGGATGAAACTCGCCGAAGTATTGTCATTCCGGGCCGCGCAAGAAGGCGCCGGTCACCGGCTGAACGGCGATGGCGCAGTGCTGGCGGCTACCGCGATCGGTGCGCTCGACGAATGCGGCATGCGGCCGCAGGACGTCGATCTCGTCATCGCCGTCGGTCAAGGTATGCAGGCCTTTCTCGACAACGAGCGCAACGCGTTGAACAAAATCTTCGCCGGTATGCTACCGGCGATGACTTCTGCCGCGATGCACGTGGGTTACTCACCGACGGCAATTTTCCCGCAGATGATGAATCTTGCCACCGCAATTCTCTGCGGTGCGGCCTGGCGCGAAGCCGATCAGAGCGGTGCGGTGTGGACGCCGGGTGCACTGAAGAATGCGAACGGTATCGCGCGCATCTTGGTGTTGTTCACGTCGGTGACCTTCGAGCAATGCGCTGCAGTGCTGGGCAAGGTGCACGCATGATCGACTACCTGGTGTCCTATGCGGACACGGATGCCGGCGGTGTACTGCACCATGCGAGGTATATAGAACTCGCCGAACACGGCTATCACGCCTGGTTGAAGCACCGCAGCCTGTCGTTTCGCAAATTGAGCCAGGAACACGACCTATCGATGGTGGTATACGATCTTGCCGCGAAATACAAATCGGCGATTTTCCTGGAGGACGAGATCCAGATCGCGACTCAGCTGCACGCGATCGACCGCAAGGGCCTTGAATGGAACACGCGCATTCTGAAGAACGAGGTCATCGCATTCTCGGTGCGGACGAAGATGGCGTGCATCGCCGTCGCGACGCGCTCGATCGTCTCGGTTCCCGATTTCCTGCTCAAGCGGCTTGAGCACGAAGTCGGGATCGTCATGTTCGTTGGTGCGGAGTAGCCATGTTCAGGATCACACTGAAGGATGCACTCTACTCACCGTTCGCGGACGAGTACGTTGGCAGGGGCGTGGTCGAAAGCACTTGTGAAATTGACACGGTGCTCCGCAAACATGTGTCGGCCATTGGCAGCGAGCACGGTTACTCGTACCTGTCAGCGCAGCATCATTATCTGTGCAGCACGATTATGGACTCGGTGTTTTCTGCCGCGGCAATGGACGCAGTCCGCAGCCTTGGCGACGGCTATGCGGTCGTGCCACAGAGCTTCACTCACGCCTACGAGTGCGCATGTTGGGGCTATTGCATGCAATACCACGTCGAGCACAAGCGCGAGCAGGCCGCGTTCGCCATCTCCATCATGGACGTCAATTCCATGGAGATGAGTTACTGGTCGTCCAACGAACAATGGGGCAAATCGGGCTTTGGCATCACCACGTTGTTCTTCGAAATCGACGGAGAAGGCGACCCCGGCGCGTTGTTGCACACGGGGGTAGCGGCCGGCGGCAACAACATCATCGTGTTCGCCAGCGTCGCCAAGCAGGTAGTCAACAATTTCCGGGCGAGGCGGCTGTCGCTGCCGTTCTTCCCGGAGAACATGTCGGTGCCCGTGCGCCGTTCGCTCAAAGGCGTGGAGTTGTTGACCGAATGGCATTCCGCGTACGGGCACGCGTTCGGCAGTGATCCGTGGATCTCGTTCATCCGCGATCACGCACAGTCCAATCTGGCGGGGCAGCGGATCGTGTTTGGATCGTTGGCGCTGCGCGGCTACTACTGCTTTGCCGATATCGCTATCGATGCGGACGTCAACGTGCGCCATTTCTAGAATCAGACAAAGACCAGCATCGATATGGACAGCACCGCCGCATCTCTTTCCGCGCACACTTCCTCGTTCCGAGTGGACGAGCGCGACCTGCATTTTCAGCTGTTCAATGTACTGGCCGTCGACAAAACAATTCTCGATACGCCGGCGTTCTATCATGTCGACAAGGACATGTGCATCAAGGCGCTCGACGTGGCGATCGGGTTTGCCCGCGAGTATCTGGGACGAAGTCATCAGGCTGCCGACAAAAGCGGCTGCGAGCGTGTTTCGTCCACCGAAGTTCGTGTTCCGGACGTCTATCGGGCGGTGTGGCAGCAATTTTGTGAGATCGGCCTGTGCGGCATCTCCGCGCCGATCGAGCTGGGCGGCTTCGGCACGCCTTATGTCATTAATCAGGCGGTGTATAGCGTGCTGTACGGCGCGGACCCGGCGTTTTGCATCTACCCGGGTTTTAACGTCGGCGCGATCTATCTTCTGAAAAAATACGGCACGGAGCAACAGCAGCGCGATTTCTGCCAAGCGCTCGCCACCCCGACAATGACGGCGTCGATGGTGATGAGCGAGCCGGAAGTCGGCTCCGATGTCGGTGCGATCCGCACGCGCGCCTTGCGCGAGGCGGACGGACGCTACCGCATCGAGGGCAACAAGATCTTCATCTCCTCGGGCATGCATGACCTGACCGACACCATCGTCTACTTTGTGCTGGCGCGGGTCGACGGCGCGCCGCAAGGGACGCAGGGTTTGAGTTGCTTCATCGTCACGAAACAGCGCCTCAACGCCGACGGCAGCCCGGGCGAATTCAACCACGTCACCTGTGGCGCCGTGGAGAAGAAGATGGGCCTGCGCGGCAACGCGACCGTGCAATTGTCGTTCGGCCAGGACGGGCCGTGCTACGGGACCTTGCTCGGCGGCAGCGAAAACATGGGGCTTTCGCAGCTGATGATGCTGATGAACCTGGCGCGCGTCGCGACCGGCACGTATGCGCTCGGCATCGCCTCGTCAGCGTATTACGCTGCGGTCGATTATGCCGGCAAGCGGGTGCAGGGGGCGAGTATCCGCTCGATCGCGGCGAGCAATGCTCAGCGCCTGCCGATCATCGAGCACCTTGATGTGAAACGCATGCTGCTCGACATGAAGGCCAAGGTCGAGGGCATGCGTTCGCTTGTGCTCAAGGCCGCCCAGTATTCGTCGCGGGCCATGACGCTGCAGTACGGATCCGAGGAAACCAGAGCGCTGCGCCGTCGCTACGAACTGCTGGCGGACCTGTTCACTCCGGTGGTCAAGGCCTACTGCTCGGACAATGCCTGGCTGGTATGCGAGACCGCAATCCAGGTGCACGGCGGTTACGGCTACATCAGCGATTTTCCCGTTGAACAGTATTGTCGCGACGTGAAGATCATGAGCATCTGGGAAGGCACGAACTACATGCAGGCGGCGGATCTGATCCGCTCGAAGCTGTCGCTCGGAAAGTCATCAAGGGCTTTTGGCTATTTGAAGGAGGAGATCGCGGAAATTCTCGCCGGCACACACGATTACCCGGAGTTGGCCGAACAGTCAGGCATGCTGGCCGAGGCGTTTGCGCAAATCGAACGGACGCTGTCGAACTTCGGACGCTGGTTGTCTTCGGGCGAGATGGAACAGATCTACCTGATGGCCACGCGTTTTCTCAATGCCTTTGGCGACGTCATCGTGGGCTGGCTCTTGCTAGAGAACGCGACTGCCGCAGTGCGCGCGATGCGCGAAGGCGATCGCCAATTCGATGCCGACTTCTGCAACGGCAAGCTGTACGCGATGCGGTTTTTCTACCGCAACACGTTGGCGCATTTATCGTCGAAGCTCAAAGCCATCTCGGCTGTCGACGAGGACTTCAAGGATCTTGGCTCGCAGCATTTCCCGCGGGCCTATTAGGAACCTCAATGCGCGTCCTCCGGTTCTTCAGCGCCTGTATCTGCTTGGCGATGGCCGCGTCCGGCTTCGCCCGCGCGCAAGGTTCCGATGTTGCGCCGAAGGAACAGACCCAGGTTGCTACGCAGGATCCCACTGTGGTCGATCCATTTGCAAAGGTGCAAGCACCGGAATCGTCAACTCATCCGCCCATACCACCGCCAGCGAGCAATGCGCCGGAAAGCACGACCGCAACGGCACAGACCGACCCCTTCGCAGAAGCACAGACCGCAGACGCATCGAGCAGGAATCCGTCGCAATTCACCCGATCACTCAAGCTGTTGTATCAGGGCACCTATCTTCCCGATCTGCTTAGCGGTGAGGGCGGTGATCAGGCCCAACAGGATTTTTTTCTCGATGCCGGCTTCAACTGGGCCTCAAACGAAGACGCTTCGCTCGGAGTGCGGATTGTTGCCAACCACGAGCAAAGCAAGAATGGATCCATGGCAAGCCATAGCGACGATGTAACAGCGCTTGAGTATTTCTATCGGCAACAATTCGCCGATGCGACACAGGCCTTGACCATCGGTAGAAAGACCATGGACTGGAGTTCCGGTTTTCAGTGGCGCCCCGCCGATCTTATCGACAATGGGTTTTCGACCAAGAACGTCAACATTGAGAGCCCGTATCGCTATCGCGGAGTCGATCAGCTTCGCTACGAACTCATCCAACCCAGTTTCGAAGCCGTGGCGATCCTCTCGAACCGTGACAAGGACTTTTTCGGTGGCGATCAAGTCGCGGTGAAGCTGACCCTCAAAAGCATCGCGGATGTCTCGATGATCGCCTCCGTCAACGGAAACTATTCGCGCAAGTATGGCGTGATTATCGACAGCAACCTGCCGTGGGCGACGACCTTGGCGCTGGAGGCGGTTCATGTCGATGTCGACAAGGACAAACTGACTGACCCCGCTCATTTCGGCAGGACATTGGAGAGCCTCAGCGGCATCTCCAGCTACGAAGATGTTTATCTCAGACTGACTAAGTTCATCGACGACAAGCGCCGAATGAGTCTGGAGTACTTTCACAACGGAAGAGGATTCGATGGCGCGCAGATTGCGGTGGCTGCAGATAGACTGCCACTGGCTGTCGATCCGGCACTCTTCTCACAACAATACCTGGGCCGTGACTACGTCTACATGGCCTATACAGGCTATGTAGATACATGGAGATTGCAGTTCAAGCCGAGCGTGCTGGTGAACATCAGTGACGGCAGCTATAGCGGCGCGATTTCCGTCGAGCGCGAACTTTCAGGCAGTTCGAATCTAACCTTATACGTTGATACCTTCCACGGTGGTGCCGGCTCCGAGTTCGGTTCCGTCACCCATGGACTGGGCGTCGGTATATCTTACGTATTTCATTTTTTCTGATATTGGAGAATAAATCATGTCCACTGTGAATACTAAACCGATCGAACATCTCGAATTGCTGGCCCAGCTGAGCAAGGTCACCGCCGAAGCGCTTCAAGTCGATAGCGTCGACCCAGAAGCGCCGCTCGCTGAGATCGGCATCGACTCGCTGAACATCGTCGAGGTCATCATCGCTTGCGAAGAGATCTACGGCGATTTCCGGATTGACCCAGCGAGGCTGGAATTCGATGAAATGACATCGCTCGCCGACATGCATAACCAGATGATCGCCTTCGGGAGGGCACCATAAATGGCGGGCAGGACAAGAGCCAATGCAATGAAAATCATCAGCGTGACCGGTCTTGAGAAAAAATATGGCAATGTGCAAGCGTTGAAGGGTATTTCGTTCGAGGTCGGCCGCGGAGAGATCTTCGCCATGCTCGGTCCGAACGGATCGGGTAAGACCACGACACTCGAGATTCTCCTGGGGCTGCGGCGCCACGAGGCTGGCAAGATCGAATATTTCGACGCGAACGGGCAAATCGGCCGGATGCCAAGAGTCGGAGCCGTGTTCCAGGGCCGAGTTTACTACGAGAGCCTGACTGTCCGTGAGCTGACAAAATACTACCGCGACCTTTACCGCGCACCGCCGCACAATATCAGCCGCTATCTGGACATGGTGAATTTGAAAGAGAAGCTCGATACCCAGTACAGCGACCTGTCCGGCGGTCAGCAGCAGCAGATCGCCATCGTTCTGGCTTTGGTCAACGATCCCGAGGTATTGTTCTTCGACGAACCGTCCAGCGCACTCGATCCGCAGGTACGTCTCAAGATTTGGGGTCTGATCCGCAACCTCAAAAGCGAAGGCAAGACAATCATCTTCACGACGCACTACATCGAGGAAGCCGAGGCGTTGGCCGACCGCGTTTCCATCCTCAGCAAGGGTGAGCTGGTTATCACCGACAGCCCCACCAACATCGTTAGAAGGCACAGCGAGAACTACACCGTCGAGTTCAGCTTCGAGGAGGATGCGGGCGGTGATGTTTTCAACGGTTTCAGCAATGTGTGGTTCCGCGACGGGATCTACTCGTTCAGCGTCGACGCCATCGATGGGGATCTGATGCAGGCATTGAAGGAGATATCGGACAAGCACAAGCTGTCACGGATCAGCATCGGGAAATCCTCGCTGCAGAGCGTTTTTGTCAAGATCACAGAAGAGAAAGGGGCATGATGAAACGCTTCTTAAATTTTTTCGCCATGCAGTTTGTGCTGGCCTCAAGGAGCAAGATCGCCCTGTTCTGGTCGTTCGTGTACCCGGTGGTCATGCTGTTGCTTATGCTGTCGGTGTTCGGCAATCTGCAAAAAAGTGGTGTATCGGGTGCCGATCCGCGACTCGTGACGGTCACCGGTGTGCTTGTGCTCACGATCATGTCGGGCGGGATCTTCGCGCTAGTCACGGTGCTGGCCTCGGACCTTCAGTCCGGCGTCTATAAGCGGTTGAAGCTCACCGATCTGCGGCCGCTGGATGTCATTTTTGCGTTGATGCTACGACAGTTCATAATCATCGTAATCGGCGCGATCCTCGTGCTATTGGCGGCGAAGCTGCTGTTCCGGGTGACGCCAAACGGCGACATTGCTTCGCTGATCTTCCTGACGACCATCGGCAGCACTCTGTTCTGCTCGATCGGATTCATTATCGTCAATCTGTGCTCCCGCCCGCCCGCCGCCACCGCGATCGCGAACATGATCTTCTTGGTGATGCTGTTTCTGAGCGGCTCGACCTTTCCTAAGGCGGTTTTTCCCTCATGGTTGGCCAACGCAGCGCAAATTTTGCCGGCAAGCCATTTGTTCGACTTGCTCGAGGGGCAGTTGTATTACGGAGAAGGCCTGCTCGACAACACGAAGAGTCTGGCGATTCTGCTGACGATGTGTCTCGTACTTTTGATCGTTGCGATCAAAACGTTCAAGTGGAAATAAGGAGCACGAATGGTCGTGGATAGCATATTCACCCTGAAAGACCTGGTTGCCGAGGTTCTGCAAGGTCGGTGGCAGGGCAGCATCACCACCGACGCGGAGGGGGATGTCTGTATCGAAGACGAACTGCGAGCGACAACTGAATACTACGCTGCAGTCAGTCATCAGGAAAAGGTGATCGTACTGGTGTCGAACACCATTGAGACTGTGGCGGCTCTGCTTAACGTGTGGCATCGTGGTGGCGTAGCCATTCCGGTGAAGTGCGACGTGCCCGAGAGTGCGGTGCGCGACATCATCGACGATTGCGGTGCGCATTATCTCCTCGATCCTGCTGCACACACGCTTTCGAGAGCCATCGGTAGTTGCCCGCCGAAACCCTCAGCATCGCCGTTCCGCTACCGCACGGAGCCAAGGCTGACCGGCGTCGATCTTTCGTTGATTATCTACACATCCGGCAGCACCGGTAAGCCGAAAGGCATCATGCTTACCCATAACAACGTACTATCGGCGCTGCGGTCAATCCTGTGTTATCTCGGTATTCGGCGCAGCGACACAATTTTGTTGATTTCGCCGCTGTCCTTCGACTACGGTTTGTACCAGTTGCTTTTCTGCTTGGCCACCGAATGCCGACTGGTGATGTGCCGCAAGGGCATCAACCCGATCAGTGTAGTGAACTTGATCGAGCAGAGGATGGTCACGGTATTGCCGCTGATTCCGGCGTTGGCGACGGGTCTGCACAAGTATCTGGAGAAATTCAAAAAGCAGGTGCATGGTGTTCGCTTGATCACCAGCACCGGCGGCGTGTTTCCCGCACGTATTGCATTGGGGCTGAAGCAGCTGTTCGTTGGCGCTGACGTGGTCAAGATGTACGGCTTGACCGAATCCAAACGCGTGTCTTACCTGCCGGCGGTGGATCTCGAACGAGCAAGCGACTCAGTCGGCATCCCGAAACCCGGCCTGGATGCGAAAATCTTCAGAGAAATTGTTGCGGAGGACGGCAGCGTCATTTTGGAAGAGCTGCCGCGCGGCGAGATCGGGCAGCTGTTTGTCCGCGGCGCTTCGGTGTTCCAACGCTACTTCAACCCGGAGAATAACGGCGGGGCGAAACTCTACCCAGGCACCTACCGTGACGACAACTGGTTGGCAACGGGCGACCTGTTTATGCAGGGCGAGAACGGATTTCTATATTTCAAGGGACGTGCCAAGGACTTAATAAAGCAGCGCGGCTTCTGCCTATACCCACGAGACCTTGAGAGCATCGTCTATCGTAATTCGCTTGTGGAGATCTGCGCGGTTGCCGGTGTCATCGATAGCAGCGGAAACGAGATCGCCAAGCTTTTTGTAACCTTGGTCGAGCAGGACAAGCAAACTCAGGATGAATTTAAAGCTTGGTTAAGCCGGAATATCGACCAAGACTATATGTTCGGCGAAATCCAATTTGTCGAAAAGATGCCGTTGTCGGTCAATGGCAAGGTCGACGTTTCCATGTTGGTCATGAGCAGACTAGTGCCGGTATAAGTGCCGCATAATCCGCATAATATCCATTGCGTCACAATCTAACAGGAACATGACATGTATAAACAGATCGGAGTAATCGTAGTATTGCTGCTGGGGATGTCTGGATGTGGCAAATCGACTCCAGAAAGCGCCGGTGCCTCATCACAGCCGGTCATCGCCGGCGAAGTAACGCAGGCATCGTACGACAATGCCGTCAAAGAAATTTTGGCGCATGCAATTGTCTTGATGAATAGCGCAACGCCGACTGAACCGGAACTCGATGGCGACATCGGCAAGATCGAAGCACTGTTGGCATTGTCGGAAAAAAACGATGTGGACAAGGAGCGCACTTACGAGGCTCCTTTGATGTCCACGTTGGGCACGCTTTACGCGCGCAAGGCCGCCAATAATAGTACCGACCCACGCATCGCTGGCGCGCTTATTGCCAAGAGCTATCGCTACCTGGACAAAGCCATAAGTTTGCATCCACAGGACTTGATGGCGAAAGTGAACCGTGGGCTCGTATCCGCAAAAGCTCCGGATTTTCTAGGTAAAGCAGAAATTGCGCACGAAGATCTGAAATCCGTTGAGGATGATGCGGATTTTGGAAGGCTCTCACCTGATCTGCAAACCGCGGTAAAGCAGGCATTGGCTGAAGTGGACTCTCGTTTGGCGAAATCTGGCAATGGAAAATAAATCTCACGTAGCGACGATCACGCCTGCCGTATATCGGCGCTTGGCCAGGAATAGTGAACTTTTTTTCTATTCTGCAGCCGCAGGGGTGAATCTGTTGTTCCTGTTCATCGGGTTTTCGCCATTTTTTCTCCACGACCAAGGAGAAAGTGGCCGCATCATTCATCCTGGAATGGTAATTTTCGATGTCGTCCATGGCATGTCGATGTTGGCTTGGTATGTATTGTCTCTGGTTCAAGCGCTGCTGGTGTCGTCAAATAATCGACGTTTGCATACCAAGCTCGGCTGGGTTTCAGTGGCGCTGATCCCATTGGTCGCGATAAGCAGCGTGATCATTGCGCTACGCTCGGTAGGGGCAATGCCTAGCCTGATTTTCTTCCAGATACCCTACCCGCACTTTCTGCTGCTGATGCTGACGCAAGTCAGCGTCTTCCTCGTTTGTTCAATTTCTGGTGTACTTTTGCGCAAGCGACCCAATGTGCATCGCGTCTTGATGTTGACGTCCAGTCTCAGTCTGCTGCTGGGGGCGACGGCCAGAATTCCGTGGTTGAATGACATTTTTAGCGGATATATCCCGGTAGGGTATTTTGGTCCGGTTTTCGCCTGGTGTGCTGTGCTGACGACTCTTGGTTCAATTCGCCTCGGCAAATTCGATCGTAGGCTCGCTGCGGGATATGTCCTGATCGTGATCGCCAATTTGACCGCCTACGCCGTCGCCGGCAGTAGTTTCTGGGAGCATTGGGCGACTGCGCTGGTGAGTTGAAATTCAACGCTTCCTATCCAGATTCAAGCGCCACCCCACTTAGATCTCACGCATGCCCAGGTACCTACCGCTCGCTGACATCGGCATAGCCGACGCTGCCTACCACTTGCCAGGCAGCCCGATTGATGTCGTGGATTGGGGGCGTCAGCAAGACGCCGCGCCAGACTTGATCTCGTTATTGTTGGCGAACGATTGCCGCTACTTTTTCGACGGTTCGAATGTCTCGGATGCCGATTCGATTGCTGCCTCGATCGACAAGCTTTCAATCGATGCTCCCGATTGGCAGAGCGGGGTGCGCTACTTGGTCCATGCGCATACGCAGAACTTCAGTATGCCTGCACCACCGAGTTCTATCCTCACCGAATTGGTCGATCGCTACGCTCTGAATCTCAAGTTGTGCTTTTCGGTGGCGCATCTTGCTTGCGCATCGATTATCAATGGCATCAGCTTGGCTGCCCAATTGCTGCAAATTGATCGCGAGGCGTGTTATGCCTTGATTGTGAGCAGCGACCGCACATTCGGCGGGAGTGCTTATCGGTTGCGTCCGCCCGGTTGTATCCAGAGTGATGGAAGCTCGGCCATTCTGCTTTCCAAGGAAAAAATGCGCTGCCGTCTGGGTCATGCCACCATGCGAAACTTTGCCCAACTGTGTGAGGGGCCAAGCAACCCCGCCACGATCACGGCGACAGCACGCCTGACTTGCTTCCACAGTATTCAATTGCTTCGAAGTCACAGCGAGGAGACCGGAATCCAGCTTGAAGACTACGGGCAGATCTTGCCCGTAAATGCCGACAAACACTATTGGGTGAAGATCGCCGAAGGCTTGCAGCTCAATGAGTCGCATTTTTTCTTCGACAATATTCCGAAGCTCGGTCATGCCAACTGTTCTGATTTCGCGATCAACTTGGTCGATCACGGCTTCGCCTTGCTCGATCAAGGCAAGCTGGTTCTCGCCTTTGGCCAGTCGAATGTCGGTGCCCATGCCGCACTGACTCTAGTTCCGAATTGACATGGAAAACCAGCATTTGCAAAACAAGCCAAATATCGCGCGTGAAATCAGTCCCATAGCGATCTACGCACTGGCGACACATCTGCCGGCAAGCAGGCCGCACAATAGTCTACTCGGGTCGCTGATACGGAGTGCTTATAATCATCTTTACCAGCCCGCCGGAAATTTTTCGCGTCCTTCGATCGTGCGTCGTGGCGTCACGAGCCTGGCCAGCCCGGTTTACGAGGTACCCACTGCCGAAGATCAGGAAAGAACGGCTGACCTTGCCTCACTGGCCGTGGGCAAGTTGTTGGCGGCCATGCCTCAATCGAAAGATATGGTCTCTGCGATTCTCCACAATCAGTGCACACTCGACCAGCAAATTTCTGGTTCCGGTTGTCTGCGTATCCAGGATGACCACTTCGATCAGGCCGAACTCGCGATGATGATCGGACAGTTGGGTACCGCGGGCATTCCCACAGTCTTTCGACTCGCGTTGCTGTCATTTAAATCAGGACGGTTAACATGTATTTCGGCCTGCGACAAATGGATCGCGCCGTTCGTGCGGAGAGTGCCGGGCATGCTTATCTATGGTGATGCATCGGCCGCGTGCTTGGCTGGGAAAATGGAAGCCGGGTCTGTGCCGATCGCAGTGATTGAAAATATAGTCACCAGTTGTATTCCACTGCCTAGCGACTTGTGGTCTATGTCCATTGCAATACAGCGCCAATATCTGCTGGACCATGCCAAGAACGTTATAGACGCCCTCTTGAGCCAGCATCTGGACCTTCGGCGCGATGAACTCATTTTGATAGGTGACGGTTATGGTAGCGATTTTGCCGCTGAATTGAGCGCGTCTTTGTGCATAGCGTCGGTGCCTAATTTTTGTCCTGATATCCATCTCTCCTCAGCTTCGCCATTATTCGCCCTGTCGAAGGCAATTGGTTTAGCTGCCGAGCGAGATCAAACGCAGCTTTCAGTGATCTGGACCATTTCCCAGTCCGGCCATGCCGCGGCTATGCTTCTGCGCGCTTGCGTTGGCGCGGTAGAGGGAAATGGGTGTTGGCGCGCGTCCAAAAATGACCAAGTAGTGGAGTGCCCCCCATCGACTGGACCAAGGGTCGAAGCGAAACAGATACGCTGGCTGGGCCTTCACTAGGAGAAGGTCCATGTCATCAAGAGGAAGCTATAGGCGACATTCGTCGCAGTTCAAGATTCAAGTCTGCCAGGAGATCCGCTCAGGCGGTCTAGGTCGGCGCGCAGCACAGGAGAAGTACCACCTCTCGGCCAACCTCATCCAGTCGTGGCTGAGCCTGTACGACCGAGGCGAGTTGATCAGCGAGGAGATGCAGGCTGCGGCCATCGTCGAATACGAAGCCAAGATCGCGGCGCTGGAGCGTAAGGTCGGGCAGTTGACGATGGAGGTGGACCTGCTTAAAAAAACGCCGCGCCTGCGTCCGTGAGCAGCAACGAGAGCTCATCGATCATCAGCAGCCCCAAGGCTGCTCCACCCTCTCACTCGGAGCCGATCATGTCGATCAACTTGGTACAGTTTCAGCAGGGCCTGTCGATGGCACAGTTCATGGTCCAATACGGTACGCAGTCCAAGTGTTACCGCGCGCTGTATCGTGCGCGCTGGCCACAAGGATTCCGCTGCCTTGCCTGCCAGAGTCGATCCCGTTCGCGCTTCCGCCGCAATGGCCGCATTTACTACCAGTGCTACGCCTGTCGGCACCAAACTACGCTGGTCAGCGGCACCTTGTTCGAAGGTACCAAGCGCCTTTGACGACCTGGTTCCTTGGCCTGTATCTGCTTACCTCGACCAAAACCAACCTGTCCGCGCTTGAACTCAAGCGCCATCTGGGTGTGCGCTACCGCACGGCCTGGCGACTCAAGCACAAGGTCATGTAGGCCATGACCGAACGCGAAAAAACCTGCCGCCTGGTGGGTTTCGTGCAACTGGACGACGCGTATCTGGGCGGTGAGTGCAACGGCGGCAAGGTCGGGCGCGGCGCTCCCGGCAAACAGCCCTTTGCCATCGCCGTCTCCACGGACGAGCATCTGGACCACCCCACTTTCGCCGTCATCGAGCCGGTGGCGCGTTTCGACAACCCGTCCATGGAGGACTGGGCCAAGCGCCGTCTGGCCCCCGACGCGGAGGTCTACAGCGATGGTCTGGCTTGCTTCGCCCGCGTCGCTGACCTTATCATGCCCACACCGTACTCGATACCGGGGATGGCGTGCCGCTACCCAAGCCGTGGTGCGCGCTGGGTCAACACGGTGCTCAGCAATGTCAAACGCGCCATCAGCGGGCGCTACCATGCGATCAAGCACACCAAGTACGCGCGGCGATATCTGGCCGAAGCGGCGTATCGTTTCAATCGACGCTTTCGTCTTGTTGCGCGCGATGGTACTCTGCACGCCTTGTTCGGAGCGGGCTTTGCGGCTGGCGGGGAATTTTCATGACTGACGGTCGGGGCTAATCAGGTAATCTTTTTATTGTGGCCCCCGCAAAATCTTTGCGGCTCCCGCAACAAAAATGGTCATTTCATGTGGCCGGCCAGATCAAATGATGTGGCCGCGTACAGGATAGATATTTCATGGCCGATCCTTTGATCTGAAGAAGATGGGGGAAACCCCGCGGCGCGACCACGGGAATACCTTGCACACCTCGCGCAAGGGATCGTATTTATGGCGAGAAAATTCTCACAAGTCGTCACAAACTTCTCACAAATTCCTCACAAATGCGTTGGCGGGATGGGAGGGCTTCCGGAGAAATGGTTTTGGAATCATGGCGTTACGTGGAAAATCCGGTCATTCGCGCCAGAAGCGCGCGGGAATGACAAGCTTTTTCCCCCTACTCCCTACTCCCCGCCCCTACTCCCTACTCCCTACTCCCCGCCCCTCGCCCCTGCTCCTAACTGGGCCTGCAGCCGTTGCAGGTTCTGGTAGGCCGGGTGGGTGGGTGCGAGTTTGCCGATGGCCTCACTGCTGGATTTCACAAGCTCCGTGGCTTCGGCGGCCTGATGCAGCGCCACGAGCGTTTGCGCCAGTTCCATTTGCAGACGCAATACCGTTGCCTGATAGTTGATGTTGGATGAACCTGCGCTGCGGA
Source organism: Rhodanobacter sp. (assembly GCA_031274955.1). GTDB lineage: Bacteria > Pseudomonadota > Gammaproteobacteria > Xanthomonadales > Rhodanobacteraceae > Dokdonella_A. The sequence goes on from JAISPQ010000119.1 coordinate 17,985, forward strand.
AGCGTTCGAGCAGATTGCGCAGCTTGGGCAGTGCTTCCCGATAGCGCTCTTCCTGCAACAACAGGCGCGCGCGGCCCCAGTCGATATAGCCGTTGGCAAAGACCGCAAAGACATTGTCCGGTTTGAAATTGGCTACGACGAAGGCTTCCCCTTCGTCGTAGTAGCGTCGCGCTTCATCGGCGCGGCCCATATCGGCGTAGCAATCGCCCAGCAGCACGAGACGCCGTGCGCGCTCGGTTGACACCGAATAGCCTTCCAGAGAAGGCGGTATTTCCGCGTTCAAAAGGGCCAGCGCCTCTTGATGCTGGTGCATCAGGATCAGCACATGCGCGATGTTGAGGCGGGTGATATGGACATGCACACTGCCCTCGCCGTAGTGGCGCTGCAAGATGGCATACGCCTCGCGCAGCCGTGGCAGCGCCTCCTCGTAATAACCCAGTTGCTCCAGTGTTTCGCCCAGATTGCCCAGGTTGCTGGCGAAGCTGGGCGTGTCCGTGCCGCCACGGCCCCGGTGGCTGTCGACGATCCGGCGCGCCCATTCGAGCGCCTCCTGATTCTTGCCTTGCGATTGCAGAGCGATCATGAGGCCGTTTTGGGTGGCGATCGTGACATCGGCGTCATCGCCCAGCAGACGCTGGTAGCCGACGACTGCCTCGCGCA